>DATFXP010000089.1:0-51619 GCA_035315785.1 Candidatus Udaeobacter sp. | reverse complement strand
AAGTTGGGCGTCGTCGAAGAAGGCGCTCTGGCTGATCTGCTGCTTGTCGATGGCAACCCGTTAGAAAACATCAAACTGATCGAAGACCCCGCCAAGAACTTTCTAGTGATCATGAAGGACGGAAAGCTCTACAAGAATCTGGCGGCCCGATAGTCGGAACGCTTTCATGTGCTTGTTTGAGCACGCTTGCATCGAGTCGCCCCGAGACCGATGAAGGAGAAACAGTCATTATTGTGACAGACGCGGAATTCGTTGAAGCATGCGTACGGCGCTGTAAACATGCGGCGAGACGATGTCTATCCTTTGCGCGAGTGAGCGACCTAACCAATCGATGAAGCCAACGGCCGTGCATTCAATCCACGTTTACGAAGTCCGCCCACGCAACGACAAACGCGGCGTCGATCTGAGCTAGTTGCAGGGGCTGTCGACGCTGTTCGACGTGATCGGCTGGTTCGTCGCAGTGGTCGAGGTGGCGTGGAGCCCTGACCAGCCAGCGCCGCAGGAAAGGAAAATGTCGCTGTCGAAGTTTCCGTTCGAGTCGGCAAAACCGGTTCCAAGCAGGCCGGGGGCGAAGGTGTTTACCGCCGCGTTCGGGGCGAGGCCGGTCCCGCTGATATGGCCCCAGCACGTCCCGCCACAGGAGTAGGTGGGGTTCGTTGCGACGAGCGTTGCAGCCGGCGGGCACGGATGCAAAGCTTGGGGTTCGCCATAAATAAAATCATCCATGACGACGACATCTCGGTTGGGTGTTTTCAAGATGCGATTGCCAGACCTAATTCGGACCATAAAGACGCTATCTATATCAAACCCGACTCCCAAGAACGAAAGGCTTCCGCGATTGGTAGGTCCGGGCAATACGTTCCGGCTAAAGAGCAGGTTACCGTTAACATCGAAGTATTCGATCTTCGTGCTATTGGCAGTATTCACGTCGGTGAACACGGCGCCGAACCCTTTGCTCGTTGCCGATTGTGTAGTGTCGTCAGGTACAAAGAAAAGTTGTTCCGTGATGGTGCTATTCAAAGCGGTGAAGAGCCTCTGCTCACTGAACACGCTAAATAGCGCGGGATAGACAGGGTGGATATTTCCAAATCTGACCGGAGTGTTTGTTGGGTTGACAAGGTTGGCGCTCACCTGAAACCCTGTTCCTGGTGTGAAGAATAGGGCCCCGCGCGGCGAGTTACTGTTGAAGAAATTCGCCGGCAAGAGGTTCGGTGCGGAGCGAGCGTCTGGAACCCCGTCCCAGTTGATCTCACGGCGGCCATCGGGAAAGTGCCCGCCTATTCCCCTGTTGGGTCCCAAAAAATTCCTGAACGCGCCTACCGCGGTCTGGATATCCGCTGGCGTGGCACCGGACGCTTCGAACACCTGCGGATCAGCTGAAACGGCCACTGGGCTGAAAATGAGTATTAAACCAAAGCTGGCGAGCGCCAGCGATAGCCAATGCTTTTTCCTGATATTTTTCTCCATTTCTTTCTGTTTCCCCGCCGCGTTGATTCTCCAACTGCGGGTCCGGAAGGGGCGAAGAACCTAGCGGGGAAATGTCCTCCGCCTGATTCGAATCCGTTGAGTGACCAAAGTTTCGAGATTTTCTCGTTACGCAGTCAAGATAAATTCACGACCCGCATATTGGACCTTAGTCCTACCCCTGCCGTTCCTTTAAGGTCGGTATCGAAGCTGTTGAACGAATGGAATCGCGGATTCCAGTCCAACAAGCGCACTCAGCTTTTCATCTGCGCGCACAATGAACCGCTTTCCGTCGCCGCGATGTGCGTCAGTAATCCAGATTGTTCGACCTTCTAAATCCACCGCTGAGACACACTCCAACTCCATCCGGCTTTGCTAAGATCGTCAGCGACGATTTCCCCAGTCTTTCACCGTTGGCGCTTCCTACTGATCATTCAGAACGGTTTGCGGCGCAGGTTTGTTCAGTTCAAACTGTGCGCTCACTTTTTGAATCTGCGCAGCTTGCTGTTTTAACTGTGCTGTTAATTCCTCAATTCGCTTGTCTTGTTCTTCCATTCGCCGATGCGCTTTGAGAAACTCGTTGAGCAACATCGCGTTCACCATCTCGTAATGTACGCTCTCAGGCTGTCCGTTGGCGTCATGCGCAACGAGAGCCGGGTTCACCTGTGCTACTTCCTCAGCAACGAGGCCAAAGGCAGGCGACTGAGTCCGATCAATATCCTTTTTGTAACGATATGTAACTGGGCGAAGCCTGTAGACAGCTTCGCTCGTATTATCCATTGGCTCGATGTTTTGCTTATAGCGGCGCGAGGAACTTAAGTGACCAATTAATCCCGTGCCCAAGTCCACCGTAACCGTGTCAGCGCCACCACCGCTTACAGAGGTTATGTTAAGATTGCGAACATAGGTGTGATTGCTTTGTCCAGGGACGCCGAACATCCCCGCCCCGATATAGATGTTGTTCTCACCAGTTGTCGAATTTAGTCCCGCCCGAAGGCCGATAGCCGTGTTATTGCTGCCGGTCGTGTTGTTAAAAAGCGTGTTAAAGCCGATGGCCGTGTTGAAAGAGCCGGTGGTGTTGCTCTGAAGCGCACTGGATCCGGTGGCAGTGTTGCCCTGGCCGGTGATATTTTTGAAAAGCGCATTAAGACCGGTGGCGGTGTTGTTGTCGCCGGTGGTGTTGTCATGGAGTGCTGACAAACCGGTGGCAGTGTTGTTGTTGCCGGTGGAGTTACGCTCCAGCGCCGATTCCCCGGTGGCCGTGTTGCGGATGCCGGTGGTATTGATAAGAAGCGCTTGAAAACCGGTGGCCGTGTTTTCTTTGCCAAAATTATTGTTCGCGAGAGCTAAAGCACCGGTGGCTGTATTTTGATTGCCGCGGTTGCTAAGGAGGCTGTGGTAGCCCGTGGCCGTGTTGTTGTCGCCCACCGTGGTGTCATGGAGCGCACTATCGCCGACGGCCGTGTTGTGAAAGCCGCCGCCGGCGACGCTAAAAAGCGCATTAGATCCTTCCGCGGTATTGCCTCCGCGATAGCCTCCGTCCGGCGGCGGATCTACCGCCTCTGCCGGTCGCAAAGACGCGAAGCATGTGAGCAGGGGAATAAGAATTAAGGACAGAGTATTCGTTTTCATGGGCGGATTCTGTCTCTTTTGCTCTCCACACGGCAACGCCAAAATGATATGAACGTGCGGAATTGAACTATCCGACAACACTCATAATTGCCGCGTTGGTTTGCAGCACAACGCTGCGAGCATCGGGCCGCGACATGTGGTGCTCCTCCGCACTATACCGGAGCATTCACGGTTCTTAGAACCGTAGGTCACGGGTTCGAATCCCGTCGTCGGCTGTTCGCATTTTAATGGCGCCACCTCTCCGTCATTCGTTGTTTTCCTCACATGTGATCCAAGGGCAGCTCGAGCGCGTCGCGTGGCGCGGCGCGAGTTAAAGGATCCAGGCGGTGAAATCTACAACAGTAAGCCCCACGACAGCAGGGCGGTGGCATCGCGCCACACACGGCTGGAGCTGTCGCCCAGTACAACAACGATTACGTCCTTGCCGGGACGCGTCCCACTTGCGATCAGGCATTTGCCCGCACCGTCAGTGTAACCAGTCTTCATGCCATTGCAGTAAGGCAGCCGGCGGAGAAGCTTGTTCGTGTTTTCAAGCTCGCGCGTGCGACCATTCGCATAACGGAAGACAAGTTGCGGGAGACAGACGATTGAACGGATGGTTGGGTTCGCGTACGCAGCGCGCGCTATAATCGCGAGGTCGCGAGCGCTCGAATATTGTCCCGGCAGCGGCAGGCCATTCGGATTCATAAAGTGCGAATGCACAGCCCCGAGTTGCACCGCGCGTCGATTCATCATTTGGGCAAATGCGTCGATGCTCCCGGCATTATCGCGCGCCAGACATCGTGCGACGTCATTGGGACTTTTCACCAGTAGGGCTCGTAACAGATCCATCCGCTGATAAGTCTCGCCAGGCTTGATTCCCAGCTTCACCGGGTCGCACATTGAATCGATCGATTGCACCGTCACTGGGCGATCGAGAAAACCCGTCTCTGCCACGATCAGCGCAGTCAGCAATTTTTGTGTGCTTGCCGCTTGTCGTACCTGATCCGCATTTTTTTCATACAAAATCCTGCCATTATTAGCGTCCACTACGATCACTGAAGCCGCACTGGTTTTCGGTATCCCCTCTGGCGTGAACTCCGTGGGCGCGGCAATTGTGTCCGGCTCTTCTTTCGATTTTGCACGCGCGCGATGTGACCGAGTGTGACTCGACTTGGACTTCTTCGCTGTCGGAGCATCGGATTCGGTCTCGTCATCCGAGCTTTTTTGCGTTACGGCCTTTGCCTTCCGAACCGGTCCGTGAACGCCGCTCGGGCGGACAATATCGGAATCAACGACGTCCTGTGCCCAAGCGCTTAGCGCTGAGCTCAGAATTAGTGCGCAAAGGAACCAAATTCGATTGCGCCAAATCATGGACGGAAAAGTATGGACAAAACGTTTGCCTGCGCAAGTGCCTGCGCTGCAGATGGCTTGCGATTCTGAACGCCTGGAAGTCACAAGTCGTTCTGCGAGGTCCATTTTGAATAGCGCAGATCCCACGCAAGAATTGCGCAAAATATTACTTCTTACCGTACTCGATAAGTTCGACCTCGTAACCTTCCGGTGCGTCAATGAAAGCAATTCTACCGCCGTTCGTCGAATGTGGTCCGTCCGACAACGGATAACCTTTTGCCGCAGCGTGTTTGGCGAACTTGTCCAGGTCGTCGACTTCAAAGGCAAGGTGCGTAAGATCGTGACCGACGACGATGGGGCCGCTCCCATCGAACTTACATATCTCAATTTCTTCATCGCTGCCTGGTGCTTTCAGGAAGACGAGCTGTGACCCGCGCCCGGAGGTGTGGCGGCGAATCTCTTGCAGGCCGAGGACGTCCTTGTAGAACGAAATGGTCTTCTCCAAGTTGTGTACCCGATAGCGCGTGTGCAGTAATTTCTTGACCATGGCCTATTTTATTGGTTGAGCGCGTCGATTCAAACAGCTCGCTCTGGACAAAAGTCTTAAAACGGCTTCATTGCGCTCCTCGCGAAGTGCACCGGGCTCGTAGCCGCGGTGTCAAGGAGAGTCCCCGACTCGACTGCTATGTGCGACGTCATGCGAAGTCGAGACATCTCTTGGTGAGGTCTGAAATTCGAGAGGTTCTCGACTTTGCCTCCAGCTTCGCTCGAAATGACAGCAGCGCACCTATGAAAAAAATCGGAATACTTTTTGGACAGGAACACAGTTTTCCGCCCGCGTTTGTCGACCGGGTGAATCAAAAAACCGGCGACAAAGAGATTGCCGCGGAGTTTGTGAAGATCGACAAAGTGATTCAGGGCGAGCCGTGCGGATACGACGTGGTGATCGATCGAATTTCGCAAGACGTGCCCTTCTACCGCGCCTGGCTAAAGAACGCCGCGCTGACCGGCACCGCTGTGGTCAACAACCCATTTTGGTGGAGTGCGGATGAAAAATTCTTCAATAACGCGCTTGCCACGAAAATCGGCGTCGCTGTTCCGCGCACGGTATTGCTTCCATCAAATCAGCCGCCGGCAGACACAAACGACAAGTCGTTTCGAAATCTCGACTATCCCCTCGATTGGGAAGGGATTTTCAATTATGTGGGCTGGCCCGCGTTCTTCAAACCGTTCGCAGGTGGCGGATGGAAGAACGTCTATCGATTACATAATCGCGAGGAATTCTTCGGTGCTTACAACGACACCGGACAATTGGTGATGATGCTGCAGGAGGAAGTGAAGTTCGATATGTATTTCCGCTGCTATTCTATCGATCAGCGCCACGTCTGGATCATGCCGTACGAGCCACGGAATCCGTTTCATCTGCGTTACCGAACGGAGTGGCATGCGCCGAAGGAAATTCTGCAAAAAGTTGAGGAGGGCGTTCTTCGATTGAATCAATTTCTCGGTTACGACCTTAACACTGTGGAGTTTGCCGTGCGCGACGGCGTGCCGGTTGCAATTGATTTTTGCAATCCCGCCCCTGATTGCGAAGCGGCGTTCATCGGCGAGCACAACTTCGAGTGGGTAGTGGAAGCAGTCGCCGAAATGGCTATTCGCAAGGCGCGAGAGCACGTTCCTGGTCGGGACAATCTAAGCTGGGGCAAATTCCTGCAAGCTGCGGTAACACAACGTTCGTTAGGCGAACTCGTGTAAGACTGACGATCAGATCGACGAATGTCGAATAATAACGGAGCTAAGCATACTCGGGAGTGAAAATCTCCAGGGGTCGCTCGACTCCCTCTATGCATTGCAGCGGCAGTGCGCGTAAAGCGAGCGGTTGCCGTAACGCGTTTCGCGTCGCGCGACTCAGAAGCAGAGTGGTGCCTAAGGTTTTGTTCAACGCTTCTATACGTGAGGCGATGTTGACCGTGCTACCGATCACGGTGAACTCCATTCGTTCAGGAGATCCGATACTTCCGACGATGACACGTCCGCTGTTGATACCGATTCCGATCCGAATGGGTTGTTCGCCGCGCCGGGTTAGGTCGGAATTAAGTCGTTCCAGTCTCCACTCCAAGTCATGCCCTGCTGCCAACGCCTTGTCGGCGTGATTGTCCCGATTGTCATCCACTCCAAAGAGCGCCATAAATCCGTCGCCAAGAAATTTGTTGATCATTCCGCCGTGTTCGATTTCTACGACTTGAACCATTGCGTGCAGAAAGCGATTCAGAAGACTCACGGCTTCATGCGGATTTAAATTCGCGGTACGCGAGGTAAACGAGCGTATATCCACAAACATTACCGTCACGTATTGTTCGGTACCCCCGACTCTGCCATCGCGCGCCAAAATCTGTTCGGCGACTCTCGGCCCAACATGCAAACCTAACGTGTCGCGGGCGTGTTCGAGTTGCTTTCTCTCTTCGATTTCCATCTGGAGCGCGGCGGTTCGATACGCCACGGTTTGTTCTAATTGACGATGTGCCTGGCGGAAGTCGGTCAGTAGCCAAGAGACCACTACAAAGAATACGAACAGCATCACCGCATTCCATACCGGAATAAGCGGATCATGATAGGCCGGACCGCTGAGCATGTCGCTGAGGAACGCCAAATAAGTACACAACACTCCTACAATAAATCCCGGCCATCGCCCAGCCACCCATGCCGCAAGCGATATCGGGAGAAGGTAAAACGCCGAGATTGCCCACTCGCGGCCTGTAACATAATCCACGTAGCCAAGAACAATCGCGAGGATGAAAGCAGCTGTTGTCGCGCCAATCTTCGATCGAGACGAAAATTCCCCTCCGTGTTTCATAACAACGCAAGACCCTGAAAAGGTTTGACAGAACGCTTTGCCAGTCTGTTCACGCAACAACTACCTGTTCGAACGCTCGAAAAGCAGCTATAGAATGCTTTCAAACGCGCACACACATACAAGCCACTCCTCAGCGCTCCGCATGACAGCGTCGTATTTTTGAGGAACATTCCCAACCCGCCATGAGCATGAAGGATCACACGTTCACTCTGGGAATCGAAGAGGAGTTCGCGATTATCGACCCCGAGACACGCGAGCTGCGCTCGCATATTCACGAAATTCTCGAAGGCGGGAAAATCACGCTCAAAGAGCAAATCAAGCCGGAGATGCACCAGTCGGTCGTTGAGCTGGGCACCGAAATTTGCGATTCCATCGGATGCGCGCGCGATCACGTCATCGAACTGCGCACGAAACTGGCGGAGTTGGCGGCGCGCAGCGGATTGAAAATCGCGTCGATGGGAACGCATCCGTTCTCACACTGGCGCGATCAACTCATTACTGAAGGCGAGCGATACCAGGAAATCGTCAAGGACATGCAGTCGCTCGCGCGGGCGAATCTGATTTTCGGATTGCACGTGCACGTCGGCATTCCCAATCGGGAGACGGCGATCCATGTAATGAATCAAGCCCGTTATTTTCTGCCGCACATATACGCACTGTCCGTCAACTCGCCATTCTGGGTGGGTCAAAACACGGGGCTGAAAGGTTATCGCTTGAAAGTATTCGAGCGTTTTCCCCGAACCGGCATTCCGGATTCGTTCGAGTCGCTCTCTGAATACGAGGATTACTGCAAGCTACTGGTTAAGACCGGTTGCATCGACAACGCCAAAAAAATCTGGTGGGACATCCGGTTGCATCCGTTCTTCGACACACTGGAGGTGCGAGTGTGCGATGCGCAATCGCGCGTGGATGACACGCTCGCGATCGCAGCACTTATCCAGGCGGTAATTTCAAAACTGCACAAACTGCTGCACCAAAACATCACTTTCCGGATTTATCGGCGACGTCTCCTGGATGAGAACCGCTGGCGCGCCGCGCGCTACGGCATCGACGGAAAATTAATCGATTTCGGCAAGGAGGCTGAAGTGGACGAACGCAGCCTGCTAAACGAGCTGCTTGAGTTCGTTTCGACCGAAGTCAACGAACTCGGCAGCGAGAGAGAAATGGCGCACATCGAGCAGATCATCGGTGAGGGTACCGGCGCGGACCGGCAATTGGCTGCATGGGAACGCACGCAAGACATGAAAGCTGTCGTGGATCAGATTGTCGTGGAGACGTACGATGGTTTATCATTGCCCGAGTAACTCCGACTGAAATCTAGCCTTCGCTACCAGACGCGTTCGGGCGGTCACAGCGCCTTGTAATTCACAGAAATTGTCCGGTAAACGAGGTTATCGTGTTGCGCTGAGAAATAAAACAGCTCGAGCATCGTGGTCCCGACCATCCATTGATATCCGACCAGTGTTTGAATGACCTCGGTGTCGCGATCGCGAGAACGTGATACCAGTTTTCCGGTGCCGTACTTTTCATCAAAATATTTGCGGATTTCTCCCATTCGCTGGTTGTAACGTTCGATGGACCAGTCGGGGTACTCGTACTGCAGTTCTACTGCCACGAGCGCTCTCTCTTTAAATGTAAATACGGTGCGTTTGAGTCCGGGATGAATCAGCCCCTCCACGGTCCAGACTTCGCGGTTCTCTTTCTTTTCGCGCGAAACCAATTTGGCTTTGGCGCCGTGCAGCACCGCCTCTACCCGCGCCATTGAATCGTTCCAACGAAACCCGAAAGGCGGTACCAATTCATCAGCAGCACGTGCTTTTTCCGCGCAAAAAATCAAAAAGGCGATCAAGCCGATCAAAAAAATTTGACGAATCATGGGTCAATTCAAACGGGGCACACACATCGAAACACGCGCGCTATCGGTATCGGTTGCCTGCATCTACAACTTTGCTGAGCGTTGCACTTCGCTTGCAGAGGCGTGAAATTTCGCGCACAGGCCAATGCGGTCAACTCAGGATCCTTAGACAATTACCAGCGAAGTCTGTTGGTCTGAGTAATTCCAAATGGGAGCGGTTTGGGTTGCATGAAATCTTTTCGACACGTGTCGCCGTTTTAACGTCGACACGCGTTGCATTTTTCCCGTCAAGAAAATTTTTTGGTCGTAATTGAAATTTAAATTCATTTTTTTCTTGTCGCGTTTGCAACTGATTTCTAGTCTCAAGCCAGCTGGCGACGAAGACCACAACGCATGTGTGAATAAGTTGTGAACATGTTTGAGAAACTTCCAGCGGCAAGAATGAACAACAGCGTAAACTCCCCCAGAAAACGGTTGATTGCTACGGTACGCAAGCGTCGTGGCAAACGTACACTCCACCAAGCCACGAGCCATTTTCCCTCGTATTTACGCCTTTTTGACAATTTTCTTGGATTGTTGATCTCCGAATCACACTGGGGAGCAGCTCGATTATCGGCCGGCTGCTGCGGGCGATTTCCCATGGCACAGGAGCATGTGGCGTTTCTGTAACACTGTTAACAACTTCCTTATGGACAAAAAATGCGCGCAGCTGTGGCAACGATTATCGGCTGCCCTTAGGCCACAGATAAGTGCCGATAGTTTTAAGCGCTGGTTTTCTACCGTCGAGTTAGTGGAGGCAAAGGAGAAATCGATCACACTTACTGTTCCAAACAATATTTACCAGCTCTGGATCGAGAGTAATTACATGTCGGCATTGCAGAATGCGATCGTTTCCACGCTCGGCGGTCCACGTTCAGTGAAGTTTTGCGCACCGTCGGCAGCTCGCGCACAAACATCCGGGGAAGATTCGGCCAACGTGACAGAAACGTTACCCACGCCGCAAGTGGAGGCACGGCCAGGCACAACCGTTCCCGGACTTAATCCGCGAAACACCTTTGAATCTTTTGTCGTCGGTCCGAACAACGAAATCGCGCATGCTGCGAGTCTCGCCGTCGCGCAAGCGCCAGCGCGCACGTACAATCCTCTCTTCATTTATGGCGGTGTCGGTCTGGGCAAGACGCATCTCATGCAAGCCATCGGCCAATTCGTCTGGGCGAAAAGGAAAAACGTGAAGGTGATCTACGTCTCCAGTGAGCTATTCATCAATGAGTTCATCGACGCGATCCAGCACAGTAATTTGGTCAAGTTCCGCAAGCGTTATCGGCAGGCCGATCTTCTTTTGATCGACGACATTCAATTTCTCGGTGGTAAGGAGCGGTCCCAGGAGGAATTTTTTCACACGTTCAACACACTTTTTGATGGACATAAACAGATCGTGCTTTCCAGCGATCGGCCTGCTTCAGAAATCGCAAATCTGGAGCACCGCTTGGTTTCGCGTTTTGAATGGGGATTAACCGCCGAGCTTCAGCCGCCGGACATCGAAACGCGGCTCGCCATTTTGCGAAAAAAGGCGAACACCATGCAGATCAAATTGCATGAAGACGTGTTTCAGTTCCTCGCCAGCCGTATCCGTACGAACGTGCGTCGTCTGGAGGGCGCGCTCATGCGTGTCGCTTCCTTCGCATCACTCAGCGGCAGAGAGCTGACGAAGGAAACCGTGGAGCATCTGCTAAAGGACATTCTGCAGGAAGAAGGACGGCAATCGATCACGATTGAACAAATTCAGAGGCGCGTAGCGGAACACTTTGACGTGCGTCTTGCCGATATGACGAGCAAGCGGCGCCCGGCCAGCATCGCTTTTCCACGTCAAGTGGCGATGTATCTGGCGCGCGAACTCACAAAAGCGTCCTTGAATGAAATCGGCGATGCGTTTGGCGGGCGCGATCATGGCACCGTGCTGCACGCCTGCAAGCTGGTGAAAAAACGAATAGCCGAGCAGGACAACATTCGCCAGACGATCTCTTACATTGACAGCTCCCTCCAGCGGTAGGGGTCGGCGCGTGCAAGCCTACAAGGGGCAGACATGAGAGATTGCGGTTGCCGAATAAAATCGAAGGCTTTACATCTTAGGCTGCTTGCTGGTCACTATGAAATTTAGCGTTACCAAAGAAAAACTGCTCGAAGCCCTGCAACAGGTGCAAAACGTAGTGAGCACGCGCACAACGCTGCCGATTCTTTCCAACGTTTTGCTACAGGCTAACGAAACTGAATTGCATCTGACAACCACGGATCTGGACGTTGGCGTGCGCGGCACTTGCGAAGCGCACGTGGACAAAGCAGGAGCGACGACGCTGCCCGCGCGGCGTGTTTTCAACATCATCCGCGAACTGCCGTCGAGCGAGATTCAGATCGATGTCGATGGAAAGAATGCGGCGTCCATCCGTAGCGGCCAAAGCTTCTTTAAGATTCTCGGCTTGCCGGAAGACGAATTTCCGCCCCTGCCCAAATTTGAGGGCGCGAAAGTCATCACGATGCGTCAGAAAGATTTGCGCGACGGACTACGCAAGACTTCCTACGCGATTTCCACCGATGAAACGCGTTACGTGCTCAATGGCGTCCTGTTCAGTTTGAAGGACAACAAGCTCACGCTGGTGGCGACCGACGGACGGCGGCTCGCTATGGCGGAGATTGAACTGGAATTTCCGCGAAGCCACGAATCGGACCTCATTGTTCCGACCAAAGCAGTCACGGAATTGCAGCGTCTGCTTACCGATGACGCCGACGTGAAGGTAAGCATGAGCAACGGCCAGATCGCATTCGATCTCAATAAGACGTTGCTCGTCTCCAAATTGATCGAAGGCAACTATCCCAACTATCGTCAGGTCATTCCAGGCGAAGCGAAAGAGCGCGTAAAACTCGAGCGGGAAATGTTTCTAAATTCACTGCGGCGCGTTTCCCTTTTAGCCAGTGACAAGTCGCACTCGGTGAAACTGAATTTCAGCAAGAACAATCTTGATATCACTGCGAACACGCCGGAGGTCGGCGAAGCGAAGGAATCGCTGGCCGTGCCGTACAAAGGGCGTGAGTTTTCGATCGCGTTCAATCCGGAATTTCTCATGGCCCCGCTGCGTGCGCTTACGGAGGATGAAGTTTTTCTCGATCTCATCGACGAGATGAGCCCTGGCGTTTTGAAAATTCAAACGCCATTCCTGTACGTGCTGATGCCGATGCGCATCAGCTCGTGAGGCTGTAGCGACCGGCCTATGGCCGGTTTACGGGAAATGTTTTCCCACTGGCGAAGAGATGGCCCACAGGGCGGTGGTTACAGTTAAATCACGCCCTACCGGCTTACAAAACACGCCGCTGCGGCATTGCCGATTGCACCATCATCAATTCGGTAACGTTCTCCGGTGTAAGCAAGCCGACGAGCCGCTTCATGCGATCCAGCACGGGCACCGCCGGGCAATCGGACTCCTGCATGATTCGAAAGGCATCCTCAAATCGTGTGCCTGTTGTCACCGTCGGAATGTCTCGCCGCATCACATCGCCCACGCGAAGTGTGGGATCATTTTTGCGCAGGGCGGCGATAAGATCGTGCCGAGTTAGTAAACCAGCGACGTTCCCGGTTTCGTCCATGACCGGAAAGTCGTGTTGCGACGTCGCAAGCAGTGCGTCCACCGCTTCCTCGAGGGTCGCGTCTACACCCAGCGTGCGGAACTCGCGCACCATCGCGCTAGAAACCGGAAACCGGCGCGAGACATCTTTCATTTGCGCCAACGCCGCCTCTTGCGTCGCGCCAACATAAACGAACAGTGCAATGAAGATCAGGAAAGGGTTCCAGAGTAGTCCTAAAAACCCAAAAACGAACGCAAATCCCTGCCCGACGGTCGCGGCAACTTGAGTGGCGCGGGCATAGCTCATGTGCGTCGCGAGAAGTGCGCGCAGCACCCGGCCCCCGTCCATTGGAAACGCCGGCAACAGGTTAAACAGAAGCAACATAACGTTCATCGTGAATAACAAGTCCGGAATGCTGCTTTTCGTGCTGAGCGGATAATCCCATGAACCACCGCCGATGAACGCACCGAGCGCGATCAGTGCAGTCACAGCCGGACCTGCTCCGGCAATGACAAGTTCCTGGACCGGCTCGTCCGGAATACGTTCCAGTCGCGCCACACCGCCAATAGGCAACAACGTGATGTCAGGCGTGTTGATTCCGAAAGCTTTCCCAGCCAAGGCGTGGCCGAACTCGTGCAACACCACGCATGCAAACAACAACAGAATGAACAAGACGCCGCCAACCGCCGCCGACGAGCCGCCCTGCGTATAATAGGCAAATGCGATCCACGCGATTAATAGCAGGAACGTGATGTGAATTCGCAATTGGATCCCGACAACACGGAGGATTGGAATCGACCAGCCCATGCGAATTAGTGTCCTCTCTGATTAAATCGCGCGCCAGCGCTGTTTTACAGTTCAATTAACTCTATGCAGCTTTTTGACGTTGCAATCGTCGGGGGCGGGCCAGCCGGATCGAGCTGCGCCGCGTTCTGCGCAATGGCCGGTCTGCAACCCCTGGTAATCGACCGGGAAGAATTTCCACGCGAAAAAGTATGCGGCGACTGTTTGAATCCGTCGTGCTGGGCCGTCCTGAAGCAGCTCGAGCTCGCGCAGCGCGTGTGGGATTTGCCGCATTCGAGATTATGTTCGGTCACGTTCATTGCGGTCGATGGGCACGAAATCGTTCTCGATCTTCCATCGGTCGCCGATTGCGAGATTTCGGTGAAACGCAGCCTTTTTGACGACCTGCTGCTAAGGCGGGCTCGCGAGGTCGGCGCGAACGTCTACGAACAAACCACTGTGACCGGGCTAACCAGAAATGGCGATTGGAAGATTGAAACTGCTTCAGGCCAAACGTTTCACGCTCGGGTGTTGATCGGTGCGGATGGACGTAACTCTACGGTCGCCCATTTATGCAATCTTTTGCCGCGTCCTGCGCGCGAACGCGTGGCGTTACAGGCGCATATCCCGCTGCCCCGAGATTTTGGGAACCGCATCGTTCTACAATTTCTGGCCGAAGGTTATTCGGGCCAGGCTCCGGTAAATGAGACCCAGTTGAATCTCTGCCTCGTCGGCACACCGCCGACAATTTCTGCGCTACGCAAATGGGCAGAGCGCCAATTTGTTCTGCCTGAGAATCAAGCCTGGCGAACGATTACGCCGCTAACGCGTTCGCCAGTTGCGTCCGCTCATGAAAACCTATTTTTTATTGGAGACGCAGCTCGTGTGGTTGAGCCGTTTACCGGAGAAGGAATTTATTATGCAATACGCTCGGGCGAACTGGCCGCCAACGCGATTGCAAAGATTCTTGGCGGCGATGATCACAACCCGGTATTGAGGGAATTTCGTCGCGCTTACGCCCAAATGTATCGTGGCCGCTTATGGATTAATCGGCTCGCGCGCGCGGCAGTCTTGCGACCGCAGCTCGGCTCGTTTTTTGTCCAAACCGCGCGAGTTAATCCGTCGATATTGAAATTGCTGACGACAAAAATTGTGTCGCCAAGTTAACAGGTTTTTACAATTCGGCTTTCGAAGTTTTCGGAGTCATCCGAGCGATTGCCTCGCCGCTTTCACCGTGTTCGCCATCAGCATCGCGATCGTCATCGGCCCAACGCCGCCTGGTACAGGGGTAATCGCCATGGCTTTCTTCGAGACCTCGTCGAATGCGACGTCGCCCACCAGCCGGTAGCCGCGCTCACTTGTCGCGTCTTCAACACGATTAATTCCCACGTCAATGACCACTGCGCCTTCGCGGACGTGATCGGCTTTCAGAAATTCTGCTCGTCCAATCGCGGCAACAACAATGTCAGCAGAGCGCGTAATCTGCGCGAGATCGCGGCTGCGCGAATGCACCACGGTCACCGTAGCGTTGCCGTTCTTGTTTTTTTGCATGAGCAGCAGGGCCAAAGGTTTGCCAACAATCATGCTGCGACCGAGGACAACAACGTGGGCGCCATTTATTTCGATGGCGCTATCCAGAAGCAATCGTTGCACGCCATAAGGTGTGCACGGCACAAATCCGGTCGCGTCCTCAAGCACGAGCTTGGCGACATTTTCCGGGTGAAATCCATCCACGTCTTTCCGCGGATCCAGCGCGCGCACGATTGCCGCTTCGTCGATATGCTCGGGCGGCGGCGACTGAACAAGAACTCCGTGAATGGTCGAATCGCGGTTCAATTCTTCGACCCGCGCAACTAATTCAGTCTGCGTGGTTGAAGCAGGCAGCTCGAGTTTCACGGAGTGCAGACCAAGCTCACGGCACATTTTGTCTTTCGAACGCACGTAGGCGCGAGAAGCTGGATCATCTCCGACGAGAACTACGGCAAGACCTGGTGTTACGCCGTTTGCTTTCAGTTCTGCAATGTCAATGCGAAGACCAGCGTAAACTTTCCCCGCAACAGCGCGGCCATCGATAAGCTTTGCCATAGATGAACCGGAACCGTGCCTGCGAGTACGCGCAGCGCAAGCGCGCTTTGCTGTAGGTGCTTAGCGCATTTCAACCAACGACATCATCACGTCCTGCACGCGGACGCGTTCGATCTCGAATTCCTCAGGCGTGCCAGTAGAGTCAACGTGGTGTGGCTGGCTGATCAGCACTCGCACTTTGGAAAATGGTTGTGGGATGATGAAGCGATCCCAGCTTCCCAGCCGCCAGCAGCGCGAATATTCCAGGTTCATTGGCAAAACCGACGCACCGGATTTCTGGGCGAGAAAAACGATGCCCGGTCCGAGTTCGTAAGCCGGTCCGCGTGGACCGTCAGGTGTGATGACCACGTCGCGCCCCGACGCAAGCTCCTCGCTAAGCTGAAGGATTGCGCTGGCACCCAGGCGCGAACTGGAGCCGCGAATCACGTCGTAGCCAAAACGATGAATGGCATCCGTCAGCAAGTCGCCATCGCGGCTCGCGCTGATCAGAGCTGCGCCAGGACGATTTGGAAAAAAGCGCCGCAAGACCAAGGGGAAAATTAGCAAGCGATTGTGCCAGAGCGCGCCGATGTAATTTTCCGTCACCGGCTTCCCAAGGATGCCTGCCCGATCATGAAGCTCGTAACGCAGCGTACGCTCCCACACCCGCAACAAACAAACTCCGAACGCGATCAGCCATCGCGCAAGCCTGCCTTCGATCTTCAACTTTTCTTGCGCGACGTTTTCGCCGACCCCTTTTCTTCAGCCCAACGATATGCACCCTGGCTGGGCAACCCGATTTGATCGAGGACGCGCCAAACCACTGTATCGACGACGGCATTGAGGGAATTGGGGCGACTGTAGAAGGAGGGAATCGCTGGAAGAACTATCGCGCCGGCCTCAAGCAAAGTCACAACGTTGCGGGCGTGAATTAAATTCCATGGTGTTTCGCGGGGCACGAGAATCAATTTTCGTCGTTCCTTCAAGAAGACATCGGCAGCGCGCAAGAGGACGCTGTCGCTCGAACCGGAAGCAATGCGCCCCAGTGTGGCCATTGAACAGGGAACGATCACCATTGCATCGAAACGCGCGGAGCCGCTCACAAACGGAACGTTCATGTCACTTTCAGAATGGCGCGAAACGACCGCAGGAATTTTGAAAGCATCGAGTTCCTGCTTCGCAACCTCTCGCGCGTACGCGCTCATGACGAGATGCACCTCATTAGCCGTGCAATCGATTTGCTCAAGCAAGCGTTGCAGATAGATCGCTCCGCTTGCACCAGTCGCGGCAATTACAAGTTTCACAGTACCGACAAATAATACGGCAGCATGTCCCGCCAGTAGTTCCGATCGTGGCCGCGCCATTTTCCGTCGTGTAGCCAGTGTTCGATACCCTTGGAATTTAAGATTCCCAAGAGGCGATCGGATTCATTACGCGTGTTATCCCATTCGCCGGTGCCGACGATGAGGCCCATATGATTGTATTTCCCCGGTTCGGGCATGTTCGGCAGATATTCATATGGACTGTTGAAATAAATGTTATCGTCGTCATAACCGTCAAAGAATGAGCTGATATCGAACGATCCGCTCAAGCTGATGAGAAGACTGACGGCGTCGGGATGACGAAAAGCGATATTGGCGGCGTGATAAGCGCCAAGACTCGCTCCGCAAACTGCGACGCGATGGCAACCGCACTCCCGCCGCGCAAAGTCGAACACGTCATGAACAATCACGTTTTCATACGCGTTATTGGTGCGCATACGATCAGCCGCATGGATTGATTTGTTGCAGAAGCTTTCCAGATCGATTGTGTCCGGGCAGTACACTGTAAGTCTACCCGCATCGACAAACGAGCTCACCGAGCCAACGAGTCCGAAATCTTTGTTTTGATAGTAACGGCCGAACGAAGTCGGAAAGATGATCAGCGGGAGTTCACCACCACTTCCGAAGGCGAGCATCTCAAATTCACGACTCAGCCAGGGCGAGCACCATCTGAGATAACGTTCATTCATTTGAAGTAGCGCCGACCATCTTGGTTGCGCCGCCGGAAAATGGCAAGTCCAGCACGGAGATTCGTCGCAAAGGGAACCAAGGCGCTTGCGCTGCGTTTCTTCTTCAACGAAGCGTTTCGACTCGATGCGCAACCATACGCTGACCGGAAACATCAAAGTGCACCGCGCGTTTCCCTCGGAGTTTTTGGGGAACCGGCGGGACATTCTGGTGTATCTGCCGCCCGGTTATCGGCGATTCTCATGGCGGCGGCATTCGGTCCTTTATTTGCACGACGGACAAAATGTCTTTGACGCGGCCACTTCGTTCGGTGGTGTCGAATGGGGTGTGGACGAGACCGCGGAACGCTTGATTCGCACCAAATTTATCGATCCGCTCATTATTGTCGCAGTGGCGAACACGGGCGAGGACCGGCTGGACGAATACACGCCTACTCCCGGCGTTATCGAAGCAAAAGGCAGACGGAAGAAACGCAGCCGCGGTTTGGCGCGATTGTATGGTCGTTTCCTGATGGAGGAACTGAAACCTTTTATCGATCGGAATTATCGGACTCGGCGTGGTCCGAGGTTCACTGGGTTGGGTGGCTCGTCTCTGGGCGGTCTCGTGACGCTGGCGATTGGTCTTTTGTACCCGCAAAAATTCCACCGACTCATGGTAATGTCGCCGTCCGTCTGGTGGGATAATTTCGCGATTTACCGGCTGGTAGATTCTATTGAGCAAAAACCGCCATTAAAAATTTGGCTCGACACCGGCACAGCCGAGCCCGGCTGGGAACAAACCCGGGAACTATGCAAGCGGCTAGTCGAGAAAGGCTGGAAACCGGGTAAGGACATTCAATACATGGAAGCCGACCACGGCGATCACAGCGAGGCAGCCTGGGCAGCGAGAGTGGAACCAGCGCTGCGGTTCTTATTTTCAGTGGGGAAATAAGTCTGTAGCTCCTTCCCTGTGTGTCGCCCACAGGGCACTGCGGGTGGCGCCGGCGACGGATTTGGCGGCAAAGGTTCCGGCGGAGGTCCAGGCGACGGCGGAGCTGGTCTCGGCGGTGACGGAATCTCTGGCATTGTGTTCCGATTAGAGAATCGCTTCTACTGCAGCGGTTTGCCGTAAACCTGATAAATGCGAACAAAGCCGCCGACAAAATCCCAATCCTTTTGATACGAGAAAGCGCGATCGTGTGAAGACCACGTAAGGTCGCGCGGCGACTCTGGATGATTAGGATCGTAGACCAGATAATGATCAACCCCCGGATTTGGCGATGAAGATTTCAACTCATAAATCAAAACCGAGTGATTGATGCTAAACCGAGGGTACGTTGTAAGAAATGCGACGAACAACTCGCCGCGCGCCAGAGCGGCATTCAGCCGAGCATGAGTCCGTTCCTGGTAGTCTTTACCGTCTTGAAACATCATTCGAGCATTGCTGATTCGAAAGTAACTCGGCCAACCATGGCCGATATTTAATTGCACGAGTTCACGACGGGCTTTGCTCATTTCCTTCAGGTCCTTGTATCCCGGAAAGACGATTCGTTGATTTTCCGGCAAAGGATTTTCCCAAGCCGCCTGGCGTGTCACATCGCGGACGCGAGCCGCCAGCGACGCGTCATTCAAGGGATTACTTAGCGGCTCAAACCGCGCAAATTTTTTGAATTGGGCGGCCGTGCGGGACATCACAAAGCAGTGCCGATTATATGCGTCTCGCTTTGTAGCCGACGATTTTCGCAAAGAAGCGTGTCCTTCGTGGTATTCGAACACCGTTTGATTAGCGAAGCCAAAAGTATCGCGATCGAAACGGAATTCCGACGAATTACCGCCGGCGCGTGCGAATGTGACAGCCGCAAAGACACAGAGCCAGCAAGCCCCCACTGATTTGCCCCAGGTCCCAAGCATCACATCAAACGAGAGCCGGGGCAGTGACAGTTTTGCCTTCGGAGAATACACCCAACCGCCGAAATTTTTGATATCGTTTTTCTAACAATTCCGGGACTGGAATTTGAGAAATTCGCTCCAGATTCCGGCGCAGCGCTTCTCCGAGGTTCGCGGCGGCAGAATCATAATCGCGGTGCGCGCCGCCCTCCGGCTCGCGGATAATTTCGTCCACCACCTCCAATTTCAAAAGATTCTGCGCAGTTAATTTGAGCTCCTCAGCGGCTTCAGCAGCATGTCGCCTGTCTCTCCACAAAATCGCGGAACATGCTTCCGGACTAATCACCGAGTAGTAAGCGTTCTCGAAAATCAATACGTGATCTGCGACGCCAATGCCCAGCGCACCTCCGGAGCCGCCCTCGCCGACGACCGTTGCGATGACGGGGACGCGCAACTTCATCATCTCACGAAGGTTCACAGCGATTGCTTCTGCAATGTGGCGCTCCTCCGATCCAATCCCTGGAAAGGCGCCTGGCGTGTCGATCAAGGAAATAATCGGCATTCCGAATTTTTCGCCGAGACGCATTAGGCGCAGCGCCTTGCGGTAGCCTTCCGGATGCGCGCACCCGAAATTGCGCATCACGTTCTCCTTGGTGTTGCGCCCTTTTTGGTGAGTGATGACGACGCAACGCTGGCTGCCAAGCATGGCCATACCGCATGGCATGGCACGATCGTCAGCAAAGCGGCGATCGCCGTGCAATTCGACCCAGTTGGTAAAACAACGTTGGATGTAATCGAGCGCGAACGGCCTTTGATTATGCCGAGCGATTTGGACTCGCTGCCAAGCCGTCAGATTGTCGTAAACGTGTCGGCGCGTTTCCCGAAGCTTTATCTCAAGTTCTTTCACCGCCGAACCGAGATCGACATCGTGCTTCGTAGAATGACTCTTCAAATCCTGCAGCCGCCGTTCCAGTTCAAATACCGGTTTTTCAAAATCGAGCGGTTGCCATTCCATGGTTAAGGTGTCGTTGGGCTGCCTAATGTAACTCTTTTAGCTCTTTCGCTCAGTCAATAATCGTCACAGAGGTGCTCCTGTTTACAAGCGTGCTCAGCTCCTCGAGATCAACGGCGGCCAGACCGAGACCGGTCGGCGGGGGCGGTTGGTCGAGATTGGGGTGCGTTGCATCCGGCACAGCGTACAAGGTATAAGCGGGTGCGCCGGCAAGCCTGATCCACTTTGTGCTGGCCAAGTACTCCTTGCTGCCGAGGCCAACGCGTTTGCCGCCTTTCCAAGCCATCGTTTCGGCAACCTTCGCGTTGATTTTAGCTGGCTGTTTCTGCGGCAGCTTTGCTTCTTTCACGTGATATTGCTTGAAAAACGCGCCGTGATTCAAAAGCACAATCAGGTTCGGTTTGCGTTGGATCACCATCGAGAAATCGGGATGCGAAATGAGCAGCTTGTCGTTAATCCGCAGCATCGTGCCGCTCATATTGTTCATGCGCATGATCATTTCCGGGGTCGTCTTCAGCTTGCGCGCAATCTTCGCCAGCACGTCCCCGGGTTTCACAATGTATTCGGTCTTTTCCGGGGATGGATGGCGTGACAGCAAAATTTCGGTGTTCACTTCCCCGAGGATATCCCGGGCTTCGTCGAGATGTTTCCCGGCGGGATATTTTTGGATGACAGCGACAAGCGCATCACGCGCTTCCGTGAGTTTTCCATCCTGGCGCAGTTTGACCGCCGCCTCAAAATCCGGCAGGCTAACGTCCACCGCCGGCGGCGGAGTAATCTCCCCGCGCTGCTCCTTTTTCACTTCGATCTCTTCTTTGACGAAGGTGTTGTAACCAAACCAGGCGGCGCCACCGAAGATCGCCAGCGCCAGCAGTAAAACGAAAAGCCATTTCATGACCTGGATGAAGTTAAAGCGTTGAACCGTTGAAACGTTGAAGCGTCAAGTCAATGGCCCGCTTTAACGCTTCAACAGCTCTGCGTATTAGCCCTGTTCGGCTTCGCTTCCAGGAAAGAACCGATGCCACAGGCGTCCAATTGAAGGCTCTTCCCGGTTTGTCCAGGTAAAGTGGCAATCCTGACAGTAAAATTCCTTGGGAATAATTTTTAGTGCGCAAAGCAGGCCGACCAGCGCGGGCGTCAAAAATTTCCGCGTCATCTGCGGGTACTCGACATTTGAAGAGTTGCATTGCGGGCAGCGAATCAACGCAGCGGAGATGTCTGGATCAGTCGATTCCCACTCAATCATCAGGCTCTGCGCCTTTTCGAAATCGTTGTCGTCCACCATCACTTTAGCGTTCGCCTGGGGTTTAGACATGAAGCCAAACTGCTGCACGGGCCCCTCGTTATGAACGTCGGCCTTAATCCCTGAATCCTGAAAACGCCGTTTAAGCTGACGCGCTTTGGCCGGCTCATTAAACGTGGCAATGGTCACCATAAAGTCTCCTTCATGCCTGGCGGCATATGGCTTTGATCAAACATCAAATCGGCGCTGAGCGCAAGATTTTGACGTCGGAGCGATTTACCGGGTCGTCGCTGGTAGCGTGCGTCGTTTTCAGCGTACCTCGAAATTGGGGCGCCGTTGGTAATCTGCTAAAGACAAGGGAAGCACAGCGGTTAATACGCGACCGAAGGGAACCATTGGTAGAGCATTAAATAAACGAGAACTCCGGTGAGAGACACGTAAAGCCAGATCGGGATGGTCCAGCGCGCAATCCGTTTGTGCCGGTCCCATCGGCGCCGAAAAACCGGAACAAGCGTCAAAATGACCAGCGGCAGTGTCACAAAGGCCAGCAGAACGTGCGAGGCCAGGATCGGAAAATAGATCGCAGCGAGCCATCCGGTGTATCCGGACGATTTTTCGCCAACGCGCGCATGATAAGTGACATAGCCAATCAGAAAACAGACAGACGAGCCAAGGGCTATGATCATGCACATCATGTGACGGCGCCAAGCGCCGCGCCGGATGAAATACCATCCGGTAGAAATAAAAATGGTGCTCACGAGATTAAACGTGGCATTGAGGGCAGGCAGGTCGGAGGTTGAAATCACGTTGATCCGGCTGAACCGTTAAGCTGTTAAGTTGGTCTATCCCTCAGATGCTTCAACGGTTTAACGTCTGATTACGCATGCCCCTCGTTTTGGAACAGCCGCAGGTTCATTATTCCGCGCAGACACAACGTTTGCGCCGCGCGCGACGCGTTGTTGCAATTGCAGGTCGTCTGACAATTCTCGCCGTAATCGTTGCAATCTTCGGCGGCGGTTATTATCTCGCGCGGCGGGGATTTGGGCGCGAATGGCGATCACGCGTTGTGGAAGAGTTGCACAAACGCGGTGTCGAAGCCCAGATCGGACGGCTAACGCTCGACCCGTTCCGTGGTTTGGTCGCGAAAAACGTAAGGATTTTTGACTATAGAAACCGCGAAACCACACTCGCCATGATCAGCGAAGTGTCTCTGGACATTAATTACGCCGCGCTTATCCATCATGAACCGTTTCTCAATGCGCTCGACGTGCGCGACGCGCAGATCACATTTCCAATCAAGACCGCTGAAGGAAAAGCCAGTCGCGCGCAACTGACCAACCTCCGCGCGCACATTTATTTTCCGCCGGAACAGATTTACGTCAGCCAGGCGGAAGGAACTTTTTGCGGGATTCGACTGTCAGCAAGAGGACAACTAATCAGGCGCAGCGATTACCAGCCATCGGCATCGATCGCACCGGAAGAATGGCAAGAGCGATTGTTGCTTGCGCAGCGTGTCGTCACTGAACTGCAAAAATTCAGTTTCCCTGGAGCACCTCCTTCTTTGCAGTTAAAGTTTAGCGGAGACATTGCAGAGCTGGAAAATGCCAGGATCGAGGCGACCCTCCGCGGGGAACGGCTACAACGGGGCAGCTACGACATTAATAATCTCTCCGCCGCGGTTGAATGGAGCAACCAGCGGTTAGATATCGCGCACTGTGAATGGAGCGACAGCAAGGGCACTTTTGCTGGTCGCGGCGATTGGAATCGGGAAAGCAACACCGCGAAATTCCAGATTCACAGCAGCCTTGATTTGAAAGCATTCGTCGACGCTTTCGACGTTGGCGGACCGGTGGCAGAGGTAGAATTTCAGTCGCCGCCTCTGCTCGAAGTTACGGGCTCGATAAAACTGGGCGCCGATCAATTTCGACCGGAGGTGATCGGACATGCTGGTCTTGGACAGTTCACCTATAAGAAGGTCCCGTTTTCTGAGCTCAGCGCGGACTTTTCGTGGAACGGCGAGCGCACTTTGGTTCGGGAGCTGCGCGTGCGCCATCAGACCGGCCAACTCCGGGCGGATCTCTTCGATGCACCCAACGATTTTCGGCTGAACCTTGAGAGCACGATATCGCCAGAGGCAGTACGCCCGCTCGCTCCGGCCCAGGTAAACGAGTTTCTGCGGGAATGGCAGTGGCACCGTTCCCCTGCAATTCGGATGGCAATTCGCGGCACAGATCGCAACCCCGACAGTTGGCAAGGCGACGGCACAGTTGCTCTGGGGCGCACCCGGTTTCGCGGAACATGGATGAACGATGCCAACGCCCGAATTCATTTCGCCGACGGCGCGGTCAGTTGCGAAGATATTCACGTCACGCGTAACGAAGGCACCGGTTCCGGCAGTTTCACGTACGATTTCAAAAAACACGAGGTGCGGATCTCGAACGTCCGCAGCTCATTGTATCCGGCTGAAGCAATTTTCTGGGTCGACCCGAAGACTTCGAAAACTGTTGCACCTTACAAATTTCGGCGGCCGCCGAACGTTGTGGCCAACGGTGTTTACCAGTTCCGCGGAGGCAAGAACACGCGGCTGGAGATCAAGGTCGATGGCGCAAGTGGAATGGACTATGTTTTCCTTGGCAAAACGCTGCCATTCGATCGTGTCTCGGCGCGATTGCTCTTCACGAACGAACATTTGCAAATTAGCGATGTTCGTGCCGACCTTCTCGCTGGCGCGCTGCGCGGGAATGCTGACATCTCGCTGGCAAAAAACGATCCCCGTTACCGCGCAAGTATGTCGGTAAGCGAAATCAATTTCCCACGGCTTACCGATTTGTACTTCAAGTACAAGACTGCACAGGGGCTGTTACGCGGCACGTATGAGTTCAACGGCTTGGGCAATGATTGGCGGACCATGCGAGGCAGCGGAAAAATTGAAGTAAGCAACGGGGATGTTTTCGCCATACCGATTTTTGGGCCGCTGTCAGGAATTTTGAACCATATCGTCCCCGGAAGCGGATACAGCATTGCCCACAAAGCAAATGCCGAATTCACCGTCGATAACGGCATCATGCATACCGAGGATTTCGAAGCCGCTGGCTCTCTTTTCAGTATGCTCGGCAACGGCGACATACACTTTCTGGACGATAAACTCGATTTCAATCTGCGACTGGACATGAAAGGGCCCGGTATCGTGCTGATGCCGATGTACAAACTTTTCGAATACGTCGGCGAAGGCAGCCTCAAGAAACCCGATTGGCATCCAAAGCGTTTCTAGGCCGGTCCTGTCATTTTGAGCGAAGCGAAGAATCTCAGATCGTCCGCTTTGGAAAAGTTCAGAGATGTTTGGCTCCGCTCAACATGACAGTAACCGGGGGCTGCGCCAGCCGAACCGACCACTAACTACGGATCACCGATCACCGCTCCTAATTGGCGCGCACATGTCCATCCGCGGCGGCGCGAGCATGGCTATTAAGCGCGCGCGATCGATCAGCTGCACCGCGATGCAGATATTCGTGAAAAACAACATGCAATGGTTCGCCAGACCGCTGACTCGCGAGGAAATCCGCGCTTTTCTCAATCACGTCCAGCGCGGTGAATTGTTGTCAGTGTTCGGGCACGCCAACTACCTGATCAACCTCGCGGCGACCAATCCGCAATTCCACGCCAATTCCATTCGCGCGCTCGCCGAAGAACTGGTCCGGGCAGATCAATTTGAACTCCCGTTTTTGGTGATGCATCCGGGTGCGCACCTCGGCACGGGCGAAGAATCCGGTTTGAAAAAGATCGCTGATTCAATCGACGAGGTGTTTCGGAAAATCCCAAAGGTGAAAACGAAAATCGCGCTCGAGATTACCGCCGGCCAGGGTTCGTGCATCGGTCATCGTTTTGAGCATCTCGCGCATATCATCGCGAACGTAGGTGAGCCAGAACGGTTGTGCGTGTGCCTCGATACCGCACATCTTTTCGCCGCGGGTTACGATATCGGCAGCGACTCAGGAGTGAAAAAAACATTTCGCGAATTCGATCGCGTTATCGGCTCCGGTCGTCTGGTTGCGATTCACGTAAACGATTCGAAGACAGGCCACGGTTCGCGAATAGATCGACACGAGCATATTGGCAAAGGTAGGATCGGTCTGGACGCATTCCGCTTCATCATGCGAAGCCCGAGATTCAACAAAATCCCGAAAGTGCTGGAAACGCCAAAGGATAAGGATCTGCGAGAAGACGTGGTGAACCTCAAGACACTCCGAGTCCTCGCGAATAGGCGAGGGTGATTGTTGAAGCGTTAAATCGTTACAACGAATCTCCTTTGTAACTCTTTAAACGATTTAGCGTGGCGAAGCCACTCACTTGATCAATCTGATCGTGAAAGGATACTGGTAAAACTTTCCTTCGCTGGCCTTAACCGATGCGATGATGACGAGCACGGTGTTTAGCACCCAGAGTGCTATCAAAATTGGAATCCCAATCAGGAAGAGGCAGAGAATGGCCGCGACCGCGTCGTAAATGAGCATCGAGATCTGAAAATTTAACGATTCCTTTCCGTGCGCGTCGATCTCAGGCGAGTCACCACGTTTTATCATCCACACGACAAGCGGACCTAAAATGTGGCCCAGAAAGTGAAAGAACAATCCAAGTAATGCAGCGGCGTGGCACAAGACGCACCACGTTCGAACATCAGACGAACTGGATGGAGTCGGCGGCGGTTGTGGATCCATATGGAACCTTTCGCTCAAGGATCGGCGGCTCGCCAGTAGAAGAGACAGAAAAAGATACGCGCTACTCTGATTTCACCCGTTCGATGTGCGCGCCGATCTCCTGCAGTTTTTCGTCAAGATGTTCATACCCGCGATCAATGTGATAGACGCGGCTGACTTCCGTGATGCCGTCTGCTTTTAGTCCAGCCAGCACCAGCGCAGCGGACGCGCGCAGATCACTTGCCATCACCGGAGCGCCAAGAAGGCTATCCACTCCTTCAATCATCGCAGTGGCGCCCTCCAGATGAACATGGGCTCCCATGCGTTTTAGCTCAGCAACGTGCATATAACGCTGCGGAAAAATATTTTCAGTAACTGAACTGGTTCCTCTGTTCGTCGAAAGTAACGCACACATTTGCGCCTGCATGTCCGTCGGGAAACCGGGATACGGTTCCGTAACGATTTCCAGCGCGCTGGCGTCCCCGTTGGGCAGGACGGAAATAGAATCTCTCCCCACATCTACGGCGTAGCCGCACTTTGCGAGAGCGTCGGTGACGGCGCGCACATGTTCCGGCTCCACGCGTTTTACCGTTACTCCGTCTCCGGCAATTGCACCTGCTACCAGAAACGTGCCTGCTTCAATTCGATCCGGAATAACGCGGTGCTCCGCGCAGTTCAACTCAGGCACGCCTTCGATCGTGATCCGGTCAGTGCCAGCGCCTTCGATCTTTGCGCCCATTTTGTTGAGAAAATTCGCCAGGTCCACCACCTCGGGTTCGCATGCTGCCGCTTCAATGACAGTCACGCCGTTGGCCAACACAGCCGCCATCATCACGTTGTCTGTTCCGAGCACAGTCGGACCGAACTTGCCTTGCATGTCGATCGTGGCGCCTGTCAATTTCGGTGCGAAAACTTTAATATCACCGCTTTCCACACGCACTGCCGCGCCGAGGGCTTCGAAGCCTTTCAAATGCAGATCAATCGGCCGATCGCCAATGACGCACCCGCCGGGCAAAGCAACACTGGCTTCCTTGCACCGCCCTAGCAAAGGTCCCAAGACACAAACGGACGCGCGCATCTTCCGGACAACATCGTACGGCGCGACGCAGTGGATCTTCTCGGCAGTCACAGTCACCGTGCCGCTCGCGCGTTCCACCTGCGCACCAAGGTGTGCGAGAATTTGCAGCATGTAGTTCGTATCGCTCAGGTCAGGTACACCGTGAACGACACACGGCTCGCGAGTCAGCAATGTGGCAGCAAGAATCGGTAACGAGGAATTTTTTGAGCCGCTGACCTTAATGGAGCCGGAAAGCCGGCGGCCGCCATGAACAAGAATTTTATCCATACCTCGCGAACACGAAACGTATCACACCCGAGTAATCTTTTTCCGCCGAAATGTCGCGATAATTTTTCTCCTCAAGCGCAGCCATAAGCGCCTCGTTTTGGGCAATCCCGATCTCCATCGCCAGTATTCCGCCGGGCCGAAGCCACGACGGCGCCTCCGCGATCAATTGCCGCACCAGCTCGTCTCCGCGGTCGCCTGCGAAAAGCGCCACTTCGGGATCATGCAACACTTCACGCGAAAGATTGTGTCGGCCTTCGGTCGAAACGTAGGGAAGATTCGCGACGATCAGATCGAAACCTGGTTGCACATTTTCAAGCAAGTTGCTTCGCAGGAACCGAACACGATCAGCTAATCCTTGTCGCTCGGCATTTTCGCGGGCGAGCATAAGAGCATCTTCAGAAATATCGACCCCCACGATCTCGGCTTTTGGAAATTCCGCAACCAGGGTGAGCGCAATGACCCCACTTCCGGTTCCAACATCGACCACGCGAGAACATGCAATTTCGGATTTGAAGCGTGAAATCAGAAGCTCAACAAGCTGCTCGGTTTCAGGTCGCGGCACCAGCGCACGCTTGTCGCAGCGGAAAATGCGCCCGCAGAACTCGACTGTGCCGAGCAGATGCTGAAGTGGCTCGCCTGCACCACGGCGCCTCACCAATTCACGCAGTGGCGTAAGTTCCGATTCTGACAACCGCCGCTCAAACTCCAGATATAAATCTATCCGCTTCCGGCCTAATACATGCGCCAACAAGTGCTCAGCGTTTAAACGCGGACTATCGATGTTGCGTTTCTGAAAATAGGCCGTCGTCGATTGCAAGACCTCGAGCACAGTCATATGGCAAACTTAGCCGCAGTTCCGGCGCCGGATGCAGCCGCTTCGCATACCGTCGAATATACAGTTACGCCATGGCGCGGCTGACGACCCAGGCAACCTCTTTGCCCGTGACGAACATGTGCGCATCGCCGCCGTTTGGATCTATGATGTATTTGCTGCTTTCCAGGTTGTGAAAACGGCCAGATTGCCAGCTGTACCTGCCGTTGACAGCCAGCAGCTGATCAACACCCTGAACAACTTCGCCCGGCTCCATTTTCTGTGCACCGTTTCGGCCGAGTCCGCCAAATTTATCGTTCGCGTCACCAAAAGCAGATGCGACCGTGCCAGCCAATCGTGAAGCCACCGGATAAGCAATGCCGACGGCGTGATCATTCGGCGTGTAAGTGATGACAATCGGACCTTTGATGCGGTGGTTATCCACCACGGTGCGGAAGAATCCATTCATCGATTTCGAGAAGCCGTTGTGCGAAAAAGCCGCCTGTAAAAGCGACATGCTTTGTATTTTATCCGTCGTAGATGCCGCCGCGGCTGCCGTGACGACGCGACAGCCAAAGCTGTGGCCCACCAGATGGATCCGCTGCACGTCGTCGGGCAACCGATCGAGCATTGGTCCCACGCCTTTCTGGCCGACCGTTCCTGCGCGCTTTTTCATTTCGTAATAAGCCAAATAATTCAGAAATCGAATCGCACCGGATTTGATTCCAGAAAAAATGTCACCCAGTCCAGCTGCGCCGCCTGCCGCTGTCATTTTCGGATGAGCCCCAAGCGACGCGGCGCCGCCACCGCCTCCTCCGCCGGAAGAAACCACCGGAGTCGGCATTTTTAATTTCTCCAGCATCACCGATCCATCGAGCTTGAAGAAAAGCGCAGAGTTGTCTTCCTCGTTCGCGGCGCTTTCATCGAGCAAGCTCCGGAGCTCGTCTACAAATTTTCTCCTTGCCGCGAGATCACTCTCCAGCTTGCCGATTTGGTTCTTTGCAGCGGTAATCTTTTTCGCCGCCTTTTTGTCGAACATTGTCGCAATTACATCGAGCTTGGCCTTGATGGTTTCGTCCGCCGCGGTCGAACTAGTCCCCAACCCTGCACCACCACCTCGAGCTTGTTCTGTAACAGCAGCGTTAACAACATCAGTGAATCTCTTTGACGGCCAAATGACCCCCACAATTGCGATTTTTTTATCCCGAAGCTGATCGGACGCGACCGCTGCAAAGTTGGTGAACAAGTCGGTGTAAAATTCCTCTGCTTGTTCCTGGGTGTTATTCCACCCATGCGATACGACGATAACGTCCGTCGTGCCGTCGGGCAGCTTGACTTCTTGTTTGTTTAAGGCAGCGCCGTCTTTATCGAAGCACGTGGCCACATAAGGAATCCCTGCGATATCATTCATAAATCCATTAATTCACACAGACTGAATCGCGCGCATAAGATCGATCAACCCCGCGCCTTGAAAAGAGCGCTCCCGTTTTAAGTCGGTAGCTGCCCCCAAAAATATCTCCTTCACTCGTTCCGGTTCGCCAATGAATTCCTTTCGCACGGAAAGAAATGCCGCAATAACCCCGCTGACGTGCGGGGCCGCCATGCTGGTCCCGCTGTCCTCGACATATTCGCATTGTTTCCCTTCCGCTCGATCAATTAACAACTTTCCCGTCGCTGCAGAGAGAATTTTTTCACCCGGAGCAACGATGTCCGGCTTCATCCGTCCGTCGCCAGTCGGGCCCTTTGAAGAAAAATACGACACGCCATACACGTGCGGCATCTCACGATGCGTGGACCCGACGGTAATGGCTAATTCCGCGTTGCCCGGATCGTTGATCGTGACTTGCATCCCGGCATTCGTTGCCCGCTGTTGCGCTGCCAACGCGCCATAGCCGGTGTTGCCTGCGGCCACCACAACGATCACGCCCGATCGCACCAAGCGATTGATCTCAACGCACAGGGGACTTTGTCCACACGCAAACCATTCCGGATCGAAATCGTATCCGAGACTGATGTTAACTCCGTGGATCAGATTCAGACGACCGTGGCCGTTCTTTTCCTGGATATGAGCGATTGCCGCAATTAAGTTGCTCACTTCGCCGTTACCTTCGTCGTCGAGCACCTTGAGACTAACGAGGCGACAACGAGGAGCCATCCCACGAATGGAATTGAGCACAACTTCATGAGTTTCGACCGTAGGTGAATCGCCTTCTTCATACCCCTTAACCGACCGGGTGACGGCGCGCATTTTCTGCGCCCGCGCCTTTGTACCATCAGCCATTTGTTCTCCCGCCACGATTCCAGCCACGTGCGTCCCGTGTCCAAAGCGATCAATCAACGCGGCGTTACCGCCCTTTGGAACGTTGGAAGTGTCGGTAAAGTCCGCGTGGAGCGGAGAAGCGGGATCGACGTTCCCGTACAAGGCAAAGTGCGGGTGATTCGCGTCGATGCCCGAATCCATGACGGCCCATGTGATATCACTGCCGTGCGCGCAAAATGAAGTTTGCGCCGCATCTGCTTTTACCGTGGCAAGCGACTTCGTAATGCATGGTGAAATCTTGAAATCGGGCCAAATGCGGTAAATAGCACGAAAACGGTAAACTGCCGCGGTACCCGACTGAACTGTCCCTTTTTCGCGCTTCTTCGACGTTGGTTTCTTGGCCGTTTTGCCTTGGCTGGCAGCGCGCTCGACATCCAGCCGCACGACTTCGCGAATTACTTTTCCGCTGAGGCGGGCGAAGATGTATTGATTGCTTAGGTCCGTCTTCTTCTCCCGTACGCCTTGCTTCTCGTCGTCCGGTGCAATTTTGGCTATCGCGTTTTTGATCGCCTCCCGAATCCATTTTCGGCCTGCTTCGCGACCTTCATCATAATCAAGGTTCACATCGATGATGACGGAATGAACCTCATTGTCATCCTTGTTGATTTCCTCCAGCAGTGGAATAGCGATAACGCTGCGGTCCAGAATCCGCGGATCAAACCGCTTTATTCCATCTTCCTCTTGCCCTCGCCGATCAGCTGCAGCCATAGGATGGACCCGACTGCGTCCAGAAGCGGAGTACAACAAAGCGGCGTGATTACGTCAAGCGCCCTTAAGCAAAATGGTCGACCCGATTACGCAGCGGAAGCTGATTGCTTCAACCGCTCAGCGACATCTGCGGCTTGCAGTGACTGAATCAACTCACCGAGCTCGCCCTCGATCACTCGATCCAAGTTGTACAGCGTGAGGCCGATGCGGTGATCGGTTACCCGGTTTTGTGGAAAATTATAGGTGCGAATTTTTTCTTCGCGCCCACCGGTACCGATCTGTCCCCGGCGTTGCGCGCTGTATTTCTCCGCTTCCTCCCGCTGCTTGTGCTCCAACAACCGCGCCCGCAGGATTGATAGCGCACGCTCCCTGTTTTTGATTTGGCTACGCCCATCCTGGCAGCGAACGATCATGCCTGTCGGAATGTGCATCACCTGCACGGCTGAGTCAGTTGTGTTCACGCCCTGCCCACCCGGGCCGCCAGCACGCGAAACCTCAATCCGCAAATCCTCGGGTTTCAACTCAACGTCGACATCTTCCGCCTCTGGCAACACTGCTACGGTTGCTGTCGATGTATGAATGCGGCCTTGAGCCTCTGTGGCAGGCACGCGTTGTACGCGGTGCACACCGCTCTCGTAACGAAGCTTTCGAAAGACCGATTCCCCGGAAACCCGAAAGATCGCTTCCTTGAATCCACCAAGCTCCGACGGACTAGACTCGAGGTCCTCAGTCTTCAGTCCGGCCGCTTCTGCATAGCGGTGATACATTCGATAAAGATCGGCGGCGAAGATAGCAGCTTCGTTGCCGCCCGTCCCGGCGCGGATTTCCACGATCGCGTCGCGCTCTTCCGTTTGATCCACCGGCAGCAACGAGATCTGAAGATCGCGTTCGAGATCGGCAACGCGTTTTTCGAGCTCTGGAATTTCATCGTCAGCCATGGCCGCGATTTCGACGTCACGCGACGTCGCCAACTCGCGGTTATCGTCTAGTTGCTTGCGCGCGGTTTCGAGCGTCCGCCATTTCTCCAGCACGTCCTTTAGACTCGCGTGCTCTCGCATCATCTCCTCAGCGCGTTTGCGATTATCGAACAGCCCCGGATCCGAAATCTCGCGCTCGAGTTGTTCGAAGCGTTCACGTTTGAGTTGGATAAGGGAATTTAAGTCCATGGCGGTGTAGCGGCGGCTGTGTCAGCCGCCAAGCAAGGCGTTCGGCGCAGGCCAACGCCTCTACAACGAGCTAAGCCTTCTTCTCGGCACGGGCAGCTTTCGTGCTGCCGTAACGGCGGGCAAACTTCTCGACCCGACCCGCGGTATCGACAAATTTTTGTTCGCCCGTGAAAAAGGGATGACAAGCGGCACAAATGCCGATCTTAATATCGCGACGCGTGGAGCGGGTGTGATACACCGCGCCGCATGCGCACACCATATCAGTCTCGTAATATTCTGGATGAATGCCTGCTTTCATCTTCCAAATGGAGCGCGGAATTTATTCGCGAACCGCGGTTTTTGCAAGCAATGAAAGTTGGCGACCCACTGCTACTCGCGTGGCAGACGACGATCTCGCGTAAAGGCAATGACGCCGCTGTTTTCGACGCGACTGGCAGGGTCGCACGGACTTTTCGAGATGTTGAAGAACACGCACGTGCTTTCGAGGTAAAAATAGGCGAACTCCTCCCCGGAGCGGTCGTGGCTGTCCAAATTGGCAACCATGAAGATTGGTCTGCGATTTTCATCGCCTGTCTGCGCAAGCGACTCGTGGTTCTGCCGTTGGACCAGTCGATCGGTGAGCAACAACGCAACGCCGCGTTGGAGATTTGCAGAGCGAGTGCTGTAGTGTCTGCTGCGCTCAATGAAAGTTCTCCCCAGATCACTCGGCTGCAGACAGTCGACACTCCATCAAATTGGGGCGAAAATGTGCCTTCGCTCTTAAAACTTACCTCTGGCACAACGGCGGCGCCGCGCGCGATTCGATTTCGTAGTCATCAGTTGCTGGCCGATTGCAATCAGATTTGCGACACGATGCAGATTTCAGATGACGATCTGAATTTTGGCGTGATTCCGGTCTCGCACTCGTACGGGTTTAGCAATTTGCTGACGCCATTGATTGCGCGCGGTGTGCCAATCGTTGTGAGCCGCGACCGAACACCGCGTGCCGTTCTCGCTGATCTTGCGCGCACTGGCGCGACGGTTTTTCCCGGTACGCCGGTTTTTTATCAGGCGTTTTGCGACATGGGTGATATGCCGCCGTTACCAAAACTCCGGCTGTGTATTTCTGCGGGCGCCCTGCTCTCCAGCGCTGTCGCGGAAAATTTTTTTAAGCAATCTATGCAGCCCATCCATTCCTTTTACGGCGCATCGGAATCCGGCGGAATTTGCTACGATTGTCACGGCAAAACGTTTCAGGACGGCCTGGTGGGCCAGCCGATGCAAGGAGTCGACGTTGAGCTTATCGATCCGACAGAGTCTGCCAGCCAGATCCGCGTCCGCAGCGCGGCAGTGAGCGACGGGTACTTTCCCGAGCGCGATGAACGAAAGCTTGGCAACGGCGTTTTTGTTCCGGACGATCTACTCGCGCGACACAATTCCGCGCTGAAGATCGTGGGCCGAGTTTCGGACGTAATCAACGTCGCAGGAAAAAAAGTGAACCCTGCGGAAGTGGAAGCGCATCTGTTGCGTTTCACGGGAGTGCGGCAGGCGATCGTGTTCGGTCGGCGCACAGGTGCAGGATTACGAAATGAAGAAGTAGCGGCGTGCGTGCTGGCGTCGCCGGACGTGAACGAAAGCGATCTTTTGCGCTTTTGCCGCAATGCGTTGAGCGCATGGCAAGTGCCAAAGCGAATCTTTGTTGTCGACACCATCCCGACAAACGAGCGCGGCAAAATCAGTAGGCGCGAGCTGGCACGGCAATTCTCGGGGCGGGATGAGACTTCTCCGTTGCGAACATTGGCTTCTTGATAAAGCCTTGATAAGGAGTTTGCTTACAACGACAGAACAACCCGGCGACAGCAGCCTCCAAATCTTATCTATTAAAAGCCCAAATGGACAGTTCGAATAGCGAAGAGCGCGATCAATTCGACCGGCCACCTGCTCCGCGCGACGAGGCAACGTCCGAGCCTGGCAAGAGCTCTGAGGCTTTCCAGTCCGACGAGTGGTGGCGCGCATCCGCGCCGGAGTCGGATTGGGCCCAGCCCGTCTCGAACGCAGGAAACACCGAAGTCAGGCGGCAGAAGGAAGCCGGCACGGCTGATGTTTATTTTTGCGGCCGCACAAACCTATTTCCATTAAATCTTGCAATACGAGCGATCGGAAAAGAGAACCTGACCGGGTTGCTCCGAGCCTGCTGGGACCAGGAACCGATCGACGTTCTCGCACGTGACGGCGAGATTGTGTTAGCCACAACTCGGGATCCCGACCTTTATTGTCCAGAGACACCGGACGTTCTCCGTGGCGTCGACGTTGTGTTGATCGACCGGGCCCGCAATCAGCAAAAAGAAGACGGAACTCCTTTTCTCCTAACGCTTGCTCGTAATGAGGGGATCGAGCGTCACGTAGCGTTCGCTCTGATGCGCCGCCAAGGGCAACTGCTCTTTTCGCAACTGTGGTCGGCGCCAAATGTATGGATCATGTTTGAAAAGAATGCCGACCTGTTAGGCGGTCTTGGTGATGTAAACGGCGACCCCGATGTGGACGATTGGTCACTGGAAACTTTGCGGCTCGTCCAGAACCCGGAGCAATCTAGAGGTTTCGATCCGGCATCGATCCCGGCTTACACGCGAGAAGGTTTCGATCGCGTGCAAAAATTGAAGCTGACTTCGGATGAGGCGCAATTCGGCTCGCAGTTCAATGGTGGCCGCTCTGTTCAACAGATCGCAAAAAATCTGCGTCTCGATCTGAAATCCGCCCGGCACCTGCTGTTCCGGTTCGTCGCGCTTGGAATCGTAGAGTGCTGGCCCAGCAGCACAACCGCCAAGCCCGAACCAAAAGCGGGCGTGGGGCGATTGTTCGGTCGCGGCCGATAGTCGCGTCCCGCCGGCGGACGCGCGCTCATGAAGAGAAGAATTCTCGTCGTCGATATCGGCGGCACCTTCGTCAAACTGCTATTGTCCGAGCGCGTGGAACGCGAATTTCCATCCGGTCCACGAATGAGCCCAAAACAATTTCTCGCGAAATTTAGGGAGACCGTGCGGGGCTGGAGATTCGACGTTGTATCGATTGGTTTCCCGGCGCCTGCACGTGACGGACGAATTCTTCGAGACCCGAAGCACCTTGGCAAAGACTGGGTGCATTTTAATTTTGCTCGGGCATTGGGAATCCCCGTGCGCATCGTTAACGATGCAGCAATGCAAGCGCTCGGCAGTTATCTTGGCGGCGGGCGCATGCTGTTTCTGGGGCTCGGAACAGGACTTGGATCGGCGCTGGTGTGGGACAGAAATCTCATGTCGCTCGAGCTCGGTGATCTTCCCTACCCTAACGGAAAGATCATTGAGAACCATCTCGGCGTCCCTGGCCTTGCGAAACTAGGCAAAAGAAAATGGAAACGCGAAGTCCTATATGCCGTCGGCCAATTGAAGCGTGCATTTATCGCCGACTACATCGTCCTTGGGGGTGGCCTGGTGCATCGGTTCGATCGATTGCCAAAGGGAATCGTGCGCGGTCAAAACGAGAACGCCTTCCTCGGTGGAATCCGTTTATGGGAAAGGAAACGCAATTCTCGCGAGTTAAGGTGGTACCTGTTGTAGAGGAGATCTCCGCTCCGGCGGTCAGCGAGTTCAAGAAAATTTCTTCCGGACGTTCTGTCTGCCGCTATTGGGCTTGACTTAATGAACCGACCTCACGACGATGTCGCGCCAAACCAAAGAAGAAACCATGAAGAACCACACTCAACTCATTATCTCGGCGCTATCGATTGCGATGTTTGCGCTGGCGCCCGCTTCGTTCGCTCAAAAAGGGGGTGCGATGCAAAAGGCTCAGGCGGTAGCACAAGAGCTTAACCTCACGCCCCAGCAAAAGGAGAAAATCCTGCCCATTCTGGCCGCCGAGGTCCCAAAAGTGAACGCCATCAAGAACGACAATTCGCTTTCAAGAGTACAGAAAATGGAACAAGTCAGGGCTATTCATCAGCAGACAGATCCGCAGATGAAAGCCATTCTGTCACCCGAGCAATACCAAAAATTGAAGCAGATTCGTATTCAGGCAGTCAAGAATGCCGCACAAGGGCGATTCTGAGCTGATCGATGGCCATCGATCAGCGGCCGAGCCACCAAAATCTTAGTCTGATCGCATTGTCGCGGAATGTGGAGCTCTTAACACACGTTTATCGCGCAAAGAACAAAATACGATCATTGTAAGTCGGCATTGGATTCGCGCTAAATCCGTGCTCAGTGAAGAGCTGACATTCGAAGCGGTTTCCTTATGCCTGATGGTCGACCAGAAATCACCGATGCCTTCGCGAAGCTCTGCCACATCGTCGCAAAACTTCGCGCTCCCGATGGTTGCCCATGGGATCGTGAGCAGACGAACGAATCTTTGCTGCCGGCGCTCATCGAGGAGGTATACGAAACCGCCGAGGCTGCACGCGCTCGGGACAATGCGCATTTTCGCGAGGAACTCGGCGATCTTTTGTTACTTGTAGTGATGCATGCTCAAATTGCGCGCGAAACCGGCCGGTTCGGCATTGAAGAGGTGATTGAGCGGGTGTCGGACAAACTAATCCGGCGGCATCCGCATGTGTTCGGCACAAGCGACGCGCGCGACGCCGGCGCTGTGCTCAAACAATGGGAAGCAATCAAACGCGAAGAGAAAAGCGCCGACATGCATTACCTCGCCAGTTTGCCAAAAGCGTTGCCTGCGCTGGTGCGCGCGCAAAAGGCACAATCCAAAGCGGCCCGGGTGAACTTCGACTGGACGGCGCTGAACGACGTGATGGCCAAGGTGGAAGAGGAGCTTCTTGAGACGAAAGAGGCGATCCAGTCAGGAAAACAGGAAATGATCGAAGACGAGATTGGCGACCTGCTGTTCGCTGTCGTAAACCTCGCGCGGAAGTCTAAAATCGACGCCGAAAGCGCGCTTCAATCTGCTACGGACAAGTTCGTCGCGCGCTTCAATCGATTGGAAGACGAACTCAAAACGCGCGGCAAAAAACTGGGCGAAGTCGAGTTGGCCGAAATGGATGCGATTTGGGACGAGATCAAGAATCAGGTGTAATCAATCCAGCGTAATTCGTTTAGCGTCACTTCGTTATATCGGATTTTCGATTGCCCAATTCACAGTCCACGAGTCACGATTTGAGGATTTTCGTGGCAGAGCCATTCGAGATTCGACATTCGTCATTTACCAGCCATATTTCGCCTCCCGATGAACCTGCTGATCAACTTCTGCCTGGTGCTCTTCGTGGTAGTCGCCTCGCTGATGGTGCTTGTCATCCTGATGCAGCGACCAAAGAGTGAAGGTCTTGGCGCGGCCTTTGGCGCCGGCGTCACGGAGAACATTTTTGGCGCGCAAACCACGAACGTGCTGGTGAAGTTCACGACGTGGCTGGCGGGAATATTTTTCGCGCTCACGTTTGCGCTATCGGTTCTTTACGCGCACCAGAGCATTGCCAGCAGCGCCTTTCGTCGTGAACTGATGAAAAACCAGCCGGCGCCGCAAACGTCGCCTGCGCCTGCGGGACCGCAATCATCCCCCGCTTCGTCACCGGAAACTACGCCGGCACAGGCTCCTCCGGCTGTTTCTCCAGCCGCAACCGCGGCACCGACGGGTTCGCCAAAATCATAGTCCGCTAATTCTTTCGGGATATTTGATCCTGTAGCCACGGCCCTGGGGGCCGTTTTTGGGAGAGACGTGCAGATCACGGGCCCCCTTACCTACAGCTTCAGCGCAATTGATCCCGAGAAACCTATTTCGCCTTGCGCGCGAGCTTCGGCGGGAAAAGCCAGAGAAGTCTTCCCTTCTCAGCTTCGTGATCGAAGTCGACCAACGCCACACCGGCTTTGGAAAGCTTAAGGGAGGCACCGGTCAACGCAGAGATCACACTTGAGAAGTCCGGCTCGTGGCCGACCAGCATCAAAACTTTCGGGTGATGCCGCTTCAGCACGGTCCTCAACTCTGTAATCCCAAATCCGGGCTCGAGTGCTTCGTCCTGACGCAACTTTGTTTTCAGCTGTTCCGCAGCAATCTCCGCGGTCTGCAACGCACGCGGCAGCGGACTGGTTACAACTAAATTCGCCTTCACCTTGAGACGGTTGAGAAACTTCGCTACCTGCCTCACCTCTTTCTTACCAAAATCGGTAAGCGGCCGTTCATCATCAGGTTTGATCCAGCCCGGCCAATCGGCTTCGCCGTGTCTGAGAAAATAGAGTTGCATCTTTGCACCTCACACAAGGATCACAAAGGACACGACGTCAACTATTCAAAGTGCCCGTTGTGCTCGTTGTCTGAGAGTCTTTCATAAGATTTGCCACTTTGGTCTCCGGGTGTGCGGGTCGGTTTGCCAGAGGCGAACGCCACCAAGAAAAGCGTTCCGGTTGTGCCCGAGCTCGACGCCATCCGGCAATTCGTCCAATTTCTTCGCGCCGCCGCCTCCGAGCACGACGTAGTCGGCAATCAGCGCTTTCTTCAACAGCGAGACGCCCCGAAAGACTTCGCGTTTCCATTCCTTTTCGCCGAGGCGCTTCATTCCAGATTTGCCGAGGTAATCCTCGATAATGTGGCTGTTGCCGTATGGGAGATCGCCGAGTTCGAGCGACAACACGTTGTTTTCCCAAATCAACGCCGATCCCAGCCCAGTGCCCAGTCCGAGAAATAACATTCGCCGGCCGCGGAAACTGCCGAGCGCCTGCATGGCCGCGTCATTGATGATGCGGACCGGTTTGCCTAACGACTTCTCGAAGTTGAAGCGTGTCCAACTCGCCCCAAGATGTTTTGGTTCGCAGACGATGCAGCCATTTCGAACGGGCGATGGAAATCCCATCGATATGGCTTCGAAGGTCCAATCCTTCACCAGCGACTCGATCTGACGCACCATTTCGCGCGGCTTCATTTCCGGACCGGATTGGAATTTCCGCCGTTGCGCGCGCGAAATCATCACCTTCACATTGGAACCCCCAATGTCGATGACAAGGATTCGCTTCTTCACTTTTTGTCAGATTTCGTGACTCCGGCCGTCGCGCTTTCGTCAACAACCGCGATCGGCACCAAGCGGTCCGCACGCGCTTTTTTCGTCGAACCACCAAGCTTTTTCATGCGTTCGCGTGATACTTCGCGAAATTGCCACTGCGCCTGCCGGCGCGGTTCGGTGCCCTCTGGCTTCAAGCGTCGGTAAGTGCCGTCCGCCTGTAACTCCCGGGCCTTCACGCGATCGTTTAGAAACGCGGGAATCACGTCGTTAATCACTTGATCCCGCAACGCGGGCGTCTCGATTGGGAAAGCCAGCTCGATTCGCCGGTAAAAATTGCGCGGCATCCAATCCGCGCTGGAAAGAAAAACGCGCGGCTGACCGGCATTTTCGAAATAATAGACCCGGCTGTGCTCCAGAAATCGGCCAACGATGCTGGTGACCCGGATATTTTCGCTAAGACCTGGAACTTTCGGACGCAAGCAACAGATCCCCCGCACAACCAGATCAATGGTTACATCTGCGCAGGACGCTTCATACAGTTTCTCGATAATCTCCTCATCGACCAGCGAATTCATCTTGGCCACGATGCGGGCCGGCTTGCCTGCCAGTGCGTTGTCGCGCTCCCGCTCGATCAGTTTGATGAACCGACTGTGCATGTCGAATGGCGCGACCATCAATTTTTTCAAACCGGGATAACCGGCGAGACCGGTAAGCGTATTGAAAACAGTAGCCACTTCTTCGCTCAGCTGCGGTTCACTGGTGAGTAGACTGAAGTCGGTGTAAATGCGCGCGGTTTTCGGGTGATAATTTCCGGTGCCGAGATGAACATATCGCCGGAGCACGTCGGCATCGCGTCGGACGATCAGCATTGCCTTGCAATGTGTCTTGAGACCCACCACACCGTAGATCACGTGCGCGCCGGCTTCTTCCAGGCGCCTCGCCCACTGAATGTTACTTGCTTCGTCAAAACGCGCGCGCAGCTCCACAATCGCCGTGACTTGTTTTCCTGCGTTAGCTGCATCGATGAGTGCCTGGACAAGTGGCGAATCACCACTCGTGCGGTACAACGTGATTTTCACGGCGAGCACCTGCGGATCTTTTGCCGCTGTCTCAACCAACTCGACGACTTCATCAAAACTGTCGTAAGGATGGTGCAGCAGCACATCCTGTCGCCTTAAGACCTCGAAGAAATCTGCGTGTGGCGGCAACGCCGGATCGCGAGCCGGCTGAAACGGACGGTCTTTCAGCTTGGCAAAAGCGTCGTTGGCAACTAGCGGAGCAAGATGCGTCATCGTCAATGGGCCATCGAGCTTGTAAGCGTCTGCCTCAGATAGATTGAAAAATTCGAGGAGCAGCTCGAGAAAATCTTTCGGACAATCGGCTTCCACTTCCAGTCGCACGGCATTGCCACGGCTGGTGCGTCGCAGCTCTTGCTCGATCGTTCGCAAAAGGTTCTCCGCTTCCTCATCGTCAATGTAGAGATCGCTGTTGCGGGTCACGCGAAACGCGTGCACGCCATCCAGGATCAAACCGGGAAACAATTCGCCGATGTGCTGTTTGATCAACGACGCCAGATAAATGTATTCCCACGGCTCGTTCGCACCGGCGCCGCGGGGCATGAGGATAAGCCGCGGCACAACTCGCGGCACTTGGACGATGGCATGCAGGGGCTCGCCGCGACGGCGTGTCTTCGCTCGGACTAAAAGATTGTGGCTGCGGTTCAACAAATGTGGAAATGGATGACTGGCGTCAACGGCCAGTGGCGTCAGCATTGGAAAAACTTCCTGCTGGAAATAGCGATTCGCCCAGGCAGTACGTCTGGCTGATAACTCCGCGATTTCCCTGACGCAAATCCCGTTCTTAGCCAGCTCGGGCATCAACTCGTTTTTCCAAAGCGCATACTGCGTCCCCACAAGCTCGCGCACAGACTTTTGGATGCGGTCGAACAGCTCCGTGGGGCTCAAGCCGTCAGGACCAACATCGCTCGTCTCGCTTTCAATCTGTTGTTTGATTCCCGCTACGCGAATCTCGAAAAATTCATCGAGATTTGAGCTGAAAATAGTGAGGAACTTAATCCGCTCGATGAGTGGTTGCGTAGGATCCTGCGCCTCTTCGAGTACGCGTCGATTGAAGGCGAGCCAGCTCAGCTCCCGGTTGATGAAATTCTTCGGATTACCAAAACGGTCGCGTACGGTTCGAACAACCTGCGGAACAGCGGTCGCACCGCTTTTCTCTTCAGTCTGCGGCGTGGCCTGGGCTTGCGGCATGTTTTAACGATTGCCGATCAGCCGCACATGCGCAACGCTCCGTCTCACGCGGATGTCGCCACAGTCTGATGCCTGATGTCTTCCGCAGCCGCAGCGTAAACCGCGTCCTCGGAGATGTTCGTGGCGTGATCGCCAACGCGTTCAAGGGCACGCGAGACTAGGATCAAATTGAAATATCCTCGCAATTGATCCCTGTCCTCCATCATCCGTTCGGTCAATTTCCGGTTTGCCGCGCGATTCATATCGTCGAGTTGCTCGTCGCGGTCGCAAACCGAACGAGCCAACTCCACATTTTCCCGCACATAGGCGTTAATGCTGTCCTTGAACATCGTCATCGCGTACGCCTGGATCGGCACGATCAACTGCACTTCGGGTAATGGGGGATGCTTATTCAACTTGCGCGCGCGTTTCGCTATGTTCGTCGCCTGATCCCCTACGCGCTCGATATTTGGCGAAAGCTTGATGGCCGAAATGACGCGCCGTAGGTCTGAAGCCACTGGCTGAAAGCGGAGCAAAATTTCAAATCCATCCTTATCGATTTGTTTTTCTAATTGATCGATCTCTTCGTCATCTGCGATGGCGTTTGCGCAGAGATCGTCGTCGCGCTGCAGCAAACCCTTGAGGGCTCGATCGAGGCTCCGCTCGGCCAGGCCGGCCATCATCAACAGATCGTTGCGCAGCGACGTTAGTGCTTCATCGAATGTTCCAAGAATGTGCTTTGATATAACCATTGTGGTCCTCAGTTTTTGCTTACGCTCGCGACATGCTCAGCGGCCGCGCCTAAAAAATTATCCAAACCTCCCTGTGATGTAATCCTCGGTCTGTCGTTCCTTTGGATTTGTAAAAATCGTCGTCGTCGGGCCAAACTCGATCAGCCGGCCAAGGTAAAAGAACGCTGTGTAATCCGATATACGGCCGGCTTGTTGCATATTGTGGGTGACCGTCACGATTGTGTATTTCGTCTTCAGGTCGGAGATCAGCTCCTCGATCTTTGCCGTCGCGATAGGATCTAGTGCCGAACAAGGTTCATCCATCAGGACTACCTCTGGTTCCACAGCAAGTGTGCGGGCAATGCACAGTCGCTGTTGCTGTCCACCGGATAGACTTGTGCCGGGCTTGTTCAAATCGTCTTTTACTTCGTCCCAAAGAGCGGCCATGCGAAGCGATTTTTCTAAACGCTCGTTGAGGAATTTTTGGTCGTGAACTCCGTTCAAGCGCAGACCGACGATGACGTTTTCGCCAATCGTCATTGTCGGAAAGGGATTCGATTTCTGAAAAACCATGCCCACGCGGCGTCGCACAACCGTCGGGTCAACACCACTTGAATAGAGGTCTTCGCCATTCAAAAGGACCGTGCCTTCCATGCGGGTCTTTGGAGTCAACTCATGCATGCGGTTCAGCGCCCTGAGAAACGTGGACTTGCCGCAGCCGCTTGGCCCAATGATGGCAGTGACGGCATTTGAAGCTATATCGATTGTAACGTCCTCTATCGCTCGCTTCTCGCCGTACCAGATCGACATATTCTTCACCCGAAATGTGGACGCAAGCACCGTCTCGCTATTCGAGGGCACTTCGGATGGCTGCTCCATTCCCTCTTCAACGATTCGTTCGGATGTTGGCATAAGTAAGTTCTCCATTGATAGACCCTCACAACGGCGATGCCCCACGGCCACGAGTCAGAATTCTAACCAGCACATTAACGCAAAAAACGCCAGTGACGAGCACCAGCGCCCCAGCCCAAGCCTGGCGATGCCAATCATCGTAGGGAGAAATGGCGTATGTAAAAACCTGCAAGGGCAGTGCAGCAATAGGCTCAGTGAGGCTATGGTTCCAGAAACGATTGCCGAAGGCGGTAAACAGAAGCGGAGCCGTTTCGCCGCCCACTCGGGCGAGAGCAAGTAAAATTCCAGTGATGATTCCTTTGGACGCGGTCTTCATCACAATGTGGACGATTGTCTGCCAGCGGCTGACTCCAAGCGCGAGCGAGGCTTCGCGATATCCGTTTGGCACGAGTAGAATAACTTCCTCAGTCGTACGCAAGATCAGCGGAATCATGATCAGACCCAGCGCAAGGCCGCCGGCGAGCGCGGAAAAGCTCTTGAAACGTAGCACGATCAGGCCGTAAACCACCACGCCCCAGGTGATCGATGGTACGCCGTTGAGAACGTCGGCTAGAAACCGCAAGACGGAATTGATCCGAGCCGAGCCGTACTCGGCAAGGTACACACCTCCCAGCACACCAATGGGAATTCCGATTACGCCCGCGATTGCCAGCAGTATGAGCGTTCCGACGATGGCGTTTGCCATACCCCCGCCAACAGCTCCGACCGGCGCCGGCAATTTCGTGAAGAAGTCCCAGTTGACCGAACCGATGCCGTTGATGAGCAGATAGAAAAACACCAACCCCAATGGCAAGATCACAAGAATCGCAGATACGAAAGCGATTGTGCACGCCAGAGCGCTTTTGAATTTGCGCCAGGTGTGGTTGTGTTTTCCTTCAAATCGCATGGCTATTGCACAGCTCGCGTGTCTGATGCGGCAGTGAATGTCCGCAGCAGCAGTTGAGCGAGTAGATTCACCACGATCGTGATCCCAAAGAGGACCAGCCCAATTGCGGTCAATGACTGCAGATAAAGGTCAGTTGTTGCTTCTGTAAACTCATTGGCGATCACGCTGGCCAGTGTATATCCAGGCTTGAAGAGCGATGCCGCGATCTGCGGCGTGTTGCCGATCACCATCGTAACAGCCATCGTTTCACCAAGAGCGCGTCCCAAGCCAAGAATCACTGCGCCAAACAGTCCCTTTTTCGCGTAACTTAGTACCGCGATGCGGGTCGCCTCCCAGCGAGTAGCGCCCAGTGCGTAAGCTGCTTCGCGTTGCAAATCCGGCACGCTCCGGAGAATCTCGCGTGACACTGACGTGATGATCGGCAGAATCATAATCGCGACGATGATTCCACCGGCAAGCATGCACGGGCCGTAGATCGGTCCGCTGAAAAACGGCGTCCAGCCAAGGAAGCGCTGCAGCCATGGAAAGGGATAGTCTCGTAGCCACGGAATCATTACAAAAATTCCCCACAATCCGAGAATTACGCTGGGGATTGCAGCCAGCATTTCAATCAAAGACACCAGCGGCTGCCGAATCCATAAAGGAGCGAGTTCCGTGAGATACGCTGCGGTGGCGATTCCCAATGGCACCGCAATGATGAGGGCAATCAAAGAAGAAACCAGCGTGCCGTAAATGAAGGGCAGCGCGCCGAATTGCTCTGCCACCGGGTCCCAGGTTGATGTGACGAGGAAACGAACCCCGAATTTCTTCATGGCAAGCAAGGATCCACTCCAGAGCTCCCAACCAACCAAGATAATGAGCACCACTACCGCAAACGCCATCGCCAGCGTGAGCCATTCGAACGCCTTGTCGCCAAACCGCGATGGCGGCGACATCTCAGCCTGCGCTGGCCGAATCGTGTCTGCTTCCTCAACAGTAATAGCCGACATATATCTTAGGCCGGTTGTTCGATCGGAAGGGAGGCTAACCAGTCTTGGATCCTCGATGCGATCTCGTCGCGAATTTGGCGCACCTTCTGTAACTTCAGGTCGTACGTGCCGGAAACCTTTGATGGATCGTGAAAAGACCAATGCAGCCGCGTCGTGGGGCCCGGGAAGATTGGACATTTCTCAGCCGATTCCGCATCGCAGACCGCGATCACGTATTGAAAAAGCTCGCCGCTCTTCCAAATATCAAAAACGCTCTTGGTTTTGTTTTGCGAAATGTCGAGACCGATCTCGGCCATCGCCTCCACCACCAGCGGATTCAATGCACCTGGCTCAAGACCGGCACTCTGGGCGTCGAATCGGTCGCCTGCGTAGTGCTTCAGAAAAACTTCTGACATCTGGCTGCGCCCAGAATTGTGCACGCAAATAAATAAGACTTTCAGCCGGTGGAACATTTCAATGCCGGTTGGGTTGATTTTAAAACTTAATCTCGTCGATCCGTTTCAGCACTCGCTGCTGCACATTCTCGGGCAATGGTGCGTAGTCCAGATCCTTAGCCATCGTCTCGCCCTTCGTCATTGCCCACTTTAAGAATTCGACAAGTTTTTTGCCTTTGGTCGCGTCCTTCTGCTGTTGGTAGACAAGCAACCATGTCGCGCCCGCGATCGGATAGGCGTCTTTGCCCGGTGGGTTGGTCATCGAGAAACGGAAATCGTCAGGAATGTCAGCTGTACCCAGCGCCGCAGTCACCGAATCGATTGTCGGCTTAACGAATTCGCCTGCAGAATTCTTTATGTCGGCGTAGGGCATTTTGTTCTGAATCGCGTAAATCAATTCCACGTATCCGAGCGCACCCGGTGTTTGTTTCACCTGGCCGGACACACCTTCGTTACCTTTGCCACCAATACCAGTTGGCCAACTCACGGATGTGTTGTTGCCCACTTTCGATTTCCATTCCGGGCTGACTTTGCTCAGGTAATCGGTGAAAATGAACGTGGTCCCGCTTCCGTCGGAGCGATGCACAACGACGATGTCCTTGTCGGGCAACTTCACTCCGGGATTTGTGGCGGTGATCTTCGGATCATTCCATTTCTTGATCTGACCGAGAAAAATTCCGACAATGGTCTCGCCATCAAATTTAAGCGCCGGACTGCCCTCGAGGTTGTAAGTGATAACCACTGCGCCTGCGACTGTCGGGATGTGCAGGAGTTTTCCCGGCGCTTTGCTCAAGTTTTCATCGCTCATTGGCCCGTCGGATGCGCCGAAATCCACCGTTTGCGCGAGTATCTGTTTTTGCCCGCCTCCCGAACCGATCGATTGATAGTTGAACCGGACGGATGGATCGACCTTGGCGTATTCGTCAAACCACTTGGAATAAATCGGATAAGGGAACGTCGCGCCGGCGCCGTTGATCATCATTTGCGCCGAAGCTGTCGCGCTTAAACCGACTCCGATTGCGAGCGCAAAAAATATTCGTCTGCGAAGTTTCATCATACGATGAAACTGGCGCACGGCGATTCCGCCGGTCAAAAGCTTTACTGTTACGTTTGTGTGACAACGGCTTTGCCGATGTTGAATCGGTAAATCGTTGACTTGGTTAAGTCGAAAATCCGATGCGAGAATGTCACGAATCACGCGAGCTTGCCGAGGGCAAGATCACCCGAATTGTCGTGCCTTTCTCGAGCTCACTTTCCGCCTCCACACGGCCGCCGTGTAGCTGCGCGATATGTTTTACAATCGCCAAACCGAGGCCCGTTCCGCGAACCTTATCAGGGCTGCGTGCTTTGTCTGCGCGATAGAAGCGCTCGAAAATGCGCGGCAAATCTTCTTTGGCAATACCGATGCCACCGTCGCTCACACCCAACTCGATTTCGCCGTCACGGCGTCGGGCGCTCAACCGAATCTCGCCGTGCTGGCGCGAATATTTCACGGCGTTATCCAGCAAGTTGTAAAGTGCTTCTTGAAGTCGCGTGCGATCCGCACAAATCGGAGACAATTCGATCGGTAGATCAACAATTATGTTGAGTTGCTTGTTTGTGAGCTTCTTTTCCCAATCGCGTACAATTTCCGGAAGAAAACTCGACAGATCGACTGTTCCCATGTCCAAGTTTGGGTTGCCCGATTCCAGTTGCGCGAGCGTAAGCAAGTCTTCGACGAGCAACTCGAGACGATCCGAATGACGCTCCATTATGCGGAGAATTCGGATGAGCTCCTCACGCGGGGTTTTCGGATTGTCGAGTAACGTCTCAATATAGCCGCGCAGGATCGATAGCGGCGTGCGCAATTCGTGTGAAACATTCGCCACGAAATCCCGCCGTACCTGATCCATTTTTTTCAATTCGGTGATGTCGTGAAACAAAACGAGGGCGCCGGTGATCTCACCGGCATCGTTCTTTGTCGCGACGGCATGCAGTTCAATTTGCGAGCCGTCCAACGTCAACTCGCAGCAAATCGGGCCGTCGCCACGGAACGCATCAGCCAAAAGGCGATCGAGCGTGGGATCACGAACAATCTCCAACAGCGGCGTTGCCACTGAAATTTCAGGAGCGTCGAACAGTTTTCGAAATGTTGGGTTAGTCAAAATCACGCGCCGATTGGAATCGACCACAAGCAACGCATCTTGCATTGCTGAGAAAATGGTCCGCATCCCAGACTCGCGTTTTGCGATCTGTTTTTGGCGCTGCTCCAAATCAGCAACGATCTTTTCCAGGTGGAAGCCGATGCGTTGGGCTGGCGCGCTGCCCTCCACCAAAAATGTCCGCGGCCGTTCGCCGCGATTGATTTGGCCAATGACCTCTTCAATCTGTCGCCACGGCGCGATCCATTTGCGCCAGGCAAAGAAGGCGATGCAGGCGAACGCAGCGCAAATTAGGACAATAACGAACCAGGCCACGGCATTTCTCTCTTCAAAATACTTTTCGCAGCAAAGCGGGTGCGGAGACTTTTCGCAATCTCAAACTACGTCGTGCAAGTTCTCGTTAGGCAAAGTTTTCTTCGGGAACTGTCTAAAATTCGCGGCTTTCAGCCTGTAGGGGTGCGCTGTCCTCAGCGGATATGCGCGCGTGACTGCGCTGAGGACAACGCACGCTACAACTGCGTTACTCTTCGCGAAGCCGATAGCCGAAACCCCGCACGGTTTCAATTGCGGCGCCGGCTTTGCCGAGCTTTTCGCGCAAACGACGGACGTGCGTGTCGACCGTGCGGGTGTCGATGACGCTTTCGTAGCCCCAGACGTCGTTGAGCAACTTATCACGGTCCTGCACGCGCCCCCGGCGTTGTATCAACGTTCGCAGCAGCTTGAATTCGAGACTGGTCAGATGCACGCGTTTGCCGTTCACGCGAACCTGATGGCGCCCCGGGTCAATCGCGATCGGTCCGGCTTGGAGCGTTTCCTCCTGCTTCTCACCTCGCCGCAAAATTGCCTGGATTCGCAGCGTCACTTCGCGCGGACTGAAAGGTTTCGTCACGTAATCGTCGGCACCGAATTCCAAACCCACGATTCGATCAATCTCTTCCGCTTTCGCAGTCAACATCAAAATCGGAATGTGAGACGTTCCCGTGTCACCTTTTAAGATTCTGCAGACTTCCAGTCCGGACATTTTTGGCAACATCAAATCAAGAATGATGAAGTCAGGCCTGTTATCGCGCGCCTTCTTCAAACCGGCCGTGCCGTCGGCTGCTGTCGTGGTCTTGAAGCCCGACTTGCGCAAACCCATCTCTAGAAGATCTGCAACGTCGCTTTCGTCTTCGATGATCAGGATTTTTCTGCCAGAACCGGTATCCATGGAATAATTCGAACTTTGAGAAATGACTAACTGTTTTTATGACGCCCAGGTTAACTGAAACAGAGAGTTCTGCGTAACTAACGCCTCCCACCTGACATTTCTTCGAACGGGTTATAAACCTCAATCGTATAATAAGCGATGAAGCCGTCGCGCCGGTTTTCAATCTGCTTCGGACGCCCAAAGAAACTTTCAACATCGCGCGAAGTACTGCGCCCGCGTATGAACGAACCGATGCGACGCATGTAAAAATCGTTAGGCTGGCCCTGTACGATGTAAGCCGGCGACGCTGATAACACACCAGCGGTGTTAAAGCGAAATGCAAGCACATCCGCTCCACGCCCATGATTCAGTGGGTCCGACGTATCCCTCCAAGGCGCGCCTTGAAAACGGAGTTGCCGCATCAACGCTGAGCCGGGACGGACAATGTAATATCCGGTGCGCGGCCCACGTTCGACGTAACGCGAATCGTCGCGGAATGAAGCGGCAAACGCCGATGCGCCAATTGTCAGGACAGCAAAAGCACAAAGGAAACGCGTTTGCATAATCGTTGGTAGCGTAAATCCACGTCGCCGTTGAATGTCAAATCTTTCGCAACAGTCCGGCGGTTTTCTCCAAATATTAACCGTCCGGCCCTAAGCCGATCTCACGGAAAAGGGCGCATAGGAGGTTCTGAAGCGAATAATTGTTGTCTAACTCGATCCAGCGCTCGCCCCCACGCGGATAACTCGTCGCCGTTAGCGTGGCAGTCACACGACCGTTCTCCTTGACCAGATAAATCTTTGCGTTGGGTGCCAGCTTAATCCAACCGCACAAGGGATTCCCGCGAAACCAGGCAACCGGAATGGATTCGCCTCGGCGTCCCCGCGTTACAAACGCATGTCGCGCGAGATCGACGTGGATCCCTGGAAAACGAAAGTCGAACGGTTCGTCGGTGGGTGGCTGGTTCGAGTCCGCGAAGGGCACATTGCTGAACGTGATTCGCGCGGCGAGTTCACCACGCGTTCGTTCCAGGTAAAGCTGGCGCCAGGTCACTGAACCGTATGCGTACGTTCGCGCGTGATTCGGACTGGCAATGCTAACCACGTCCGCCATGGCTGAAGCGCTCGCGATGAGAGTAGTCAGGAGCGCAATCGCAATTCGCATTGTGCGTAATTCTAAGGACGACAGGCTCATCGTCCAGTCTGCGCTTTTCGTTTACGCGTGAGCTCAGTCGGAGATTAATTCGAGTTCACCCAATTGTTACATCGTCGTCATACGGTTGTAACAATCGCCATTCATCTTCGCGGCGAAACAACGACACCTCGCCCCGAAGGCATTTGGGGGCACAACCAAGGAGAAACAATCTTTATGAAGAAATTAACGCTAGCGGCCGCCGCTCTCTGCGTTGCTCTGGGCGGAACTGTTGCCCGGGCGCAAGATGCAGGGGCCCTCCTCGACCTGCTCGTAAAGAAAAGGCTTATTACTGACCAGGAAGCTGAAGAAGTTCGCGGTGAGCTGGTGAAGGAGTACTCTGAGACCTCCGCGGGGAAATGGAAATTATCCACCCCGATCACTGAGCTCGAGCTATATGGCGATGTCCGTCTGCGGTACAATTATGACGGAGGGGAGACCAAAAGCAGGGGCCCAACGGCAGCGCCCGGTGTGGGCGTCGCAGGGGCAAACGATTGGCAGGAGCGGTCAAGGGAGCGTTATCGCGTTCGCCTAGGCCTGCGTGGAACGCTTATGGATGATTGGTTCTTCGGCCTTCGCTTGGAGACGAACGCCAGCCCCCGCTCAACAAACGTGACGTTCGGTGCCGACACTTCGAGTAGCTCGCCCGGCGGCGGAGGACCATTCGCTAAAGGCGACGACACCGTTTACGTCGGCCAGGCGTACGCCGGTTACAAAGGCTTTCCCGACTTCACGTTCACTGGGGGTCGAATGCCGAACCCCCTGGTGACCACGCTCATGGTGTGGGATCCCGACATCAATCCGGAAGGTTTGGCTGAACAATGGAAGCACACCTTTACATTCAACATTGGCGGCGGAGGCGGTGAAGCTGTACAGGGGTATAGCAAGTACAGCAAGGAAGGGAAGGGCGTCGTCGCAGCACCGAGCGAGCCCTTCAAACTCAAGCTCGATCTCTTCGCAAACTTCGCACAGTTTGTTTATGACGACGCGAATCCGGAAAATCCGCTCGGGACCAGGCCAACGACGACCGCGAACACCCCCGGTTCACCTCAGGAAATCCCCCACTACGATGCGTTCTTGCTAGCGTGGCAGGTTGGAGGGAGACTTACTTTCCCAAACAACGTTTACTTTCAGGTGGCGCCAGTCCTCTATAATTACACTGGTAACGGCGACACATTTAAC
>DATFXP010000088.1:0-25226 GCA_035315785.1 Candidatus Udaeobacter sp. | reverse complement strand
CACGCGTGCACTCCCCGGAATTGCTTCGCATCACTCGCTTGTGTAAAATCGCCCATTCCCGATCAGGTTACGGCTCAGATACCAATCATTCCCGATCACGAATTGCTGCGCGTGATCGGGCGCGGCGCTTACGGTGAGATTTGGCTGGCGCGCACGGTGACCGGTGCGTTTCGGGCAGTGAAAGTCGTCTACCGCAGCACGTTCGAAAGCGAACGCACCTTTCTAAGGGAATTCGAAGGGATGTCAGCTTTTGAGCCCATTTCTCGCGCGCATGCCGGCTTTATCAACATCCTGCACGTCGGGCGGACCGCCGAGTATCTCTACTACAGCATGGAGTTGGCAGACGATCATTTGGACGGGCGCAAGATCGATATCGGCAGTTATGAACCGCGCACGTTGAGGACCGATCTTGCGCGCCACAAACACCTCTCCGCTGACGAATCGATAAGACTCGGGCTTTCGTTGACGGAAGCGCTTGAAGCACTGCACAAACGCGGGCTGACCCATCGCGACATCAAACCGTCGAACATCATTTTCAGCGAAAGCGTGCCGAAATTGGCTGACATCGGATTGGTGGCGGCCAGTGGACAACGATCGTTCGTTGGCACGGAAGGTTACATCCCGCCGGAAGGGCCAGGTACGCCGCGCGCCGACATTTACAGTCTGGGAAAACTTCTTTATGAAACCTGCACCGGAAAAGATCGCCTCGATTTTCCGGAGGTCGATTCGCAATTAAGCACCCGGCCGGATCGCGAACGTCTGCTGCAACTCAACGACGTGTTGGTGAAAGCATGCGCCAATGATCCGAACAAGCGTTACGGCTCGGCTGCGGAAATGAATCGCGACCTTGCTGCACTGAAGCACGGTGAACGCCCACGAAAATCGCGCGCAAAACTTTTGCTAAGGACGCTATCAATCGTGCTTCCTCTGGTCGCCGCGATTGGACTTTGGTTAAAGTTGTCACAACCGAGCGTCGATCTTCACCTGCAAACAACGATACGGACCGAGCCCGCCGGCGCGCTCGTCGTTTTAGGCGATCATGCGCAAAAAAGCCCCGCAACATTCGCAGATTTGGAACCGCGCAAATACAACCTGCGCATCATGAACCCGGGGTACGAACCTGTGGAAACAAGTGTCGACTTCAGACGCAAATATTTGCCAGACCTGCCGCCGTTTCGGCTTGTGCGAAGCAGAGGTGCTCTTGAAATCCAATCCGAACCGCCAGGGGCGCAGTTTTCATTGCGAAGCGAGGACGGGCAGGTTTCTCGGGAAGGCGTAACGCCGCAAACGCTAGCTGATCTTCCAACTGGCAAATACTCCATCGTCGCCCGCCGCGACGATTGGGAGATGCGGGGGGACATCGAAGTGCAGCGCGACGGCACGGCCAACAAATCGTTCGCATTTGTGACCGCGCTCACAAACATCACGAGCGAGCCTAATGGCGCCGAGATTTTCGTGGATGGACAATCGCGGGGGCGCACGCCGCTCCGTCTGGACCTACCGGCACGTTCTCACAAACTGGTCGCGCATTTGGATGGGTGGCCTAACGAAAACCAAAACATTGACGTCGTCGCCCAACGAGACAACTCAATGCATTTTGTGTTCGCAAATGGCAGCGTGAAGATAACGAGCGCGCCGGGCGGTGCGACTGTGATGGCGAACGGGAAGGATTTGGGCCAAACACCACTGGTGATCGAGGAAGTAAAACCGGGAGACGTCACATACGAGCTGCGCTTATCCGGTTACAAGCCGGGGTCGGTCAGTGGGAAAGTCGAGCCGCAACAGCAAACATTTCTGGCTGCGCGTTTGGAAAAGACCGTCGGCCCGACACCGGGACAACCATTCACCAATTCGTTAGGTATGAAGTTCGTCCCCCTTGGCGACGTTCAGATTTCAATTTGGGAAACGCGCATGCAGGATTACGAAGCGTTTTGCCGTGCGACTGGACGACGATACGAACGGCCCGATTTTCATCAGACACCAACTGATCCGGCGGTAAAAGTGAGCTGGTTCGACGCCATGGCATTTTGCAAATGGCTGACTGAAAAAGAACAAAATGAAAATCTCATCGACGATCGAGAATCTTATCGGCTGCCGACAGATGCCGAGTGGAGCATGGCCGTCGGTTTGCTGAATGAAAACGGTCCGACACCGGAAGCGCGCGACAGCAAAATTAAGAACGAATTTCCATGGGGTAAACAATGGCCGCCCCCAAGCGATGCGGGAAATTATGCGGGTCCAAGGCGCCGGATCGCAACGCTCCCCGTCGGAAGTTTCAAGTCCAATTCGATCGGCCTATACGATCTCGGTGGCAACGTTTGGGAATGGTGTCTCGACACTTACAAGGGCGACAACAATGCAACTGGTCGTGACTGGGGAGTGCTGCGCGGTGGCTCCTGGGCCACAAGTAATCGTCTCGAAATGCAGTCCTCGTACCGAAATGTAGTTGATCGCAATGAGCGAGACGTGATTTATGGATTTCGCTGCGTGCTTGCAACGAAAGCTGATGGTGACGCTAAAGAGGAATAATCGATTACCGATGTCGAACTTCGAAGATCAAGCCTGCGTGTGGCGGGCGTAGTGCCTGTCAACGCCCTTAGGCAGCAGTCGCTTGCGACCGCGTTGGCGCCGGCGTGCAAGAGTGGCGCGACCTCCCTTGGTTCGCATCCGTGCGCGAAAACCGTGCTGGCGTTTACGCGTTCGTTTCGATGGCTGATAAGTGCGTTTCATAACCGTGAACTGGCTCGGCTCCGATCTGAGAGCGGTTACACTAGGGGCACCGCCAGTATTGTCAACGGCACCTGACGGGACAATTACGAGGCGCGACGGAGCTCGTATGATGCCGCCGTAATCGCAATCGCGCAAAGGGTCTAATTTACAAAGTTGCCAACAGGGGACATTTTTGGAATAACGAGTCGCAGCGAAATGGCGGAAAAAGAAAATGTCGTGATCGAGCCGGCAACTGAAGCCGACTTGGACGAGTTGTCGGCAATGCTCGGCGAATTGTTTGCTCAGGAGGGCGACTTCCGTCCCGATAGAGACAAACAGCTACGCGGGCTGCGGCTCATTTTCGAACAACCCAGTCGTGGCCGTGTTTTTGTGCTGCGCCGCAATGGCGCAATCGTGGGAATGATCAATTTGCTTTTCACCATCAGCACGGCCGAAGGCGGCTTTGTCATTCTTTTAGAGGACCTGGTGGTGCACACGCAGTTTCAAGGCCAGGGCTATGGCAATAAGCTTCTCGAACACGCAATCGATTTCGCGAAAAAGAAAAACTTTCTCCGAATCACGCTGCTCACAGATCGCCCCGAAAATGTGGCCCAGGCGTTTTTCCGGAAGCATGGGTTCATCGATTCTTCGATGATTCCGATGCGTTTGTGGATCGCGCCGCAACAAGATACCGACTAGGAACCGAGTGATGTAGCCACCGGCCCGCGGCCGGTTTGCGCTTGCGTGGGTTTTGTTGTTCGGACGACCGACAGGGCCGTGGCTACAAGGCTACGGCTGCTCTTTCCGGTCGATCCACGCATTCAGCTGACTCGTGACACGCTTTTTGAATTCGGCGCGAAACTCAATTTCATCGACGGCCTTAGCTACTTCGGGTGCGCTTGCCTGCGGCAGGTTCTTTTTGGCGTAATTCTTCAATTCTTCGGCGCGCAAGCTATCGGAGAAAAAAGTAAACAGACTGGGCGCGTAGCGGTTTGCACCTGCCGCATCGACCTTGGCTAGCAACGCTTTCATATTCGCCGCGGCGAACTCCCAGGCAATGTCGAGGTGACCGCTGTCGCGGGCGACTCGTGAAACTAGGAATGTAGCGCGGCTCGTTGGCAGCTCGTCTGTAAGCGCAATCGCAAGCGTCTTTTTCACCAGTTTCGGATCAGTCGCGCAGGCAAGGGCACCATAGTAATTCTGTTTGTCCTCACTACTTGTGGTCTTCAGTCCGAGCTCGTGCAGTTTGTTCCAAGTCTTCTCATCGGCATCGCTGCCGATCACTGCCAGAACTGGTCCACGGAGATCCGGTGGGAGCGACGCGGGATCTGCGAGGTATTTGTCGAAACGTTCGCGGGAGCCGGCGATAATTTCCGGATCATTCAAATCTCCCAAGGCGCTGATCAAGCTCGCGCGCAGCCTTCCAGCATTAGACGGTTCGTCCGGTCTCGGCTCCCATCCCAACGTGGCAAACGTTGGGCGCAAAAGCGATCGGGCATACCGTTGGAATTTTTCACGTTCAGAACTGCCGACCAACAGACCGTTCATGAAATCCAATACATTGATTATCTGCTCGCGTTCGGCCAGATCCGTTGAAGGAGGCAACTTTTCGATTAATCCAAAGTAGAACGAGACCGGCGCGCGCCCGGCTTGCACGAGCGCCCAGGCATCGCTCATAAGGTTGACGCGATCTTCAACGCTTAACTTTGGCAGCGACTTAAGCAGCAATTCCCACGACGGCTGATCATATTCGACACGATAATTTCCAGCGCCATTGACGTTCAACTTGAGTACGCGATCTGTGGGAATGTTTTTCAAAGCTGCCGTCTTATCGGTCATTAATAAAGTCGCTGGTGTTTCGCCAACGACCGAATACGTCAGCGGGATTTGCCAGAGTAGTGGCGGGGCCTTCTTGAAATTCACCCTGAAACGCTCCTGAGTAAGCCGAACCTTGCCGTCGGCCTCTCGCTTAACGTTCACAATGGGAAATCCCGGTTGCTCCGTCCAACCGGCCGCAATTTCACCTACTGATTTGCTCGAAGCTTCCGAAAGCGCATTCCACAAATCCGCAGTGGTTGCGTTCGAGTACTTATGCGCTGCGATATACCGCCGGACCCCATTGCGAAAAACGTCCTCACCAAGAAAACTCTCGAGCATCCGTAGGAACGATTGACCTTTCTTGTAAGTGATATCGTCAAACGCGCTGTTCGCTTCGGTTTCCGTTTCGATGCGCTGCTGAATCGGATGCGTGGTTGAGCGCGCGTCGCCTTCCATCGCCGCTTCCTTTGCGATTCCGGTCCGCCGCGTAGGATCTCGCGGCAATTCGCGGGCGAGCCAGACTTCCCATTGCGGATTGAAATGCGCGGTGCATTTGCTGGCCATCCAAGAGGCAAATCCTTCGTTGAGCCAGAGATTGTCCCACCACGCCATTGTTACGAGATCTCCGAACCACATGTGCGCCATCTCATGCGCGATCACTTCGTAAATGTTTTGCTTCGTTTCTGCGGAGGAACTCTTCGGATCGAAGAGAAGCGCCGATTCGTAATAGGTAATGCCCCCCCAGTTTTCCATTGCCCCACCAAAGCCGCCGGGAATAGCGATTTGATCCAGTTTCGGCAGCGGATACGGCACGCCGAAATAATCGTTGTAGTACTTTAAAATCTGCGTCGACGACTCAAGCGCGTAACGACCCTGTTCCGCTTTGCCTTTTGTCGCGATTACGCGGATCTGCGTGGGGCCGACCCGCGACTCGATAAAATCGAGCTCGCCGGCCACGAATACATTCAGGTAACTGGACATCGGCGGAGTTGGCGAGAAGTGCACTTCTTTTCCGCCAGCGATTTTTTTCTCGCTCTCGATCGGCATGTTTGAGACGGCGAGCCAATTCTCGGGAACCACAACCGTTAATTGAAAACGCGCGCGAAAAGCCGGTTCATCCCAGCAAGGAAAGAATCGACGCGCATCAGTCGCTTCGAATTGCGTCCCGAGCATAACTTTGCGCACACCGCTGCCGTGTTCCTGGTAAAGCATGTAAAAAAGCCCCTGTCCTTGCTGGTTGATCTTGCCCGTGAAACGTAGCGTGAGGGCGTGATCGCCGGCCGCGAGTTCTGAAGGTAACGTAAGCGTCAGGAGTTCCGTTTCGTCATCGGTCTTTATCGCCGAGAGCGGCAGTTCTTTGCCATCGACAGAGGCCCCTTCGATCTTGACCTCCAGCGCGTTCAACACCAACTGACGAACCGGCTTCGGCACATTCAGCTTCACGATTTCACTCCCGGCAAACGTGAAATTGTCGAGGTTCGGAACGATGCGGATTGCGTATTCCGCCGGCATTACTTCTTTCGGAAGTTTCCCGGGCGTCTCGTTGAAGTTAAACGGTTTTTCCACAGCTCTGACTAACGAACTTACCAAAAATAAAACCAGAAGTGCGAGAAGTAGAGCGCGCATGTGTCGGATTTAAGAACGGCTATGATTTTTACGTTTCTGAACGGTAGAGAATGCTCGCTGAGCGGCGCGCGCGCCCTACCACTACTGGACAACTAATACCAGCAGCAATTGCCCCCCACCCACCTGCGGGCCTTTGATCACCAGCGGACTGCGCTTGCTTAACTTGGCTTCGGTCTCAAGCAAAAGCTCCTTTTCCTTGTAAAGCTTCAGATTCAAAACGTAGCCACCCGGGGTTTCACCACGCGCGTCTACGTGCAGTCCGAAAAATTTGCTGGTCGCAAGCCAATCTTCCTGACCGGTCTTAAGCGTTTTCTGCGATTGCCCGATCACTTGAAATTCGTTGTAGCCGAAGAACTTTTTCAGCAATCCTTCAATCCGAGTCAATTCCGACGGAACCGGCTGCGGCGCCGCAACGTTCTCCGCCATGACAAGACCGCTCCAAACTTTCTCCGCCGCTTGCAAAGCGGGCGACGCAGTCATCGTCAGGACAAGAACAGAGATTACGACCGCGAGCGCGCGATGCATGAACAGTTATTTCGCCGCGTAATCGGCCGGCAAGCTTTGTAGTCCTTCGGTCCAAAGGACCGTTGCATGGTCTTGTTTCACCTCGAAGATCGAGACAGTCGCGTTCGGACTAACGACGGGATCGACGCGAGCATTGAGAATCTGTGTCAGGTATTGAGATTCCTCTGCCGGCCGTTCCTGACGCATAACCAGAACGGTGCAAATCAAAAACACAGCCAGCGACCCCGTGCCCGCCCACAACAGGCGCGGAATCGTCCACCAACTGGATGTGGGACTTCGCCGTGCGCGCTCCCGACGTTGGCCGCCACTTTCCTGGACGATCCTTTCGCGCAACTGATGACTGAAAAATTCTTCGTTCTTCAGTGGATGCGTACTCAACTCTCGCCTTAACAGCCCGCCGAGTTTCTTCGCCTCGGCCTTCTCGGCTTGAGCGGCAGCCTTGTCCGGTAGCGACGCCTCGAATTCCGATAATTCGCGCCCGCTGAGCTGGTCGTCCAGCCATGCCGTCCACTTTTCCTCAAACGTTTTCATAAACGTCTCTCAGTAAGCCTTGCAGTTTTTTGCGCGCATAAAACAGCCGGGACATCACCGTACCGATCGAACATCCCAGCGCCTCGGCGATCTCGTGATACTGCATCTCGTCGATTTCCTTCATTAAAATCACGGCGCGGTGCTCCGGCGAGAGCTGACCAATTGCCTTTTCGATCCGGGCGCGGATCTCGTCTCGTTCCATGGCTTGATGGGGCAACGCCTCCGTTTTCGGAACCGTTTTTGATGCCGGATCAATTTCTCGCAGTTGAATTGCGTCATCGAACTCAGCGCCACCGCCTTTAACCTGCTTTTTGCGCAGCCAATCGATCGTCACATTCATAACGATGCGATAAATCCAGGTGTAAAAGGATGACTGACTGCGGAAGCGTCCGATCGACTTCCAAGCTTTGAGGAAGCTCTCCTGGGACAAATCCCATGCGTCCTGTTCGCTATGGACCATGTTGTAAATCATGCCGAATACTCGTGTTCGGTAGCGCGTTACCAGCTCGTCGAATGCTTCGGTATCACCGGCCTGGCATCGTTTCACCAAGTCCAATTCCGACACATCGGACTGCGCCAGAGTCGCTTCCGTTTGCATAGTTGGACGGAGCGCGCCCTTATTTCATTCAACGCTGAAAGGTGTCTGGGCCGAAACGGCGACGCCACTCAGCGCGATATTCACCCATCAGGCTTACGATACCGTCGCGGACTTCAAAGAGCCGTTGCTGCAACACCAGATACTCCGACCGGCTGATCAAGCGGGCGGCCTTTCGCAGCTGCGCTGCTGCATTCATCGAGGTCGTAATCGCCTTCAAGGCCCGCTTCAGATATGCGATGGTCATTCCGATTTCGTCGAGATGATCACCACTCAACGCTGCCGCTAGCTTTGCGCTGGCCAGAGCCGAATGAGTAGCCAGCTTAACCGCTGCGGGCTCGTTCTGGAGCGTAGGGTTTTGATCGAACAATTGATCGATCCAGAGCGTGAGATCGAAAGCAGCGCGATAAAGATCGTGTTCCTGGAACGTTTCGCCCGACGCAGTTGTATTTTCTACGTCGGACTCTTCTTCTTCCGTTGCGGTTTCATCCAGAAGCGCGTCTACCTCCGCGCTCCAGTCTTTTTCGTCCAGCAACTGCGTCCAACCCATTTCGCGCGCGATAATTTCATCACGCCGCGGATCGTCAAGATATGTTTCCAGCAACTGCATATATTTTTCGGTCTTCCCGTCTTGTTGCTGAAGAAAACGCTCCCAATCGTATTCGTCCCACATGCGTTCGGGCTCGCCCCAGTTGCCGGCCATGCAGAACTAAACGCGAGCTTCTCTTTCTGCGCAAAATTTTTTCGTGGTTCCTCTCTTTCGATGTCAACCCTCGGGTTCCGGCGGTTGCGCCAGGCTCTTCGATCTGTAGGTTCCGCTTCGTGAATAAACGTGCTGCATGGTGTGGGATGCTTTGTTTGATGATCGCGTGGCTGCTTTCCGCTTGTGCCTCAGGCCCCCAGAATGGGGTCGTGACGGAACGGAACACTGAACCGCAAATGACAGCTGTTGAGGCCCACTTCGCACGTCCGTCATTTGCCCCCAATGGCGAGGCGGGGAGTAGTTCTGGTCACTTCTGAATTGGGCGGCGCATGGTTGGGACCGTGGCGGCACTCTGTGACCGCGGTGTTTCGCTGCTGGTTGCATCGGAGATGTCCTGCACCTAGGTTCGCGTCAGTGATCAGACAGACCGCACTTCTAAGCGCTGTGGTTTTGCTCATTTCCTTTTTCCTCGTTTCGTGCGCGTCCCCCACCAACGATACGCTCGGCAGTCCGTCGTCCGCGCAATCTGGCGGAGATGTTCCCGGAGAGAAAATGTCCGATGATCGTGTTACGCCGGGCCCCATGGGATCCACAAACGTGCGCTGGTAACTGGAAACGTTGAAGCATTAAACCGGAGAAGAAGTTGGGGTCGCCCGCTTCAACCCTTCAACGAGTCTCCGTTCACGAAGTGCAGCAGCGCTTCATGGACACCGGCCCCATAGTCCTTTTGTGCCACATAACCCCCAGCGTTGCTCACAGCATTTTGCACCTCTGGAATAGCGTTCGCCGGACACGACGGCATCGCTGCGAATTTTCCGTCCAACATGGAGACATCGTTGTGGTGATCGCCTGCCGCGAAGATGTTTTCGCGTGAGACATCCAGTAAACGCGCCAGCTCAGCGAGCGTCGCGCCTTTGTGGTAATCAGCGTGACAGAAACGCAAGTAAATCCCGTTGCGCTGGTAATCAAGCTTCGGATGATCCGTACGCGCGTGCCGGATGAAGTCCGTAATGCGGCCCATCTCCTCCTCGCTTTCGGCGGCGAGCCCTTCTAGGCCTGCAGAGTTATAGATCAGACGCGCCTTGGTTTGGTTCGTAGCGAAGTCCACGAATTCAGCCAGGACCGAATCAGCCGACGAAAACAACTCCGCATGATCGTGCGCGCATCGCTGATTCCAATCGCCGAACGGTTCCCATTTCTCGCCGTCTTGTCCCGGACGAAAAACGTCGCGTTCCGTCGTGAGAATGAAATTCGGACGAATCGGCAGTGCGAACTCTGCGAGACCCTTCTCAAGCAGATCGACCGAGCGTCCCGTGTTGATTGCCCAGATCGCGCCCGCCTCCTGCAACTCGCCAATCAACTCCATACATTGCGAATTGAACACCGGTTCGGTAGCACGCGAAACCAGCGTCCCATCAAAATCGATACTGAGCAGCCGAATTGGTGAACGCATTCGAAACAATTTAAGAATTGATTTCCGAGAAGCAATGCGTCGATTGTTTGAGGAGCGTAAAAATCGAGATGAAATCGGCTTACGAACTCGCAATCGAACGCCTTCAAAAAGCGTCGCCCTCGCCCTCGCTTACTCACGAACAGAAGAAGGAACTCGCCGAAGTGGATTCCAAGTATCAGGCGAAAATTGCCGAGAAGGAGCTTTTCCTTAAAGATCAAATCCGTAAGGCGCAAACTGAGAGCAAACCAGACGATATCGATTCTTTCCAGAAGCAACTCGTCTCGGAAGTTCGCCGGTTAAAGGAGGAGTGCGAAACGGAGAAAGAAAAACTACGCGCCGAGTTCGTGAAAAGTTTGTAGGTCAAGCGCTCCTCTTGTCATTGGCGATCCAGAAGGCAAGGCGATGCGGCCCGCCCTATAATGTCCCTTTTGCCGTTTCGGTCTTTGAAGGGTGTTCACCGCGTTTTGGCAAATCAGGATCGAGAAAGCCTAACATGTGCGCGTGCCGAATAGTGCGGACGCCTTCCTGCTTCTGCAGATCCTCGATGCCTCGGCGGAATTTTTCCATCTTAGTCCAGTGGACCTTCGGACGAAAATGATGTTCGGCGTGATAGCCGTTGTAGAAAAACAGCCAGTTGTAGATTTTTCCGTAGCTACTCACGCCCCACGCAATCGGCTTATCGGGGTTCGCTCCGTAATGGCGGTAATAGCCATTCAAGTAACTAAAACAATGGCCGAGATACCAGAACGGCAGGAAATACACGATGAATCGCCAGTTAATGAAATGAATCGGATTCGTGGGTACGACGATCGCCATTACGAAAAGCATTGTGGCGAATGCCGCCAACTCAAGGTAGCCCCAAAAATCATCGCCGTTCTTTCGTTTCCGCAGGTCATTGCGGATGGCGCCGACATCGTCGCGGAAGAAACTCAGAAAAACATAGCTCCACGGATTCTCCGCTTCGCCATCGTGGCTGTGTCTGTAGATCGATAACCAATCAATCGTGTCACCGTGTTCATCTTGCCGGTCCGAGTTTCCCTTATGATGCCGCATATGCACGGCGTCGTACATCGTCTGCGAAAAACAACAAGCGACGGATTGCGTGACTCCAAATAGGCGATTGAGAAGTTGCGAGCGGAAAAACGGGTTATGAATGAAGTTGTGCCCCACGCCGTTGATGTTGGCATTTACCATCAGCGAGTAAATGAACCCGAGAAGCAGCATCACCCACAGCGGCGCATGCGGAAATAAAAAGTAGAGGCCAAAGAGGTAGGCCAGGTGAAAGAGTCCCGCCGCCGCTGGAACGGCATCCCAGCGTGTGTGCGCGAAGAGCTTGGAATTCGTGCTCGGGCGTTCTATTCGTATCGCGTCAGCAGTCATGGTCCTACTAGGCATTTGGGGACTAGGTACCTTGGCGGAGAACTGGGCTTTGGCAAGGCGGTGCGGTAATGCGGGAGGGCTTTTCAGCCTTGCGGGGGAAACCCGTGATTTCGTGTTGCACAGTGGCAAATCCGGATTTGCCAATTTTGATCGTGTCCGCCTATTGTAACGGCTTGCGATGTTCGCGCTTCAACCTGAGTTAAAAGTCTTCACCGGCTCCGCAAACCGCGAATTGGCCGAAAGAATCTGCAAGTACATCGGGACGCCGTTGGGACAGGCAACAATAAGCTCGTTTCCCGATGGCGAGACATACGTCAAGATCGAGGAGAACATTCGAGGGCACGACGTCTTCATCGTCCAGCCGACTTCTCCGCCGACCAATCAGCATTTGATGGAGTTGCTGATCATGGTGGACGCGGCGCGACGCGCGAGTGCGGACCGAATTACGGCTGTCATTCCATTTTTTGGCTACGCGCGCCAGGATCGCAAAGATCAACCGCGCGTGCCGATCACAGCGAAGCTCGTGGCGAATTTGCTGCATGCCGCGGGCGTGGATCGCGTGCTCACGATGGATTTGCATGCGCAGCAGGTGCAGGGTTTTTTCGACATCCCGGTGGATCACCTCTATTCGGCGCCAGTGTTGATCAAATATTTGCGCAAGAGAATGACGGGCAAAACCGCTGTCGTTTCTCCCGATCTCGGCGGCCTGAAAATGGCTTCGGCTTACGCAGAAGCGCTCGGCGCCAACCTGGCAATTGTGGCGAAAGAGCGCAAAAGCGCCACTGAGACTGAAGCACTTTACCTGATCGGCGACGTGGAGAACCGCGATGTGCTGCTCGTGGACGATCTTACTGAAACAGCTGGCACACTTACCTCGGCGGCTGCAATAGTAAAAAAGCACGGTGCGCGCAACATTTACGCCGGCGTGGCGCACGCGGTTTTGGTGGACGTGGCCATTCCCCGGTTGCAAAAATCCGAAATTACGGAATTAGTAACGACTAACAGCACGCCGGTGCGCACCGTGGAAGGATTTAACGTCATGGTGCTCTGCGTCTCCGAGCTTCTCGGGGAAGGCATCAAACGGATTCATAACGATGAATCGGTGTCCTCGCTGTTCAACATCGAGAACGAGAAAAATGGCAAAACAAGTTAAGCTTAAAGCAGAACCGCGCCCGGATGTAGGCCGCTCCGCTGTCCGCAAACTCAGAGCGCGCGGATTCATTCCGGCTGTCATCTATGGAGGCAGCGACAAACCGCAGCCGCTACAAGTTTCCGCGCGGGACATAAACGCAATGATGAGTCAGGCCTCAGGAGAAAACGTCCTGGTCGAGCTCGAAATTGGAGGCGACGGACAAAGCCGCACTGCGCTTGTGCAGGAAGTACAACACTCACCGGTCGGTGGGCAGATTCGCCACGTCGACTTTCACGCCATCTCCATGGATCAGATGATTCAAGCTGAAGTGCCGCTTGAACCCGTGGGCACGGCTGTTGGCGTAAAGACTTTTGGCGGATTGCTCGAGCAGAGCTTGCGTGCATTAACGATTGAATGTCTGCCGGGCGATTTGCCGGATCGGATCACGGTGGACGTTTCGCAGCTGAATATTGGCGACTCTGTTCACGTCCGAGACATCCAACTTCCGTCAGGCGTAACGGCAAAAGTGCAGCTTGATCTAACGGCGTTCTCAGTGCTGGCGCCTGTGGTTGAGGAAGAGCCAGTTGCGGCGGAGGCTGAGGCTGCCGCCGCAGGGCCGGAAGTGATCACCGAGAAAAAGGAAGAGAGCGAAGCCGGTGCTGCGCCCGCAGCAACTGCGAAAGAAAAAGCTCCAAAGGAGAAAGAAAAGAAGTAATCCATTCTCGATCTTCGAGTTTGGATTTTCGATTGCCCGCGCGTGGACGAAACAGCAATCCGGCTTATCGCCGGTCTCGGAAATCCCGGCCTGGAGTACGCGGCAACGCGACACAACATCGGGTTTATTGTTGTCGATCAGTTGGCCGCGCAGTTTGGATGTGTTTGGGGGAAATCGGCAAAATGGGACGTTCTCTCAGCGAAATGCGGAGCTGTGCTTCTGGTCAAGCCTTTGAGCTTCATGAATCGCAGCGGGTATCCAGTTTTCGCAGTTGCGCAGTTTTACAAAATTCAGCCACAGGAAATCCTAGTCGTGCTAGACGATTTTTCTCTGCCCCTGGGTCGTCTTCGGTTGCGCGGCCGCGGCGGACCGGGCGGTCATAACGGGCTTGAGTCGGTCATCGCGCAATTCGGGACGGAAGAAATCCCGCGTTTGCGCATCGGGATTGGAGCCGCGCCACGGGAAGGGTCATTCGATTATGTGCTAGGTCGCTTCTTTGATGAGGAGAAGCCAATCGTGAGATCCACCATCGATCGCGCAGTGGAGGCATTGAAATGCGTGATTGACAACGGTCTCGTTTCAACCATGAACACGTTTAACAAATCCGAATAAATATGAATCGTCGTTACGAAGCCCTGCTGGTGCTAAACACCCAGGCTAAAGAAGAAAATGTGAAAGAAATGATCGAGCGCCTGGAATCCGAGTTTGAGAAGGAGGGCGCGAAAGTCGAGCAGGTCCAGAAGATGGACAAGCGGCACTTTTCATATGAAGCCGGGCCGCTCGATGCCGGTTATTACGTCAACTTCATCTTGAACACCGATCCTCAATCGATCGTGCGGCTGCGGACCAAATTCAAACTGGATCCTGACGTTTACCGCCAGCATTACCAATTGCTGGAGCAGAACAAAGAGAAGGCGCCAAAAAAAGTGGCAAAATCGAAATGATTTCGGTATAAGCGCGACATGGCGAACCTCAACAAAGTTCTCTTGCTTGGAAATGTCACGCGTGATCCTGAAGTGCGTTACACGCCCAAAGGCAGCGCCGTCTGCGACCTCGGCGTCGCGGTGAATCGCGCTTACACAACTGACAGCGGCGAAAAGCGCGAGGAAGTCACTTTTGTCGACGTCACGCTGTGGGGACGAACGGCGGAGGTTGCTAGCGAATACTTGAAAAAGGGCAGACCGGTTTTCATTGAAGGCCGGCTGCAAATGGACACGTGGGACGACAAGCAAACCGGACAGAAGCGAACGCGACTGCGCGTGGTGGCCGAGAACATGCAATTGCTCGGAGGTCGACCCTCGGGCGGAGCGGACACCGGAGAAAGCAGGCAACCCAGCGCACCGCCTAAGAAATCGGGGGCTCCAGAAGCAGACGAAGACGAAATTCCCTTCTGAGTTCTAACAGAAGCTTCTCCTCAATTTTCTTGCTGTGCTTGTAGCGAGCACGGATCGGATTTAAACAGGCGCTTGGCATTAGCGCCCTCTACAAGATGAACGCGACTGAAGCCTGTATCGCGCTCAACATGCTACCGACGGTTGGACCGGTCCGGTTGCGCAAGTTGCTGGAGGTTTTTCCGGAACCGCAACAAATCCTCGCGGCTAAACGCGGCGACCTTCGCAAGGTGGAGGGCATCGGAAACGAAGTCGCCGATCAAATCTCAAACTGGGAATCAACGATTGATCTGCCGACCGAGCTGCAGCGGATCCACGATTTCGGGGCGACTGTTATCACACAGCAATCCCCGTCGTATCCGCGGCCGCTACGCGAGATCCATGCGCCACCGATTGTGCTCTATCTCTGGGGCCAACTCCTGGACCGCGATCATCATGCCATTGGCGTTATCGGCGCGCGACGTACCACCCATTACGGCGCGGAATCGGCCAAGAAGCTCGCCTACCAGATCGGTTACGCAGGGCTGACAGTGGTTAGCGGGTTGGCACGCGGCATTGATACGGCGGCTCATCAGGGCGCCCTGGCTGCGAAAGGGCGCACCATCGCGGTGATCGGCTCTGGATTAGCCAAACTCTATCCGCCGGAGAATGCGGCGCTGGCGGAAAAAATTCGCAACGGGAACGGCGCAATCGTTTCTGAGTTCTCGATGGATATCGAACCAGATCGACAAACATTTCCGATGCGCAACCGCATCATTTCCGGGTGGAGCCACGGCATTCTGGTCGTGGAAGCAGGATTGAATAGTGGTGCGCTTATCACGGCGGCCCAGGCGTTGGAACAAGGCCGCGCGGTCTACGCAGTGCCGGGTCATATCAACGCGCCGAGCGCGATGGGATCGAACCGTTTGATTCAGCAGGGCGCAAAACTGGTCATGGATGCATCGGACATTTTGGATGATTTGGAGATTCTGTTGCCCGAAGCAAAACCCTCTCCCGAAACCGCTGCCCGGCCGTTGCCGCCGCTTTCAGAGGAGGAGCGCCGAGTCTTCGGCGCCATTGACGCCACCGAAACATCCATCGACGACATCGCGGCGCGTAGCGAATTGCCAAGCGCGGTCGTTTCATCTACACTTTTGCAGCTAGAACTGAAACGTCTGGTCAAGCAATTGCCAGGAAAATACTTCGTTAAGCTAGGCTAGCCAGAGGGTTACGGCGGCGCTCGACGCCCCGTAAATTGGCCTGACTTGCAAAGCCACCGTAAGTGAGTTCGATTTCTGCGCCATGTCTAAGGCCCTCATCATTACCGAGAAGCCGTCGGTCGCCGGCGACATTGCCAAGGCCATTGGCGGCTTCAAAAAAGGCAAGGACTACTTCGAGAACGAAAGATACCTGATCTCGTGGGCGGTCGGTCATCTTTTCGAGCTGGCAGTGCCTGCCTCGATGAAAGAGCAGGACAAATGGGACATGACGAAGCTGCCCATCATGCCGCCGGAATTCGAACTTGAACCGGCAGACAAAATGGGTGGTCGCGTCAGCACTCTGCGAAAACTCATTAGAAGCAAGGACGTTTCAGAGATCATTAACGCCTGCGACGCAGGCCGTGAAGGCGAGCTGATATTCCGCTACATCGTCCAATACGCCGGCACGAAAAAACCTATCAAGCGGCTGTGGTTGCAATCAATGACGTCGGAGGCCATCCGCGGTGGGTTCGCGCGACTGCGTAGCGATGACGAGATGCAACCGCTGGCGAGCGCTGCACGAAGTCGCAACGAAGCGGATTGGCTGGTGGGCATTAACGCCACGCGCGCATTTACCCTACGACTCAGTGGCGGACGCGGCAGCACTGTCACTTCGCTTGGACGAGTGCAAACGCCCACACTGACCATCATCGTCGATCGCGAGAGCAAAATTAAGGAATTCAAACCCCGCGAGCTGAATGAGATAGTCGGCACGTTCCGCGCTATGGCAGGCGAATATCCGGGGCGTTGGTTCGACGAAGCTTTCAACAAAGAAGAGAGCGAGATCGAAAGAACGAGGAGGCTGCTCTCGCGGCGTGAATTGAACCTGCCAGATGCCGAGCAACGACTTGATCCCGCAAATGGGTCGCTTTGGGACGAGCACCGCGCTGCGCCGCGACTGTGGCATCACGAAATCGCGGAAGCCATTCAGCGAAGATGCACGGGCAAAGAAGGCGTTGTCGAGTTGGAGGAAAAAAAGCCGAGCACACGGATTGCGCCGCAATTGTATGATCTCACCAGCTTGCAACGCGACGCGAACAGTCGCTTCGGTTTCTCCGCGAAGCGCACCTTGCAAATCGCGCAGGCGCTGTACGAGAGGCACAAGGCCATTACATATCCACGTACAGATTCGCGCGCGCTGCCTGAAGATTACATTCCGACGGTAAAATCGACATTGGGCAAACTCGAAAATCCGTTCGCGCGAAAAGTGCTCGACAACAATTGGGTCGAGCTTAACAAGCGGATTTTTAACAACGCGAAGGTCGGCGACCATTTCGCAATCATTCCGACCGACACCGTGCCGCATTCACTCGATAACAACGAGCAGGCAATTTTCGACATGGTTAGCAAGCGTTTTGTGGCCGTGTTCTTTCCACCGGCGCAATACGAGAACACGACTCGAATCACGCGAGTGGAGGGCGAGCCCTTCAAAACAGAAGGCAAAATCATGGTGGCGCCCGGATGGCTGGAGGTCTACGGACGCGAAGCCGCCGGCGATAGGCCCGAAGAAAACCTGCCGGCTGTATCGCAAGGCGAACGCGTGCAAACCGTGCGCATTGAAGTCAACACGGAACAAACACGGCCACCCATCCGTTATAACGAAGGCACGATCCTTAGCGCGATGGAATCCGCGGGCAAACTAGTGGACGATGAAGAACTGCGCGATGCGATGAAGGAGAAAGGGCTCGGCACGCCCGCCACGCGCGCATCCATTATCGAAACACTGATTTCGGCTCATTATCTGACCCGGCACGGAAAGGACCTTCAGCCTACCGCCAAGGCCATTCAGACGATCACACTTCTCAAAAACGCGGTGCCGGAATTGACTAGCCCTGAACTCACCGGTGAATGGGAATTTCGCCTGCGCGAGATCGAGCATCACAAGCTCACGCGTGATGCGTTCATGCGCGACATCCGCGATCTGACGAAGGATATCGTTGGCAAAGCCAAGCATTTTCATCCTGACGAGCACATGCCTGATACCGAGCCGTTTGGCCGGTGCCCGAAGTGCGGTTCGCCGATCGTCGAGCGATTCAAGAGTTTCACGTGCACGAATGAGGACTGCGATTTTACTATCTGGAAAACCATCGCCGGTCGATTGCTGAGCCGCGATGAATTCGAAACGCTCGTGCGCGACAAGCAGACAGGACCGTTAGCCGGCTTTCGCAGCAGGAAAGGCAAACGGTTTCATGCCGCGCTCAGATTGAGCGACGATTTCAAGGCAGAATTCGATTTCGGGGTTAACGGGCAAGAGAACGGTGCGGTGCAGACCGTGGATTTTTCGCAGCAGGAACCATTGGGGAAATGTCCCAAGTGCGGCGGACGCGTATTCGAATCCGGAATGACCTACATTTGCGAAAATTCAGTCGGTCCAAACAAAACGTGCGACTTCCGATCGGGAAAAGTCATTCTGCAACGACCGATCGAGCGAGAACAGATGAACAAACTGCTCGCGAGCGGCAAAACGGATTTGCTTGAGCGCTTCATTTCTCGCAAGGGCAGGCCATTCAAAGCGTTTCTTGTGCTAACCGATAAGAAAGATGTCGGCTTTGAATTTGAGAAGCGCGACCCGAAAGCGAAAAGGGAACGAAAACCGAAAGAGCCGGCGGCGAAAATTGATTTCACAGGCAAGGAACCCCTAGGCGAATGCCCAATATCCGGTGGAAAGGTTTTTGAGACTGAGACCAGTTACATTTGCGAGGATTCACAGGCTGATCGGAAGCCTTGCAAATTCAAACTCAGCAAAACGATCCTCGGCCGCGAGATTCCAACAGAACAAGCGCAAAAGCTTCTTAGGACGGGAAAAACGGATCTTCTTGAAGGCTTCATCTCGAAGCGTGGTCGGCCTTTCTCCGCGTATCTAAAGCTGGAGGACGGAAAAATCGGTTTCGAATTTCCTGAGAAAACTGCGAGCGCAAAGGAATCAAAATAGCCAATTCCTTTGGCGCGATTTGCCTCCTCATCTTGTCACTCACTGCGCAGTAAATAAACTGAGCCGGTGCAAGACCGATGGATTCTACCGCCGTACGAAGATCTGAATGGCGGCGCGATTGCGTGGGATGAGATCTGCGGATCAGAATGCATCGCGCGACTTCTTTTCCGGAAAGGCTTTCAGAGCGCGGATGACGTCCAATCGTTCCTGCGGCCGCGCCTTAGCTCGCTCACTGATCCATTTTTGCTACCGCAAATGCGCACGGCAGTCGCTCGGATTCTGGCTGCGCTGGATTCCCGCGAAGGCATCGTGCTGTTTGGAGATTACGATGTCGATGGCGTGACCTCACTCGCTTTGCTGGCAGAAATGCTACGCGCTTACGGCGCAACGCCGGAACTCTTTTTGCCCTTGCGAATGGAGGAGGGCTACGGGTTGAGCCACGAAAGCGTCGAACGCTGCCTCGAACAGCACCGTCCACAATTACTGATCGCCATTGATTGCGGCACTGCTTCGACCGGTGAAATCGCTGAACTCAAGAACCGCGGCGCCGATGTCATAGTGCTCGACCATCACGAACCGAAATCACAGCTGCCTAATTGCGTCGCAATCGTGAATCCGAAGACTGATTCAACATCGCCATTTCATTATCTCTGCAGCGTGGGAATCGTATTTAAGCTCTGCCATGCGCTGTTAAAGTCGCGGCCGCTGCCTCAGTTTGATTTGAAATCAAAACTCGATCTTGTCGCGCTGGGTACCGTGGCTGACATCGTGCCCCTCGTGGAAGAGAACCGCCTGCTGGTGCAGCGCGGGGCCATCGAAATCGGCCCCACGTCGCGCGTCGGTCTTAAAAAGCTAATGCAAGTCGCCGGAGTGCGTCCGCCGATTCTGCCCGAAGACATTGGGTACCGCCTGGGACCACGATTGAACGCTGCGGGCCGATTGAGTACCGCACAGAAGTCTTTGCGACTATTGCTCACTAACGATGACGACGAGGCAGCAGCACTGGCGATAGAGCTGGACCAACAAAACCGCGCACGGCAGGACGTGGAGAAGGAAATTCTCGCGGCAGCCATTGTGACAATCGAAAAACAATTCGATGCGGCGCGTGACGCAGCCATCGTGGCGGGGGCGCGCGGCTGGCATCCCGGCGTGCTGGGTATCGTAGCGTCGCGGATTGTTCGAAAATATCATCGTCCCACCATCGTGATCGGTTTCGACGAGAACGGCGTCGGTAAGGGAAGCGGACGGAGCATCGAGGGGCTAAATCTCGTCAACGCGCTGACACAATGTGCGCCCACCCTCGAGAAATTCGGCGGCCACGAAATGGCCGCCGGTGTGGCGCTATACGAGAAAAATTTTCCGAAATTTGCGGAGGCCTTTCGCAGTACCGCACGGGAATTACTTTCAGAAGGAGCTCTGCAACGCTCGCTGCGACTGGATCACGAGCTGCCGTTCACAAATATTGACGTCGAGTTTCTTCGCTGCCACGAGCTTTTGCAGCCGTTCGGAAATGGAAATCCGCAGCCACTTTTTTTTGCGCGTGCGGTCGAACCCGTTGGGGAGCCCCGAGTCTCAAACGGAAAGCATCTTGTATTTCGGTTGCGTCAGGGGGATCGGCATCGTCGTGCCGTCTATTTCGACGGCGCGACCAATGAAATTCCGGCGCCGCCCTGGGATGTCGCATTCCGCATTGGGGCTGATGAATATGGCGGCGAGACTTTGGTTGGCATGCGGATCGAGGGCTTGCGCGCGGCCGAAAAGGCTTGAGCACTAGGCCGAATGGTATGACTAGCGTTTCGACAAAGCTTGAAGATTTAAGCTGGATTCCACGCCCGCGGTTACTGGCGTTGCGACGACTCGGGATCAAGACCACGGAAGATTTGCTAACGCATTTCCCGCGGCGTCATGAGGATCGGACCGAGTTCCCCCAGTTTCCGCGAGAGGAAACCGATGCTCCCATTTGCCTTTGCGGCGAGGTGACCAAAACATCGCTGCGCCGGTTTGGCGGCTGGAGGAAAATCTTTGAAGCGACGCTGGAGGAATCGCAGCCAAATGCCCTGAGTGAACCGCTCGTATGCCGCTGGTTCAACCTGCACTACGTGCAGAAAATGATCGCCACGGGTCAGCGTATCGTTGTTTTCGGCAGGCCGCGTCTGCGTGGAAAACGAATTTGCATGGATCACCCGGAGTTTGAGGTGATCGAGAATGATGAAGAGATTTCGATCCATTTTCGACGCATCACGCCGATCTATCCGGCGACTGAAGGTCTTTCGCAGCGCGTCTTGCGCGGCATCATCTATCGTGTCCTGCACGAATTTCCAGATGTAACATGGCAACCGATTGCGCCGACCAGTTTGGTGCGCGGTGAACGATCGGTGGCAATTCGAGCGATACATTTTCCCGAAAGTTGGGAAGCGCGGAATGCCGCGCGCAAGCATCTCGTGCTCTCGGAATTCTTTGCCATGCAAATGCTGATTGCGTCGCGGCGTTTCGAGTCATCGACCCGAGCCGGACAGGCACACTGCGGACCGGGTGCGTCGCTGGATAAATTCTTAAAATCGCTTCCGTTCGCATTGACTGCTGCGCAGCGAAAAGTGATCGCGGAAATCCGGCGCGATTTGGCGGCGAATTATCCGATGAACCGTTTGTTACAGGGCGATGTCGGCTCTGGAAAAACCGTTGTTGCGATTGCGGCCATGCTTCTCGCCGTCGAAGCGGGATATCAGGCCGCATTTATGGCGCCAACCCAAATTCTGGCCGAGCAACATTACGAATTACTTCGACGTTGGCTCGAGCCGCTGGGCGTCCACATCGCATTACGAACGGCAGCAAGGCAGGAAGAAAGCGGACCATTACCCTTATTTTCGGGCGACGATGCCCACCAAATCATTGTTGGGACGCATGCGCTGCTTTACGAAAGTGTTTCATTTTCGAATCTCGGGCTGGCGGTAATTGATGAACAGCACAAGTTCGGAGTAGCGCAGCGCGCGCGGCTGACTGCCCGCGAGCCGGCACCGGACGCGCTGGTGGTGACGGCAACCCCCATCCCGCGAACACTAACGATGACGATCTACGGCGACCTCGACGTTTCGACGATAAATGAGATGCCGAAGAACCGCGGAAAGATTGTCACCGCTGTGCGCGAGACATCGAAGCTGGGCGAGGTACTGAGCTTCTTGCGAACGCAATTGGAGAAAGGACGTCAGCTTTACGTGATTTACCCGTTAATTGATGAAAACGAGAAGCTGGATGTCAAAGCTGCTGCGGCGGAATACGAGCGATGGCGGGAACGCCTTCATCCGTTCCGATGTGAGTTACTTCATGGCCGGATTCGAGGGCCGGACAAACAGCAGATCATGGAACGATTTCGTCGTGGCGATACCAACGCATTGATAAGCACAACGGTGCTCGAGGTCGGCGTGGATGTCCCAAATGCAACGATGATGCTGATTGAAAATGCCGAGCGATTCGGTCTCGCACAGCTACACCAACTTCGTGGCCGAATCGGTCGTGGCGAACACAAATCGTATTGCATTTTGCTGAGCTCAAGCCTGACGGAAGATGCATCGGCGAAGCTGGCGGTTTTGGAACGGACAACGAACGGCTTTGAAGTGGCCGAGGCTGACTGGGAATTGCGCGGCCCGGGTGATCTGCTGGGCACGGCCCAAAGCGGCTTGCCTAGGCTGAAGATTGGCGATTTGAAACGCGATGCAGACCTGATGCGGCATGCCCGTGCGGCTGCCATGTCCATCTTCGAAATGGATCCCCGGCTGGAGCTACCCGAGAATCAACGTTTCCGACACTTAGTTGTCGAACAACAGGGAAAAAGTTATTCCCACGTAAGTTAATGAAAAACCTCGCTAAATTTTTGCTTTTTGTGCTGATCCTGAGCGCAGGAATCTCGCTGCTCTACGATTACCGCCTCAAACATGGCGGTTTAAAGCTTTCATCCGGGAGCACACCGGAAAAGTACACATTTGCGACCGAGCCTGCGGTCAATCCAAAACAAGTAGTATCGCTTGAAGCGTTAAGCCAAGAACGGCGTGCGCTCGTGAAGAGTGTGATTCCCGCGGTTGTGGCGGTGAAAACCTCCAAGAAAGTTGTTCGCCAAGGGTACGGTCTCGACCCATTTGAGTTTTTCTTCGGCAACCCAAGGGGTCAGCGGCGCAACCCGCGCGATGAAGCGCTGGTGCAAAATTCACTAGGCTCCGGAGTGATTGTCACCAACGAAGGCCACATCATCACTAACACCCATGTCGTCGATCAGGTAGACCAGATCGAGGTGCAGTTGAGCGATGGTCGCACAAAGACAGCGCGGTTGATTGGAGCGGATTCGCAGCTCGATCTGGCAGTGCTCAAGATTGACGATCCGGGCATTAAACCACTCGTCTTAGCTGACTCTGACACGGCGCAACCGGGAGATTCTGTTCTCGCTGTCGGCAATCCGTTTGGCCTCCAAGAGACAGTGACAGACGGAATTATCAGCTGGAAGGGAGAACCAAACAGCACTGATCTTCGCGGTGAATTGCTGCAAACTAACGCCGCAATCAACCCAGGGAACAGCGGTGGGCCATTAATCAATGTGCGAGGAGAAGTCGTCGGCATTAACGAACAAATCCTTTCCAGGAGCGGCGGTTCAGAAGGGATCGGCTTTGCGATTCCATCAAATACCGTCCGCATGGTCTTGGAAAGTGTGTTAAAGCACGGACGAATCATTCGAGGATATCTCGGGATTCAGACCGGAGCGTCGCAGCGTGGCGCTGGCGGCGCGGATACCGGAGGTGTAACAGTGGGCGACGTAGTTTCCGGGTCTCCTGCAGAACAGGCCGGCCTGCAACCGGGTGATGTCATTCTCAAGTTCGATGGGCGCGACGTGAAGAGTTTTAGAGCGCTTCGCACATTGGTCGCTGGGGCGCCATTGGATAAGCAAGTAGAGCTTCAAATCGTCCGCAATGGAAAGCCACTAATGGTAAAGACACAGATCAAAGAGCAACCAGTTGATTACGAAAGCGCCCGCGTGCTTCCTCGCGGAAACCAGTCACAGCAGCCACAAGCCCCGCAACAGCCTAACGATCAGGAAACGGCCGATAGTCCGCTGGCCTCAATTCACGTGGACGAACTCACTCCGGAAAGAGCGCGCCAACTTGATTTGCCTCCAAATGTGCAGGGTGTTTTGGTCACGGATGTTGATCCCGACAGTGGCATGGCAGAATTGCAGAAGGGCGACGTGATTGAACAAATCAATCAACAGCCTATTACGTCAGTTTCCGACTACAAGAAGATCGGTGATTCGTTAAACCCGAATCAACCGCAGGTTTTATCTGTCTGCCGCCATCGGGCGCGGTCGTTCCTGGTTTTGCGACCGCGATAAACGCGGTAGGCCGGAGCGCCGCGCGGTGAGGACATCGCCGCGTGAAGTCACTACCAGCGCACCGTCAGCACGCAATCGCGTGACGACGGCAGACCCCGAAAAGCATTTCCCAAAGCGCGTCGAGAACGCGATTCACGGATGCTCTGACAGATTCAAAATTCTGATTGAACACGCATGCGCCTAACAGCTTCCGCTCGGCAGCGCTGTGTTCGCGGTCGGCTTCAATGTGCACGCTAAAATATTCGTAATGTTTGGGATCAGCGAATCCGTAATGTTTTTTTAGTCCGTCAATTTTGGACTCGCAGATCGTCGGGATTTGACTTTCGTACGCATAAAGTGCCCCCAGACCTTCAGCAGTTGATCCGTCGCGACAAACTGATCGAAACGCGTCAATCAAGTTGACGGTTTCAGGCCATTTCTCTGCGTTTTTTGCATCGCGGGCAGACACGCCAAGACCTTCGGCAAAGTTGAGCCAAAGCTCGGGATGATTCGGTGAGCCAGCCTCCTCATCGATCAGATTGTTAAGCACTTCTTTGCGCATCGCTTGATCGTCGCACTTTGCGTGAATCGCCGAGATATACGTCGGAAATGCCGCAACGTGCTGGTAATACTGTCGCGCATAATCGGCGAGCGCCTCTTTGCTCAGTTCTCCACGCGTCCATGCGAGATAGAACGGATGTTTTAAAAGATGTTTTGCTGCAATGTCTTTATCGATTTGGTCAAGATCTTGATTCATAAACTTTTGCTCCACACAGATTACGCAGACTTACACAAATTTATTCAATCTGATTTTGTACTGCAATGATTGGCGGAATCTGTGGATCAATTTCATGTCATTTGCAAAATGTGTTTAATCCCGCGAATGGGGATAAGCACCCAGCTTGGGCGATTATTTAATTCATAACCGATTTCATAAACGGCTTTGTCGAGCAGATATGCTTCCAGCATGACTTGGAGATCGTCGCTGTCTTTGGGGACGAATATCGCGCCGCTGGTCGTGCTCAGATAGCTTTGCAGAAACAGGCTGCTCGTCTGGCGATACCAGAGATCAGCCCAGCGCTCGAGGAAAGGCACGTCTTCTTTACGCAGCGCCTGCTGCCAGAGGGC
>DATFXP010000087.1:0-9770 GCA_035315785.1 Candidatus Udaeobacter sp. | reverse complement strand
GGGGTTGGCGATGCAGCCGTAATAACTTCAATTTTTATGAGGGCTTTGACGGCGACATGCTGTAAGTCAGCTTTGATGACGGCCTCGCCTTTCAACCCATGTGGCTGAAAGATCGGTTAGCAAAGGTCACTTATCGTGAGTCAGGGATTTGTGGGTAACTAGCGAATTTAGTTCAGCAGGCAAGATGCCTGCTGGCCCCACAGCCAGGATGGCTTTGCTACACTTTTGCCCGCCTTTCAAAAAGCGCCAAAGATAACAGGCCGTGTGCCCGGGTTAAGGCGATAGCTCCAATCACGTGTCTGACCGCCCGATGAATTCAGGTTGCGCAACAACGCGTCCACACTCGCGCGATTTGGCGACAATTCGCAGACTGGATCAGTGTTTGCTGCGCGGCCGGTTAGTAACGCCGCCTGACAACGGCAACCGCCGAAATCGATTTCTTTTTGCGGACAACTCCGACACGGCTCCGGCATCCATTCCGTTCCGCGGAATCGGTTGAAGCTCTCCGATTCGCCCCAGATCCACGTGAGATCGCGTGCGCGGACATTTTCGAAACGCAAATCAGGAATGGCTGAGGAAGCAGTCGGGCAGGGGAGCACGTCACCGATGGGATTAACGGTGAGATATCGCTGGCCCCAGCCGTGAAGACATGGTTTTGGACGACTCTCATAATAATCGGGCAGCACATAAAAGATCTCGATTTTGTCTGCCAGCCGCGCCTTGGCTGCGATTGCGATGTCGCGTGCTCGATCCACTTGTTCGCGCGTAGGAAGTAACGCTGCGCGATTGCGAAATGCCCAACCGTAAAACTGCACGTTTGCCAGTTCGACTCGTTCGGCGCCGAGCGCTTCGGCCAGGGTAATCATTTGTGGGAGCCGATCGATGTTTCGTCTGTGAATCACGAAATTCAGGCTTAGTGGAATTCCGGCTTCGCGAATTTTTGCCGCGACGTTTAGCTTATGCTCATGCGCACGCGCGCCGGCGATTTCGTCGGCCAGGGTTGATTCATCCGACTGAAAACTTAGTTGGATCGAATCCAATCCAGCATCTCGCAACGCCCGCACGCGATCGTCGTCCAGGCCGATGCCGCTGGTGATGAGGTTGGTGTAAAGCTTTGCCTCACGCGCCTCGCGAATCAGTTCGACGAGATCCCGTCGGTCAAGTGGTTCACCTCCCGAAAAGCCGATCTGCAGAACACCAAGCGCGGCGGCTTCACGAATGATCCGTTTCCATTCTTCCGTCGCGAGCTCGCCATTCCTGTAGCCGCCGTCCCGCGGGCGGTGTGACGCTTCACACAGCGGAGCGGCTACAGGGTTTGAGCAATACGGGCAATGCAGCGGACATCGGTATGTGATCTCCGCGAGCAATGCGTATGGACGGGGCGCTGTCATTTGAGTTCGATCAGTTTGCGTCGCTGCAAATCCGAGAGCGTATCGCGTACATCTGCAGTGAGCGCCGCAGGGTCCGCCTCGTATACTTCGGCCAATTCGCAAACAATCTCGCCTACTGTTCGTCCGTCGCAGCGGGAAAGAATTTCGTGCGCGGTTTCGTTTAGTTCCACAATACCTTCGGGGTAAAGGAGCACACTGTTACCCGTGGCAGAATCGATTTGTAACCGAACGCCTTTTGCTAGGCTCGGTCGAACCAAATCAGGAATTGGTGTGGCGCGCATTTAAGCAGGAGCGCTGTTGTCCAAGTCGCCATAAGCGCGATGAATGGCGTCGAGCATGGACCAGAGCACATCGCATTTGAACTCGAGCGCACGCACGGCTTCCCGCTGAAGCTCGGGCGTGTTGCAATATTCCAAGGTAATTGCGAGCGCCTCGTGGGAATCGCGCCGGGCCTGCGTGAGTCGACGGCGAAAATAGTCCAGTCCGCGAGGATCAATCCATTGATAGAATTTTTCCAAGGCTTCAAGCCGGGTTGTCATTAGGTCTGGCGCAAAAAGCTCGGTCAGCGACGAGGCGATGGCGATCGGCCACGGCTGACTGCGGGCGAAATTCACGTACGCATCCACGGCAAACCGTACCCCCGGCAATAGATGACGATTATCCAGTAGCTCGTTACGCGATAGTCCGCAGGCTTCACCAAATCGCAGCCACGCTTCGATGCCGCCTTCCGTGAAGGGGTGAGCTCCCGCGAGCCCATCCTCTCCCAGCGTCGCAGAAGCTCCGCCCTCCATGGCCTTGAGCAAAACCCCATCGTGCTCGAGAATCCGATGAATCCAAGCCCGCCGCACTTCGCGCACTGGACAGTTGGCGAGAATCACAGCGTCTTTAATCGGAATGTTTCGCTGATAATAGAAACGATTTGTGACCCAGCCGCGCAGCGCTTCGGGTGAAAGCGCGCCTTCGTTCATCGCCACGTGGAAGGGATGTTTGTCGTGATAACCGCGCACGCCGATCGCGCGTAATTTTTCGACCAAGGTTTCGCGGTCCCAAAGGCGGGTGGTCATAAAACGATTTCTACAAAACCATCTTCTATTGTCATTCTAAGCGAAGCGAAGAATCTCGGATCAAATTCGGACAGACTCTACCTGAAACAGGCTAGAGATATTTGAAAGCTGGCCTCATGCTTTGCATTTCGTTGCAGCGCTTCGCTCAACATAACAGCGGCATTTATAATACGATCTCTAGTCCGTCGCGCCCCACCTCAATGCCGACCTGCTCGAGTTGTGCGCGTTCCGGAGAGCCAGGCATAAGGATCGGGTTTGTGTTGTTGATATGCGTGTAAACTTTTCGGCTAGCGGGTGATTGGCGCAAGAAATCAAGACTGCCGCCATTGATTGGCAGGTGATTCATTTCGCGAGCACTGCGCGCGCCCGGCCGCACGGCCGCAAGTTCATCGTCACTCCAGAATGTGCCGTCGAAAAAAATTACTTCCGAGTCGGCAGCTGCTTCAGACAAGTCGCCGGTAAGCTCGCCAGCCGCTGGGGCGACTAACGCCATACGCCTCGATGCTTCATCCAGAAACTGAAACGCGACGCTGCGCGACAATTCAATGGCGCGAAAAGCGATACTGTCGTCCAATCGTTGAAAATCCGAACTGACTTTCCGCCATTCAATTCTGCAGAATCGAACGAGAGTGCGGTCAAGCCACGCGAGTGCGGCTCGGGTTTGATCCGTAGCATAAACGACCAGCGGTTTTTCTTGTTGGCGCAGGAGCAACAGACCCAACGCATGATCGATATCTGCGTTGGTCAAAAGAACGCCTGCGATCGGAGAGTTGCGCGATGCATCAGGACGCGGTTGCAATCCCGTGGTGTTTTCGATTTGCCGGGGCAGATCAGGCGAGGCGTTTATTACCCACCAGCTCTGCGATTCTTCTGAATCGCCGCTGATTGCGATGCTCGATTGTGTCTGCGCATCAATTTTTCCTGCGCGCGCGGCGATGCAGTTCACGCACGCGCAGTTCCATTGTGGCAGACCGCCACCGGCCGCGCTGCCGAGGATATGGATCCGAATCAACCGGAGTTTTCGCCGTAATTTCCCGGCCGATCAGACCGCGCCCGCGTAACAGGTGCATTCAAAAAAGATAGGCACCGTTTTCAGCGTCGGTTTGATCCACCTTTTTTTCGTTCTCATGAGTCGCTCAGTTTCATAGGTCATATGCCATATGGGTCAACTTATTTTTTGATGAAGCTGATGTCGCCGCTGCGTTCCACGCTGGCGACTCGGATATTCGAAAGATCATCTGTGTGTGCGCTAAGACGCATGTCCTCTTCCAAATCATGCGTTGAGATGTGGTTGCGCCACATCATGGCTACGTCGCCTTCCCCGTCGTGCACAATGGAATCAGGCGGCCTTTGACCAAAATCCCAAACCGATGGGAATAGAACGTGAGAAAAGCGAAAACGCGATGGAGCAGCACCAAAACCACGCCTCCGCCCAGGGTCGCGAAAAAAGCTGCTGAGCCGTTAATGGCGCGAGAAAGGACTGCCGCTAGAATGACAAGCAGGACGGCGTGGAAGGGAGTTTTCCGCGACAGTGAGCGTTTGTGTCCAAGCCGAATCGTAGCGAGCGTAACAAGGAAAACAATGATCCCACGGAGTGAAATCTGAACGAAGGTCAGATTCCTCGGTTCGACACCGAAGCCCAGCAGAGTTTCAAAAGAATTCCAGAATGCATTCATAGGTAGGATTTTATCGCCCGAGGAAGTTTTGTCGCGCGGATATCCCGTCGGGTGACGCTTGCGCGAGAAACCTTCGCGTGGCATAAGACCACGCTTAGTCAGGCTTCAAACCGATCCAGCACACGACGTTTATGCCAACAGCGCCACCTCCATCTCACGATGTCGCACTGGAAACCCGTTTTTTTTGGGAGCGTTTCAAAAACCCAATTATCACCGCCGCCGCCATCGTCCTCCTCGCTGCTATTGCATTCAGCGGTTATCGGTTTTATGCCGATCGGCGCGCGGCGGCTGCATCCGCCGCATTGGCGAGCGCGAATACTGCGCAAGAGTACGAACAGATAATCGCTCGTTACGCCAATACCTCTGCCGCCGCTGATGCCTATATTTTGCTCGCCGAAGCGCAGCGAAAGGAACGCAAATTCGCTGAGGCGAACAAGACGCTTGAAACCTTCATCGCGAAGTATCCCAAGCATGAGTTTGTGAGCACGGCGAAGATGGCAATGGCAGCCAACCTGGAGTCGATGGGTAAGCCGGATGAAGCTTTGGCGATGTATCAACAGATCGCGTCGACTTATCCCAACAGTTACGCTGCGCCGCTAGCGATGCTCTCGCAGGTGTACATCCTGAAGTCGAAAAATCGCAACGACGACGCGCGGAGTATCTGCGAAACGATGCTCACCCAATTCCGAACGAGTTTTTGGGCGGGCGAGGCGATGCAGCAACTGCGCTTGCTGAAGCCGATAACGACATCGACGCCACCACCGGCGCCGGCAGGAGTGCCCATGGCACCGCCTATGTTGGCAAATCCTGGAGCACCAGCGCCGGAAGCTCCGCCAGCGCCAGGCCCGCCGAAGGGCGCGCCCTCGCCGAAGAAACCGTAAGGTAGGGGATGCCTGCCGTAGCCACCGGCACGTGGCCGGTGTTTGGCTGTGGCAGAGGTAACGGGCAACGGCCCATAAGGCCGTGGCTACAGAGGGTGCTCGCCTAACGTTTCGAGAATTGGAACCGCTTCCGCGCGCCGGGTTGACCAGATTTTTTTCGCTCCTTCATGCGCGGATCGCGACGTAGCAAACCCTCGGACTTGAGCGAGCCTCGCAAATTTGCGTCGACTTGAAGAAGCGCACGCGCGATCGCGAGTTGTGCCGCACCGGCCTGGCCCATAATACCGCCGCCGCTGGCGTGAATGAAGACGTCGTAAGTGTTAACTGCCTTCGCATTCTGTAGAGGCTGCAACACCACATTCTGCAACGGCACGGTCGGAAAATAATCTTCGAAGGTCCGGCCGTTGATATCGATTTTTCCGCTGCCCTGCATCATTCGAACTCGTGCGACTGATGTCTTGCGGCGACCTGTGGCGATGAATTCCTCAGCTTGTGGCATAGATCGGGACGTCTAAAGTTTAACAGCTTCGGGCTGTTGCGCTGTGTGCGGGTGCTCATCGCCGCGATACACTTTTAACTTGCGATAAACATTCCGACCGAGACGATTGTGCGGGATCATTCCTCGAACGGCGCGTTCGATTAGCAATTCTGGATGACGAGCGCGGCGCGCCCGGGCGCTTTCGGATTTGTGTCCGCCGACGTAACCGGAAAAACTCATATAGCTTTTCTGTTCTTCCTTCTTTCCGGTGAGCCGGACTTTTTCCGCATTGATGACAATGACAAAATCTCCGGTGTCGAGGTGTGGCGTGAAAACCGTTTTTTCTTTCCCGCGCAGCAAGTTGGCAGCCTTTACGGCAACGCGGCCGAGCACCTGGTCCTGGGCGTCAATGACCCACCATTTGCGTGGCACATCGGTGGCTTTTGCGGAAAAGGTTTTCATGTCTGGAAAAAAGAGCACGAAAACTACGGGTGGGGCAGGGCAATGTCAACCTGTTGACCGGTTCTTTGAATCGACAACTCCGGTAATCTGATCGACGCCGGACAAAAACACCTCTTGGCGGCTGACACAGCCGCCCTACAATTGTAGCCATCTTACAATGGAAACCTCAGCTACCTCAGCTAAGACAAAGACTGCGATCTCGCCGCGACGCGACGAAGATTTTCCAGAGTGGTATCAGCAGGTGGTTCGCGCCGCCGAACTGGCCGAGCCGTCGGACGTGCGCGGTTGCATGGTCATTCGTCCGTGGGGTTACGGGATCTGGGAAAACATGCAGCGTCAGCTCGACGCGCTGATTCGCGCCACCGGGCATCGCAACGCCTATTTTCCTTTATTCATTCCGTTGAGCTATTTCGCCAGGGAAGCTGAGCACGTCGAAGGATTCGCCAAAGAATGTGCCGTGGTTACGCATTACCGGCTCAAGACTGACGAGGAAGCCGGGTTGGTGCCCGATCCGGAATCAAAATTGACCGAACCACTGGTGGTTCGCCCGACGAGCGAGACGATCATTGGTGCGAGCTACGCCAAATGGGTGCAATCATATCGTGATTTGCCTATCCTCATCAACCAGTGGTGCAACATCGTGCGCTGGGAAATGCGGACACGATTGTTTCTGCGCACAACGGAATTTCTGTGGCAGGAAGGCCATACCGTCCACGAAACGGAGGCAGAAGCGCGAGAAGAAACCAAGCGGATGCTCGGCGTGTACGAAACGTTCGTGCGCGAACGTTGTGCGATTCCTGTATTCTCCGGTTTGAAATCGGATAGCGAAAAGTTTCCCGGTGCCGTTGAGACTATGGCGCTAGAAGCACTGGTGCAGGACCGCAAGGCAATCCAAGCTGGCACATCGCATTTTCTCGGGCAGAATTTTGCCCGTGCTAGCGGAATCCAGTTCCAAACGCGTGAGGGTAAGCAGGAATTTGGCTGGACGACGAGCTGGGGCATGACGACGCGCATGGTGGGTACAGTCGTCATGGCGCACGGGGACGATGACGGCGTTATTTTGCCGCCCCGCATTGCGCCGACGCACATCGTTATTCTGCCGATCACGACCAAGGAAGGGACGAGCGCGAAAGTTTTGGAAACTTGCGACAAGCTTGCCGCGGAATTACGCACCAAAAGATTTCTCGATGATGTTGCGATCGAAGTGGAAGTCGATCGGCGCGAGCTCGGCGGCGGAGTTAAGAATTGGGACTGGATCAAGAAAGGTGTGCCGGTGCGCGTTGAGATCGGGCCACGCGATCTTGAAAAAAATTCGGTCACAGTCAGCCGACGCGATCAACCCATCAAAAATAAGGAGTCGATCCGGATGGACGAATTCGCCGCCCGTGCTCCGGAAATTCTTGCCTCGATTCAGGAGTCGCTGTATGCGCGCGCGAAGGAGTTTCGGGACGCGAACACACAGGCGATAAATTCGAAGAAAGATTTCTACGATTTTTTCACCGTGAAGAACCCTTCGAAGCCGGAAGTCCACGGCGGCTTTGCCCTGGCTCACTGGAATGGGTCTCGCGAGATTGAGGAACAGATCAAGAACGATTTGAAGGTCACGATCCGCGTCGTTCCGATGGATGATTCGCCCGAGCCTGGGAAATGTATCTTCACAGGCGAACGGAGCGCGCGCCGTGTCGTTTGGGCTAAATCGTACTAGCGATAGGCTTGCAAGAATGGTGTGCGATGTAGCAGTTGACGACGAAGCAGTCACTGGTTTATTTCCGCCCGCCGATGCAGCTAAAGCTCTACAGCCGTGAGTGGTGTTCCTGGTGTATTGATGCGAAGGATTATCTCAGCGAGAAGGGCTATTGCTTTCAGGAGATCGACGTCGGCAAAGATCGGCAGGCTTACGAGGAGATGAAGCAGCTTTCAGCTCAAACCTATGTGCCCACGTTTGTGGCGGGCGACAAGGTCTTGGCAAATTTCGACACGAATCAGCTTCAAAAATTTCTGAACAAGCATCAGATCATTCCGTAGGCACGCTATTCCGTGATGCTTTTCGGTCTCCTTCTTACGTTCGGCGTGGCCGTCCTCAGCTTCGGTCTCCGCACGTTTCAAAATTCGTATGCACAAAAAGCCGGCGCACTGGGGATTCTCGCCGCCACGTTTCTTGGATTTTATTTTGCTACGAACAATTGGGTGTGGGGTTTAGTCGCAGCCGTAGCCTGGCTGTTTCTGCCCTGGCTGGAAATTCTCACCCGGATTCGCGCGCTGCGGCTTCCAAAAGAGAAACAGCTTCGACCGAAAAGTCCGCCGTCGTCAGACACGTTCCCGGCTCTTAGCGAAATCACGCGCGAGATCGAAGACGAAGGGTTCGTTTATGTGAGCGATGCCGGATGGGATTGGGAAGATTACCGGCAGTTTTTCCGATTGTTCTACAGAGAAGAGGATCGTGCCCAAGCCGCGATCTGCCTGAATGAGCAACGCGATTTCTCGTTTTATTACCTTCGTATTTCGTCGCGCACGAAGGATGGCACGGTTTGGACAACGTGGAATTATCCATTGTCCTACGGCTTAAAACTCTCTCCCGCGTTCCGGATTAATCGGCAGCGGCCCGATCGATCTTTCTGGCAGCTAGACCACAGTCATCAAGAATTTTTGCGGCGAACCAAAGTTGATCCCGTGGAGATCGAACCCCTGGATGAAGAACAGATTCAGGCCGACATCGAAAAAGATTTGCGGGACCAGATCGCGCACAACATTCACAAAGGCGTTCTTAAGCAAACCGCTGCAGGCGACGTAAAATATTCCTGGCGCGGGATGATCTACCTTTGGTGCCAGTTCCTGGTGGATCTGGTGCGGTTGTAACTCGTTTCGGGTCATCCCGGGTGGAGCAAGAGACCCTCACGATCGGCACTTCTGCGAGCTGCTCTTGAAGATTCTGGCATTAGTGCTCTACGAGAGATTCCTCGCTGCGCGGAATGACAGTGGACGCGGAGGATTTATCGACCCGTGCGGTTTCTGGTTGGCAAAGGTCGGATCTGTTCATTTGAACTTGCGCGAGCTTTTGCTTTGGAGGATCGTCCCTGCAATGCTCACCGACAGGCAAAGGAGCGTGCTTGATTTTATTCAGCGCGAGCAACGGGAGAAAGGTGTTACGCCGAGCACGCGCGAAATTCAGAATCATTTCGGGTTCGCCAGTCAGACATCGGTGATGCAATACATCGCGGCACTTGAGCGAAAAGGTTTTCTCAACCGGCACGCACGCAAGGCTCGCGCGTTGATCACGCCGGCCATGAAGGTTCGGATTACAGACATTCCAATTTACGGCCAGATTCCGGCTGGAATGTCGGCGTTGACTGAGCAGAGCATCGAAGGGCACGTGTCGCTGGACACGCGCTCGGCAAATGTGTTGAAGAATCGAGGGACATTCGCGCTACGGGTACGGGGCGACTCAATGATCGGCGCGCACATTGTCGATGGCGATATTGTGATTTTGGAAGACACCAAAGAAGTGCACGATGGCGATATCGTTGCGGCGTTAATCGACGGCGAAACTTCATTGAAGCGCTATGTGGTGGAGCGCGGCCGCCCATATCTGAAGGCGGAAAATCCGCGTTACCCCGATCTGGTGCCGGCTCGCGAGCTTAAAATCCAAGGCGTGATGGTCTCATTAATCCGCAAGCAAGAGCGGCGGAAAAGGCATTAAGGGAAGGGTCCAAGGACAACGGGTGGAGCTGGAACTCCAGCAGCTTCATTTCATTTTTGTCTCACTGTGATCAAAACATTGAAATCGTGTGCGTTTGATCAAATGTTCACTTGAACATATT
>DATFXP010000086.1:0-4946 GCA_035315785.1 Candidatus Udaeobacter sp. | reverse complement strand
GGTTTAAAAAAGACATTCAACCCATGGACAAAGAGAGCGAAGCGATTCTGGCGCTTAAACCTGTGATGTTCCACTACAAAAGCGGCGGTGGCGGAATGCGACAATTCGGTTTAATCGCAGAAGATGTCGCCCAGGTAAGCCCCGATCTGGTGGTGTGCGACAAGAATGGTGAGATTTATACCGTTCGCTACGACCAGGTGAACGCGATGTTGCTCAATGAGTTCCTGAAAGAGCACAAGGCGTTTATTGAAGAACAGTGCAAAGTGCAGCAGCAGGGAGCGACAATTACCCAGCAGCGGAAAGACTTCGAGGCGGCCATTGCACAGCAGCAGAAGCAAATTGACGCACTTAATGCAGCCCTACAGAAAGTGAGCGCACAGCTTGAAGTGAGCAAAGCCGCACCGCAAACGGTTCTGAACAATCAGTAGCAACCGAGTCGGTCAAGGATTGGGAAATCATGGCTGACAATCTCCGCAACGCCGGATGGAGCTTAGGCTGGGTCTCGGCTGTCGACCTAGAAGGCCGAACGACTTGGATTGTTGACGCGCACCGCGACGGAAAGCGTTTCATCGTACGTACCCATGAAAAACTGACTGCGTTTCTTGAACTCGAATTGGAGAATGCTTACTCTAGCTGAACGGACCGCAGTTTCGCACAGATGAAAAATTGCTCGGCCGATGCCTCGTCGCGTCCACTTCGGATGTGTCGCGAAGTGCCGATTGTGCGCCATGTCAACCTCCACCGTATTTGTTCCTGGGCCGTTCTAGGCTCCAACCACCACAACCGATGACGAGCCCTGATCGCGACTCGGCCACATAGTACCTACCAGAGACGAGTAACGATGGATTCGCTCTGGCCAGCAACTTCAGCGCCGAAACTACCTATGGCTTTTCACAGATAGCGAACGCCTGTAATACAATTGCGCCTGTCGTGTCAGGATTCATGCCTGTCACCTTCCACATTGTCTTGGATACAGGTGCGCTGCAGGTAACCTTTCCAATTGCACCGATGGCAAATCCACCGCCGGTTAGTTCATAGCCCTTAGGACATGTAATGAATATATTCTTTTCTGTAAGAGGGCCCAAGGTAACTTGCTTCTGTATTCTTTTTCTCATTGGATTATGTGGTCACGCTTCCATTCATAATGTTGAAACGGCGGTGACGTAATCGAGAAGTTTACCACTCGACAAAAAACATATCACGGTTCCGGTCACCAATAAAATGGTGCTGATAGTTCTGCTATATCGCTTTGCTGGCTTTCTGTAATGGTTCTGCCGCTGCTGCCAAGGTGCGGACGATCATATAGAGATCTTGGCGCGCATCAGCGGCCTCCCGTTGACTGCTGATAACTTTTGTACTAGCCCGAATCAAATCACCCCCGAACGCCCGTTGCATGATTAGCCATTGATATATTGCCTCAGCTTCTTGGATTTGCTCAGATCGCGTTTGCCTTTTCTTTATCAGTATCTTCGCCAATCCTGCCGGATCTCGCTGGAAAGTTGGCCATTCGTATGTCTCGCGAGCTTCTTCAGATTGCTCAGCCTGCATTTTCTGCATCGGCAGTTTGTCCAATTCGTCCAACCTCCTTGCGGTTCCATCTCAACCTCGGGTGCTCATTGCGTCGCGGCCGTCGTGGAGGTTTGCATAATTTTCCTCAACTGGTGAGCGGCGCCAAATTCACGCCCGTTGATCGTCCCTCGCAGTGATACCCCCGGCTCGTCAACGAAATGCCGCATAATACTCCATGTGGATAGCGGATGACTTTGAATCAGCGGACCGTTACGACGATTTGTCTGCTGACAAGATTTAAGATCAGTGTTTGCGGAAGAATGCGCAGACGGCGCGATGCATTTTAGTAAAAGTCGATGCCGCCCGACCGCATTATTGTTTTCAAAAGCTAAGCTTTCGACCCAGCGCGCTTGCCTGTGAGTTGCAACACATGTGAGGAATCGCAAGGATCTGGCGCGCGACTCGGGTGCTGGTTTATTCAGGAGCCGAATACCTGACCATGAAGCGGACAAGCACCTCCCCGTCGCCGGTATGTAGACAACTTTCACAGGCTTGCGAAACGAAATAATAGAGGAGTGGGTTATCAAGAATGAGAAAACGAGCCGGGGTTGCTGCCAACAACAAGGGATTCAAACCTGGCGAATACGTCCGCGTTGTCCCATTACATTTTCCAGAGTCGGCTGTTCTAGCTTCGGCGCCTCCTACTGCCGAACTTGCGTATCGCAACGGTCCGCTCCTAACAAACGTTGAGGTGTTTACAATTTTCTGGGGAAACATGTGGGGGTCGACCTCGGAATCGAGAGATTTGATGGAAAAATTAAATATCTTTTTCCGTGACATCCTTGCTAGTCCGATGATCGACCAATTAATGGAATACAGCGTTGTAGGGCAGGCGATTGGACATGGTTCGTTGACCGGCAATAAGGTGATCAGCGCTGACGCGCCCGTAAGCAGCATCACCGACTCGACAATCCAGACGCAACTCAACAGATGGGTCGAGGCAACAACGGTGCCTAAAAACAATGAAAACACGCTCTATTTTATTTATCTCGATCTCGGGATCGTTTCAATAATGGGCGGCAGCCGCTCGTGTCAAAGCTACTGCGGTTATCACAACAATGCCGGTGACATTTACTACGCAGTCATGCCTTACCCGACATGCAGCGGTTGCCTTGGAGGATTGCAGACTTTCGATGCAATGACCGGGACTAGTTCGCACGAGCTCTGTGAAGCCATCACCGATGCTGTTCCAGGGTCCGGCTGGTACGATGACGTCAATGGCGAAATTGGTGATATCTGCGCATGGAGTTTCAAAACAGTAGCCGGGTACACAGTCCAGCTCGAGTGGTCAAACCAACAGAGTAAGTGTGTATAAACTCTCGGAGGCTGATTGTTTATAAAGTGGCCAAATGGATATCGATATGCAATTCGCCCGCAGGATTGGCCATTTCTCGACTCCACTAGCAACTGACTTTGAATCACCTGATCTGAACATTTGATTTCGTGTCAGAAGTTGCGGAAGGTCATTCCTCCGCAACCAGCGCCGCTTTCCAATGAACCGCTATGGCTGGTCGGATACCTTGTTTTGTTTTCGAGTCGGTTGATTGTCGATAAGGCGATCCCCCATGCGACGACGGTTTGCCGTGGGTGAAGCGAAATTCGATGCAAGGATCTGAATCGCGTGACAGCCAAAGTGCTACTACGACCACTAATTGGATAGCCAAGGCGACGGTGGCGTTGCTGCCAGTGCTCGCCTGTTTTCTGGCTGGCGCAACTCAAAAATGGGAAGAAGGAGTTGTAATTACGGTTCTCGGGTTATGCCTGTTGGTGCGACCGCCTCGGTTTTCGCTCGGTGCTATCACGAACCTCGTTCTGTTCACACTCTTTATTTTGGCGACAGTTGCGCTTCTTCCCGCCCAGTTGTTTTTCCAACCGAATTGGCGGCAAGCGTTTGTAAGTAACGTCGCAATTCAACTTCCGTCGACACTCACTCCGCAGCCGTGGATCACATTGAGTCATCTGGTTAGCTTTGCTGCTGGACTCAGCTGGCTCTATTTCGTTTCTACGCAAGACTTACATCTTCGTGAGGTGCGCTTTCAACTGCGCTTGTTTAGCAGCGGAATTGTGCTCCTAGCCGCAATCTGTATCGCGTTTTACTTGGCACGCATCACGCCATCATTCTGGCAGAACGAGCAGAGTTTCGGTCCGTTTCCAAACCCGAGCCAAACCGGAGATCTTTTTGCGCTTACTGGGATCGTGATTCTTGCCTGCGCTCAAGACGATTTTCGCAAAAGGAGGAAACGGTGGATCGCTTGGATTGTCGCGCTTGTTCTGATCGCGACAGCGATCGTTTTGAATACTTCACTGTCCGGAATCGGGATCCTCGTCGTGGGTAGCGGATTTTGGCTTAGCACGTTGACGTTCCGCAAACGCTCGGGACTGGCGGTTGGAATCTTTTTTCTTCTTCTATTACTAACTGCTCTTCTTGTTTTCGGCGGGCTAACCTTGGAGAGATTTCGTATTCGCGATTTCGGCAGCGCCGGCATCTCTTCGGATCTCCGATGGCGGATTTTTCATGACACGTTCCGACTCACTCGTGATTCGCCCTGGTGCGGGATCGGTTTTGGAAACTTCGAATCGATTTTTGCGGTTTTTCGTAGCACTTCTCTGAGTGATTTGCGAGCCTTGCATCCTGAAAGCGACTGGCTTTGGCTTTGGACCGAAGCTGGGTGGCCGGCAGTCGTGCTCACTCTCCTCGGGCTCGCGCTCCTTGTTAGTCGGGTTTTCCCGCTGCGAGAGGAGACCAACCAACGTTATCGTCTGGCCGCGCTTATCGCGGCGCTTCTGTTCGCGATTCGAGGGATTGTCGATGTTTCAGCGCACCAAGTGGGCACGGCGTTTGCGGCGATATTTTTGCTTGGCCTCGCGCTGCATCGACCCCTCTCTTTGAAAGCGAACCGGTGGGTGCCGATGTTTTTTCGCATTATTGGCTTAGGATTACTTGCAGCGGGTCTGTCGTTGGTTGTCGCTGTGCGCGGCCACAAACTCCTCCCTGGCTCTGTCGGTGTTTCCATTGCGAAGCAATTATCAGGTGTAGCGGATGGCGAGCGCGATTTTCGCGAAACAATCGCACTAACCACTCGGGCGCTTCGATGGGCGCCTCTCGATTGGCAACTTTACCTTGCCCGTGCGCTCGCGGAAGTGGAACTGCAACAGACCACAAATGCAGAAGATGATTTTCGCCGGGCGCGCTTTCTGGAGCCGATCGCTTATGAAGTTCCGCTAGCAGAAGGAAATGCTTGGCTGCCGTACCGTCCCGCCGTGGCAGTTACAGCGTGGCGTGAGGCACTGCGCAGAGCCGGACCTTTGCGCCCACAAGTCTATGCAACTCTGCTAAGCGACGCTTCGCTCAAAAATTCAGAAATCAGCTCCACTCT
>DATFXP010000085.1:0-6180 GCA_035315785.1 Candidatus Udaeobacter sp. | reverse complement strand
TAAACGAGCAACGCGAAAGGCAGAAAATAGTAGATAAATATGTGAGAGCTAAATACCACGCTTGATATTTGGTGCTTTTTTCTGCAACACGGTTATAGAAAAACTTCTATTGAAGTCGATACCATTCTTATTGGGCCTCCGGGGGTATTGGACAGCGCTCTCACTCCCAGAACGCAGTGCACGAGAAGTGTTTAGCCTGCCCCGTAATTCGTGTTTCTACGCCGCGATTCTTGTTTGCTTGGCGCTCCCAGCAGCGTTCGCGGGCGAGCCGGGTTCGCTGTCGGAGTCGCAACAGAAATTTCTTAACGAACTGGCGGCAAAATCACGCGCGGCTCAAAGTGAAAACGCAGCAGTAATCGCGGGCGTGGAAGGCTGGTTCTTTCTTTCCAGCGATATTCGATTCCTCTCGGTCGGCCAATTCTGGGGCGCTGACACGGCTAAAGTCAGCCGGGCACATAAGCCCGAATCGGCGGATCCGATTCCGGCCATTGTCGACTTTCATGATCAACTAAAAAAGCGCGGAATCGATCTGCTGCTAATGCCGGTTCCGCCGAAGGCAGCAATTTATCCTGAGAAAATCTTGCCTGACGTCGATCTGCATGGTGAAACGGCAGCTCCGTACCTTGCGCGATTTTACGACGAGCTACGGAAACACGAGATCAACGTCGTCGACCTTTCACCAGTTTTCCTCCAGAACCGAACCAACGAGCGCGGCCCGGTTTTTTGCAAAACCGATACGCATTGGTCGGGATTGGGCTGTGTGCTCGCGGCGCAGGCGATCAAGGACAAAATTCTCGAGAAAATCGCCGGGCAGCCGCGAAAAGATTACGCAGCAGAATGGAAAGAGACGACGATCAAAGGCGACCTTGGCGATCTTGCCGGGGCCAACATAAAGAAACCTGAGCCGGAAAGGATCGCCATCCGAACGATCAGCGACAAACAAACGGGCGCAGCAATAAATCCAGATGCCAACAGCCCGTTGTTGATCCTCGGCGACAGCCACACGCTCGTTTTTCACGATTTTCTTGCGGAAAAATCGGGTTTGCTTGATCAACTTGCGTACGAAGTTGGCTTCGCGCCTGATTTGATAGGCACGCGTGGCTCCGGCTCCACTTCGGTCCGCATCAGCCTGTATCGACGTGCGCGGAAAGATCCCGGCTATCTCGCCAAGAAGAAAATGATCGTCTGGTGTTTCGCCGCGCGCGAATTTACCGAATCAGATCAGGGCTGGGACAAAGTGCCTGTCGGTCAGTAAGGAATGTCAACGTCCAACGCTCAACTTCCAACGCGACTAGCCATCGCGACGATTGCGGTAGGCATCGCTATCGCTTCTGTTGCGCAAAACACTCCGGCTTCCACTGATCAACCACGTGATCTCACCGTGTTGATCCTCGGCGATTCACTTGGGTTGTGCGGATTCAGCAAACGGCTCGACCAAAAATTCCGCGCGGATCCACGGGTGAAATCGGTTTTCACCTATTGCACATGCGGCACGAATCCGCTGAGTTGGTTGAAAGAGAAACCTTTCACGCACATTCAGACGCAATGCGGTTACTGGAGCATCGAATCGAAGCCAGATTCGCACGGCATCAAGGAACAGCGCGATACTTACGGAGAACCAAGCGGCCATCGGCCGACATCGCACACGGTTCCCAAGCTGGACGATCTCCTCGCGACGATCCAGCCGGATATACTTGTTATGCAAACCGGCTCTAATCTGTTCGGCTTGTTTTCAGGCCGCGAAAAGGTAAAGCCGGATCGTGATGGACCGATGTTGCGAAAGTACCTGGTGCCATTCGTAAAGAAAGCGATAACGCCGCCGTCGAAGTTGCGAAAAATTTACTGGATAGCGCCGCCTATCTCGGGACGCGTTTCAGGCGAAGTTCAAGGGTTCGTGTTCGAGCAAACGCAAAAAGGCATCGGCAGCGTAACGGACGTAATTGATAGCCGAAAATTGATCTCTTATCCCTACAAACACATGGAGCCGGATAAGGAGCATTTTATCGGCGAAGACATGAACAAGTGGGCCGACAAAGTGTGGGCGGAGATCGACCACGATCTCTCCGCGAAATCATGGTCGGATGCGCGACCGCTTAGCGAATCAATTGCGAAACTGGCGCCGGTGGGCGCGCCGAGCGCAACGTCCGCGACGGCGGCGTTAGTCGTAAAAGCGAAACTCGTTTCCAAAACGACACCAATCCGTCGGGAGGAGTTAATGCCATATCAGGAATTCCTGGTAGGATTCCTTTACGATGTGGAAAAAGTGATTTCAGGGGAATATGGCGAGAAACAAATCCTGGTGATGCACCCGGCTTATATCGGCCTGCAACCGCAATCACTGGAAAAACTTCGAGTCGGCAAGACCTACGAGCTTCAGTTGCGCCCATTAGACGGCTCGATTTGGAATACAATAAAATCGAAAGACGATTCCGGCCGGATCGAGTTGGAACCTTACATTCGCGTCCAAGATGAAGCGCGATACCCCAAGAGCGCGCGATAAAAAACATTGGTCGCTAATGATTCGCACGGTTTCATTTTCGCTCGGCTTACTAGTCATCATCGGCTCCTTTGTCCTAGCTAATAAATTCCAAAAGCCGCAGAAGCCGGGCCCTCCTCCGCCTCCCCCAAAGGTGCTCATGATTGGGGATTCGCTGTCGGTAGGCGGTTTTGGCGAAGCGGTGCGCGAACATCTTGAACAGGAATTTGGCCGCCAGAACGTGGCATTCTTCGCGTCGTGCGGGTCGTCGCCGGAGAGTTGGTTGCAAGATGAAAGAGTGTTTTATACGCGGTGCGGTTACCGCGAGAAAACGCCTACGACCGACATTTATAGCGATTATCACAAAGGCAAAAAGCCACCACCCACGGCCACGCCCAAGATCGAGACGCTGATCGAGCGATACAAACCGACAATCGTGATTGTCCAGTTAGGTACAAACTGGATGGATCAAACATTGTCCGACGATTACATCCGCCATGTCCTCGCAAGATTCGTTAGTGCCGTGCACGCCGACCGCACACGAAGAATGATCTGGATCGGACCGCCGGATTCGTCCCGATTCTCAAAGGTACAGAATCGAATCTACCGACTGATCCAGCAATCGCTGCCACGAGGAGATCCAGTGATCGATTCGCGTCGATTCACGCGCTATGTGATGGGGAAAACTGGCGGCGACGGGATTCACTACAATCGCGAATCAGGCGAAGCGTGGGCAAAACCAGTGAACGCCAGCCTCGATCAGATTCTCGCACCCGACATTGCAGTGCGCCGTAAACTGGCCAGTAATCGTTAGTCGCGTAGCGAATAAAATAAAACGCGTGCTGTCAGGTCACCGGCGAAGAGTTTAAGGAACACCATTGTCATGGTCATCATCGACAATCTGCAAAAACTTTCTGACACAGTTTGGGAATTACCTTCGAGTTACAAGGAAGGTATGCGCGTGCCGGCACGGATTATCGCGACGGAAAAGCTCGTGCGCGAAATGGACGAGGCGGTTTACCAACAGATTAGTAACGTCGCCACTTTGCCGGGAATCACGCGCCATGCGCTTTGCATGGCGGACGGCCACAGCGGTTATGGATTTCCAATCGGCGGGGTCGCCGCCATGGATGTGCACGAAGGCGGCGTGATCTCGCCGGGTGGCATCGGGTTCGACATCAACTGCGGCATGCGCCTCGTCACCACGAACCTGACTCTGGAAGATGTGCAACCGCGCTTGAAAGAAATTGTCGATCGCCTTTTTCAACGCGTGCCGGCAGGCGTGGGCACCCATGGATTTCTCAAATTAACGCATAACGAATTTCGGGACTTGGTGGAACAAGGCGCGCGCTGGTGCGTCGAGCGCGAACTGGGCTGGCAGGAAGATCTCGAGTTTACGGAGGAGAATGGTTGCATCGCGGGCGCAGATGCATCGAAGATTAGCGAGCGCGCAGTCGAGCGCGGCTACAATCAGATTGGCACGCTCGGCAGCGGGAATCATTACCTGGAGGTGCAGGTCGCGCGGCCAGAGGATGTGCGCGACAAGGAGCTCGCGGAGAAATTCGGGATCACCATTCCGAACCAGATCGTGGTGATGTTTCACTGCGGCAGCCGCGGCTTCGGACATCAAGTCGCCACGGATTATCTGCAGAAATTCCTGAAAGTGATGGAGCCGAAGTACGGGATCAAAATTTTGGACCGCGAGCTGGCGTGCGCGCCGTTCGATTCGCCGGAAGGTCGCGATTATTTCGCCGCGATGAAATGCGGACTGAATATGTCGTTCGCGAACCGGCAGGTAATTCTTCAGAGGATTCGCGAGGTTTTTTCCGAAATTTTCGGCCGCAGCGCTGAAGACCTCGACATGCGCGTGGTTTACGACGTCTCACATAACACCGCAAAACTGGAACGGCACGAGATCGACAGGAAAGAAAAAACATTGCTCGTGCATCGCAAAGGCTCGACGCGCGCGTTCGGTCCGGGGCATGACGAGTTGCCCGCGCACTATCGGGAGACGGGCCAACCAGTGATCATCGGCGGCAGCATGGAGACAGGCTCGTATCTGCTTGTGGGCACCACTTCAGGCTCAGAAACATTCTTCAGCACTGCACACGGAAGTGGCCGCACGATGAGCCGCACCAAAGCGCGCAAACTATGGCACGGCAAACAACTCCAGCGGGATCTCGAAGCGCGAGGCATTTACGTTCGCAGCACATCATGGGCGGGTCTCGCGGAGGAAGCCGGTGGCGCTTACAAAGATATTGATGAGGTAATCGCGGCGACCGAGTTGGCTGGGATCAGCAAACCGGTCGCGCGATTCACACCGATTGGAAATGTGAAAGGATGAATCAAATGACGAAATCCAAATGACGAAATCCAAATTTGCCTCGCGGCGCTACGCTTCGTCATTCGTGCTTCGTCATTAGTTCGTCATTCGGCATTTGTCCTTTGTCATTCTTAGTATGCTCCGCACTCCAATCACACTGATCACCGGCCCGCTCGGCAGCGGAAAGACGACTTTGCTTCGTCACATCCTGGCGACGCAACCAGGGAAAATCGCAATCGTAATGAATGAGTTCGGCGAAATCGCGATAGATACGAAAGTGTTTGAAGGCAAGAACGTGCGAATCGCCGAACTCGGTGGCGGCTGTGTTTGTTGCTCGTTGCTCGGCGAATTCGAAGCGGCGGTAAACGAAATCATCGAGAAGGTCTCGCCCGAGAGAATTGTGGTCGAGACGACCGGGCTTGCCGAACCGGAGGCGCTCGTTTTCGACATTCAGGAGGCTCTATCACAATGCCGGCTCGACGGTGTGGTTTCAGTCATCGATGCCGACATGCTCATTCGCTTCCCGGAAGTGGGCCACACGACCGGGCTGCAAATCGAGGGCGCAGACATCTTGCTGCTGAACAAGATCGATCTGATCGAGGCGGCGCAGATCGAGCCGCTTGAAACGAAACTGCGGGAAATCAATCCGACCGCGGCAATTGTTCGCACCGAACGTTGCAGGATTGATCCGGAATTGTTGTTTGGAATTGGACGCGAGAGAAAAACCGCACGTTTGGAACACCTGCATGAGCATCAATTCGAATCTTTCGCATTCACATCCCGCAAAATTTTTGCGCGCAATTGTTTCGAAGACTTTGCAAATGGTCTGCCGGCGAGCGTTGTTCGCGCCAAGGGTTTCATTCGTTTCGCGGATGGCGGGCGGCTATTCAATTTTGTGGCGGGCCGTTGGGAACTGGAGCCATTTGAATCGGATCGCACCGAACTTGTATTCATCGGGAAGAACATCGCTGTTGAAAAAGAGGCAATCGTCCGCGCGATTAATCAATGCGCCGCGAAATGACGAAGCACTAATGACAGAGGCTATTGCGGCGTTCTCCGCGTGATTTGCAGGTTGTGTCATTCCAACTTGATTCGTCATTCGGCATCCGGATTTCGTCATTCTCACCATGCCCTACCATTATCTCGAGGAGATCGGCACCGCTGATATCGCCTTCGAAGCGACTGCGCGCGATTTGTCGGAATTATTCAGCGACGCTGCTGACGCAACGACGAACGTCATGATCGACAACATCGAGGCGATTCAGCCGCGCGAGACGCGCCCGATCGAGCTCTCCAACGACAAGCTCGACATGTTGTTATTCGATTTCTTGCAGGAGCTGATCTTTCTGAAAGACGCCGAGCGTTTGCTGCTGCGCATACG
>DATFXP010000084.1:0-4179 GCA_035315785.1 Candidatus Udaeobacter sp. | reverse complement strand
GGAGGCCCTGCGAGGCCGCGGCAGCACCGCAATTTTCTGTCGAGGCGACGTCAAGCAGCAGGAGGATATGGAAGAGGTCATGGCGACGGTAGCCGCCGAATTTGGCGGGGTAGACATTCTCTGTGCAAACGCTGGCATTTTTCCAGCAGTAAAGTTGGAGGAGATGAGCGAGAGCGCCTGGGACGACGTGTTTGCGACCAACCTCAAGGGTATGCTGTTCAGCATCAAAGCCGCCCTGCCCTACTTAAAGAAAAGTGCGGCGGGCCGCATCGTGCTCACGTCGTCCATCACGGGTCCCCTCACGGGCTACCCTGGCTGGTCGCACTATGGGGCAACCAAAGCCGGGATGTTGGGATTCATGCGGACTGCCGCCGTTGAGCTGGCACGATTCAAGATCACTATTAACGCCGTCTTGCCGGGCAATGTGCTGACCGAAGGGGTCAGTGACTTGGGCCCAGCATACATCCAGACGATGGCCGCTGCGATTCCGTTGAAGCGCTTGGGCACGGTGGAGGAGATCGGGCACGCGGTGGCGTTCTTAGCCTCTGAAGAGGCAGGCTTTATCACGGGTCAGACGCTCGTGGTGGATGGAGGGCAAACGCTGCCGGAGTCGCTGCAGGCACTGGAAGGGTGACGATGCAAAAGGTACCCCTCCTTACAAATCGTCTGCCCTAACGAAAGCAACACCCCGTGCGCCAGCGGTTCCTGAATGGTCTGATCTAGACGACTCAGGCGCCCGTGCCCGGTTCAGGAATCGTCAAAAAATCGCAGTACGGGGAGCCCAAAATTTCAGCAGGCTTGCTTTTCGCGCTAGTTTTTACTTGAATCGCAGCGTGAGCGCTGCTGAGGATGAGGTGTCCTCATTGACCGCGGTGGGTTCGGCAGCTGCCGGACGACATGCCGCGGCATCGTTTACGACAACCCATTGGAGCGTAGTATTGGAGGCGCAAGGCGAAACGCCGGCTGCACAGAGAGCACTGGAAATACTCTGTCGCACGTATTGGCGACCCATTTACAGCTTTGTCAGGCAACAAGGCGTGGGGCCAGAGGATGCGGAGGATCTCACGCAAGCCTTTTTCGCGCTCCTGCTGGGGCGCAAAGGTCTGGATACGGTTCGCAAAGAAAAAGGGCGGCTGCGTTCGTATCTGCTGGTTTCGCTCAAAAATTTCCTCGCTGATGAGCGAAGCCGTGCGATGACCATTAAGCGAGGTCGTGGCCAGCGAGTGTTATCTTTGGAAGAGCTGCGCGACAAAGAGGGCGTCATTGTGGAACCTGCTGACACGTTGACAGCCGACCAAATTTACGAACGTCGTTGGGCACTAACCGTGCTGGAACAAGTGCTCTCGCGTTTGGAGGAAGAATACCGCAGGGCGAATAGCGGGCAGGTGTTTGAGCGATTTGAGAAATTGCTTGTGGACGAACCTGACCACCTGTCGCAGGCGGACATTGCCACTCAATTAGGAATGACTGAGAACGCTGTAAAACAGGCGTTCCATCGGTTTCGACAACGGTATCGATCGCTGTTTCGAGAGGTGACTGCTCATACTGTAGCCGTGCCCGACGACATCGAGGACGAGCTGCGGCATTTAATCGCGGTTTTGCGGGCGTAAAGACACGAATTGCACGAATCGTCACAAAATTTGTAAGGCTTAAGTCAACCATCGGATCATTGGTGTGAATTAGTGAGTTTGTGAAAATCGTCTCCAGCGTTTGCGGAAAGTGCGGAGCAAAAATCTTCGCTGATGCGCCGCGAGGATTTTGTCCAGCCTGCCTTGTGGAGACAGCTCTCGACCTGCTCCCGCAGGAGGAATCTGACTGGGTGACCAAGCCGCAAGTAGCGCCACGCGAGAGTAGCGCTTCTCGCTCGGCACGAATGGTGATCGACTTTGGTGACTACGAATTACTGGAGGAAATTGGTCGAGGCGGCCAGGGCGTAGTTTATCGCGCACACCAGAAAAGTCTCAACCGAACGGTGCCATTAAAAGTCATTGGCCTTGGGCAATGGCCACACCGGCGCACCTGAAGCGCTTTCGTCGGGAAGCCGAGTCGGCAGCTAACCTGGATCATCCATGGATTGTTCCCATTTACGAAGTCGGCGAACGCGAGGGTTCCTGCTGCTTCAGCATGAAGTTCATCGACGGCGGACAACTCGATGAAGTGACAAAGCGCACGCCGATCTCGATCCGAAATGCAGCGGAACTCATTGCGAAACTGGCGCGTACGGTTCACTACGCGCATGAGCACGGGATCCTGCACCGCGACATTAAGCCGGGCAACATTCTGGTCGATGCCAAAGGCGAACCGCATCTTACCGATTTCGGATTGGCCCGACTGCTGGAAACAAAAAGCATTGTTACTAACACGATGGACGTGTTGGAAACGCCGAGTTACATGGCGCCTGAACAGGCGAGCGGTCATAACGAGCAGCTAACAAGCGCCACAGATGTTTACGGACTCGGAGCGGTTCGACCGGAGACGGGCAGCCGGCATACAGCAACCGGGCATTCAACACATCGAACGTCTGTTCGAGCTCAAGCAAGGGCAATTGCGCCACTACCGCGCGAACTACATCAGCCGGGCAAAGAAAAAGCCGTGAGTTATCGACCAATTACAGACACCTAGATCCTGGCAAGATCTAAGGTCAAATTCTTCGGCGCCTACCCGTCTGGGTTTCTGAAGCGCGCTCGAAACCTGCTCGGTGTGGATTGCACCGGTCGCGTGTTGCATGTGTGCTCCGGGAAAGTAAGGGAATGTCCGTACGAAGGATTTGGACCAAACGATGTGACATTCGATCTGGATGCACCTTTCACTCCTGACATCGTAGGCGATGCCAACGAGCTCGCTGATTACAAGCGTGCGTTAGAGCGGTATCCCAGACATTAAGGCGATTCCCGCTGATCCACCGTATTCCGAAGACTGGGCAGAATATTCCCCGGGTCGGAGAAAAGTTTTCCGAACGTCAACACGATCATTCGCAATGCGATTGAAGTCCTGCCACCTAGCGGCAAGGTCGGCGTGTTGTCACTACATTGGCCGCGATATCCAAAGGATAAAGCAAAACAGGTTGCGCTTGCCGGTGTGTACGTCGGCAATGGTGACGTGGGGCGCACTTATGCAGTGTTCGAGGAGAAATGAGCGTTAGGCCGTCGGAATTCAATCGGCCGGCTTCAGCTTCGTAAATCATTGAGCGGGTCCTGCGAATGGGCTCTCGCCTTTGCGGCTGCAGTGAGCCACGAAAAATAACCGGATTCTGCGTGCACGATTTGGCTGTCGGCGTCGTTGTGTGATAAAGCTAGAGGAAATGTCGGCGAAAAAGATTCGTTCTTGTCTACGCGATAAGATCTCGACGAATGACGTGGCGGTATTGCTGCACATGGACGCACGAAGCGTCCAAGAGCAGCAAAAGCCGGAACCATCCAGCGCTCGCGCCGTGGCTGTTTTATCTTGGGAAAAATAATCCCTGCTTACGTTGATCATCTTCGCGACGTTATCGCAAACAATCCAGACGAAGCAGCTCTTCGCGCGGCGAAACTACGTAAAGCATTAGCTGACGCTGAGCGGGCAGAACTAGAGTAAAGCTTTTCAAGAACGAGCTCCACACAAGCGACGCCGTGTTGTTTGTGTCGCCCGCCAGGATCGGAGCAAGTCGGAAACGCCTGTTGGCTGTGCCTACACGCCTTGCGCCGCATCTGGTCGGAGAGGCCGATCAAAAGCGAATTTACAATGCTCTTTACAATGAAATCACGGCGGCCTTGGAAGATGTCGCCGGCTTAACACAAAAAGATTTCGCAAAACAGAATCGGGAATTTTTAAAGACACATCGATCCAATGGAGAGTGATGTTGCTCAGCTCAAGACAACGTCTGCAATCGCAGACGAAGCTTGGTCATTATGGCGCCCGCCGCCGAGACTCACTCTGAGTGAATGGGCTGATCGTTACCGGATCTTGTCGAGTGAATCCAGTGCTGAGCCGGGCCAGTGGATCACAGCAAAGGCGCCGTATGAACGAGAAATCATGGATGCAATTTCCAATTCGGAAGTACCGCGGATTGCGATACAGAAGGCGAGTCAGATGGGCATCACCGACTGTCTTCTCAATGCGATTGGATATCTGATTGATCAGGATCCATGTCCGATTTTGATGGTGCAACCCACGATCGAATTAAGTGAATGCTTCAGC
>DATFXP010000083.1:0-3802 GCA_035315785.1 Candidatus Udaeobacter sp. | reverse complement strand
GCTGAATGGATCGCCTTCGAGACGGAAATCGATCCGTAGGTTCTCTTTTGTAGCGTAGCGAATCGCGAAGTGCCGGATGGTGGCTAACAAAATTGGCCGATGAAAAATGATCAGGAGTCCTACGCATATTGCAAGACCTATCATCACCCGCCGTCGCCAGACATACCGGTGACGCCGGCCCTTTGATTGATCGTCATCGGCCACAAAGCGATTCTATTGCCCCTCCGCCCTAGAGGAAAGGGCAAATGGGGTGTAGCCAGTGCTTGGCTTATATGTACTCCGGCGTTGCGCATTACGAGCTCTCGCGTGAACCTTCGCCGATGTTTGTAGGGCGTCTGTGCCAATCCCGAAAAGATTCTGGATTCACAGAAACACCCTGCAATTCGCGAAATGATGAACCCGGACAAGCTTTTTGATTATCTGGAAGGTCGATTGTCACCGAAGGAGCGTGATGTCCTGGAAGAGCAATTAATGTCGGACAAGCAATTGCAACGCGAATTCGCTGTAGCACGACAGATTCATGCCGGAATGCGCGGCGATTCTCACGAGGTGGTGATACCAGCGCCACCCGACGTTTCACCACAGGGCCGCACCATGGCAATCCGCATTGGGGTCGCGTTCATGGTTCTTATGCTTGTAAACGTCGGAATCGGTCTCTATTTCATCTTCAGGCACGAAAGTAAGAATCCGAACCGCCCGCTGCTTGAAGCTCAGATGCGGGCGCAGATCGCGAAGTCGATCGAGAGCGCGGCGACGCTCACACCAGCGCCCAATGCTTTCGGCGTAAGCGAAATCACAATTCCGGCCGAGACCGGTAAACTTGATAGCGTCGCGGATAAGGTGGTTGCGGTTGTTTCCCGGCTCGGTGGAGCCGCTACGAAAGGAGTTCCCGACGTGGGACGCGTAAGCATTCTGGTCGATCTTCCGGCAAATCGGGAATCTGAATTTCGCGCTGCGGTGGCATCCATTCAGGGAGGTGGGACCCCGGGATCATCCGCCTTCGCCGAGGCTACGGCGGACAAGCCGACTCCGGCTACAGGTGAGAAAAAGAGCTTCGTTGTGCAGATCGCTGAGGCGACCTCAAAACAACAATGATTGCAGTGACGTTCGCCTTACCGGCCGAGAGCTCGGAATTCTTGCGCCGGCTCGGAAATAGATCTCACGCTAATCGCAATGGGCTCAGCATCGTTAACGGCACGATCGACCATCGTTTAATCGAAGTCATTCACACGGGTGTCGGTGAAAACAGCTGCAGGCAACGCATAGGGAAGTTTCTCGAAAATCAGCAGTTCGATTTTTTGATTAGCGCTGGATTTGCAGGATCACTGAACCGTGAACTGCAGGTTAACGACCTTTTGTTTGCGAAAAATTTTTCGACACTCGACGGAAAACAAGCCGAGTCATCCCTTTCAAACGTGTCAATTTATGCAGCTAACATGTTAACGGTGCCTGCGTTGATCGATTCCAGCGAGGAACGAGAAAAAATAGCGCGCGACTCGGGAGCCTCGGCGGTCGACATGGAAACAGAATTCATTGCCCGGGCCTGCGCGATCCACCGTATTCCGCTTCTCGCGTTGCGTGTCATTACAGACACGCCAACACAGCCATTCCCTGCTCCGCCGAGCGTCCTGTTCGATATCCAACAACAGCGAACTCACTTCGCCGCGCTCGCCAAATTTTTCCTGACCAATCCGAAGCGCATTCCAGGTCTGATTCAGTTCGCGAAAAGAATTGCGCGTGCACGGAGAATTTTAACGAATGCGCTGGTCGAAATTGCTCGCACGATCGAATTCTAGCCCTACGCCAGTCTCTCATTAGCACTGCCGATTTAGCACGGTGAAGCCACATCGACGAAGGACAGGCGCCTATGCAGCCGGCTCGATGTGCACGAGTACATCTGCGATGCGGGAGTTGCTTTGCTGGATCGCGCTTTTCACTCGATGAGCGATCTCGTGCCCTTCGTGCACGGAAATGTTTCCGTCCACGCCGACATGTAGATCGACGTAATAATCCAAGCCCATCTTGCGGGCATAACATTTTTCCACCTCGACAACACCAGGAACTGAGCTGGCAACGGCAAGAATCGATCCGACGAATTTGCCAGCCGGCGCGGTGTCCATGATTTCCTGGAACGCCGGCAACGCCAAACGAACACCGTTTGTGGCGATTACTGCACAGGCAAACAGCGCTGCCCAATCGTCGGCACTTCGCCATCGCTCGCCACCAAGGAGGGCAAGTGAAATGCCAATGAATGCAGCCGCAGAAGTGAGCGCATCGCTGCGGTGATGCCAGGCATCGGTTTTCACAGCAGTGCTCTCGAGGTGCCGGCCGATCCGATTCACGTACCGGAACAGAAATTCCTTGATCACGATCACTACGACAAGAATGGCGAGCGTAAATGGCGCGGGTCCGTGATGCGGCGTTAGAATTTCCCGGACACTTGCGATCGCGAGACCAATCGCAGCTGCCAGCACGCAGATCGCAACAACCAGCGCAGCTATCGGCTCAGCTTTGCCGTGGCCGTATGGGTGCGTTCTGTCTGGAGGTCGTGCCGCTACGGTTAATCCGCCCCAGATAACTGCAGAGCCGGCCACGTCGAGCGCGGACTCCATTCCGTCGGCAATCAGGACGTAGGCGTGACCAACAACGCCAGCGACGATCTTAACGGACGCAAGCACCACGTTTATCACAAGGCCAAGCAGCGCCACACGCGCACCGGTTCGCGACATCGAGGATCCCGTTCGATTCTCAACTCCGCGCGTTTGCAGATTTGTTGCGGAGGCGTGAGGATCCGGGAGCAATGCCATGATGAACAAAACTATAGACGCAGCCGTTTACGAAAAGCACGGAAATCCGGCGGATGTGTTGCACGTCGAAACGCGTCCCTGGCCGACGCTAGCCGCAGATGAAACGGTGGTTAAAATGCTCGCGGCGCCTATCAATCCGGCTGATTTAAATCAAATCGAAGGAAAATACCCAGTACGCGCGGAACTCCCAGCGACGCCCGGGTTCGAAGGTGCGGGCGTTGTTACTGAGCTAGGAGCAGGAGTAAAAGGCCTAACGAGCGGCGCGCTGGTGATTCTGCCACATAACATCGGCACATGGCGGGATGCGGTCGCAGTAAGAGCCGAAGATCTTGTCGTTGTACCCAACGGAATTGAGCCAGTTCAGGCGGCAATGTTAAAAATCAATCCACTAACCGCATGGCGATTGCTGCATGACTATGTCGATTTGCAGAAAGGCGATTGGCTGATTCAAAACGCAGCAAACTCGGCGGCAGGTCGCCACGTGATTCAAATCGCGCAAGAACTCGGTTATAAAACCGCGAACGTCGTTCGACGCGCGGAACTAATTGATGAATTGCGCGCAGAAGGCGGTGATGTCGTGCTGGTCGATGGCGACAATCTTCGCCAGGAAGTGAAGGACGCCACAGGCGGTGCCCCAATTCGATTAGGTTTGAATTCCGTCGGCGGCGATAGTGCCCTGCGTCTCGCCAATTGTCTCGCGCCTGGGGGCACACTCGTGAGCTTTGGCGCGATGAGCTTGCAGCCGCTCAAAATTCCGACCGGCCTTCTCATTTTCAAAGACCTGCGATTTCGCGGCATCTGGATCAACAAATGGTACGACAACGCCACTCCGGCCGAGCGCATGGAAACGTTTCGACCGCTTTTCGACATGGCCCGGCACGGTCTTCTAAAAACGAAAATCGAAAAAGGTTATCCGCTTAGCGAAGTCAAAGCTGCGGTCGCACGTGCCGCGCAAGGTCAGCGCAGCGGCAAAATCATCCTCGAGTTTGAGTGAA
>DATFXP010000082.1:0-5456 GCA_035315785.1 Candidatus Udaeobacter sp. | reverse complement strand
GCCATACAAGAAAATGAGCGAAGATATTCTTGCACTTTTTCGCAAAACCGGCGCGTTGCTAGACGGACACTTCGTATTGCGTTCGGGTCTGCACAGCCGTGAGTATTTCCAATGCGCGATCCTTCTTCAGCATACTGAGATCGCCGCAACGGTGTGCGGCTGGCTCGCCGATAAAGTCAGACAATTTGAATGCGACGCAGTTATCTCCCCTGCCCTCGGTGGAATCATTGTTGGCCAGGAGGTCGGGCGATCGTTAGGCAAACGCCACATTTTTGTAGAGAAAGAGGAAGGCAAACTGGTTTTGCGCCGCGGCTTTCAAATTTCACCTGACGAAAAATTCGTTGTCCTGGAAGACGTGGTCACCCGCGGAGGACGCGTGCAGGAGACAATCGATATTGTGCGAAGGCATGGTGGCATCGTCTCGGCAGTCGGCGTGATCGTGGATCGAAGCGGTGCAAGCAAACCGGAGTTCGGCTGTCCGTTTGTGAGCCTGGTCGAGATGAACGTTGAGAACTTTCCCGCCGACAAACTCCCGCCCGATCTCGCCAAAATCCCCGCCGTTAAGCCCGGGAGTAAATAGACAACCGGATCGAAATCACGCTGCCGGCAAAATACGCCCAGTCACTTCACCGAAACCAACGCGGTAACCATCGCCCCGGCACCAGCCGGTGATCGTTAGGCGATCGCCGTCCTCGAGCCATTTACGTGTCTCGCCGTTTGGCAGCTTGAGCGGATTTGCGCCGCGCCAGGTCAATTCCAGCATGCAGCCGCGCGATTCTTCCGTTGCTCCGCTGATAGTGCCGCTTGCGAGTAAATCGCCTGGTTCAAGATTGCAGCCGGTCACTGTGTGATGAGCTAGCTGCTGCGAAATGCTCCAGTAAAGATTTTGGAAATTCGTGCGCGTGATCACATGCGGCGCGCGCATCGATGATGTTTGGAGCTCTGCTTCGAGCTGGATGTCGAACGTAAAATCATCTTTTGCGCGCAAATACGGAAGCGGCCTTGGATCCTGCCGTGGGAGCGGTTTCCTGAATGCTTCGAGCGCTTCGAGCGTCACCACCCATGGCGAAATGCTCGTCGCAAAGTTCTTTGCCAGGAACGGGCCCAGCGGTTGATACTCCCACGCCTGAATGTCGCGTGCACTCCAGTCGTTCATCAGGACCAGTCCGAAAATGTGATCGGTCGCGCGACCAATCGGCACTGACTCGCCTAACGAGTTGCCTGGTCCGATGAGAAACGCCATTTCCAATTCGTAATCGAGACTCTTGGTCGGACCGAACGTCGGTGTTGCTGCATCCGGCGCCTTGGTCTGTCCGCTTGGCCGGCGCACATCTGTCCCACTGGCGATGACAGAACTGGCGCGGCCATGATAAGCGACCGGCAACCATTTCCAGTTCGGCATCAGTGCGTTCTCAGGACCACGCAGCATCGTGCCGACATTATGCGCGTGATGATACGACGAATAGAAATCGGTGTAATTCCCAATGCGCACCGGCAATTTCATGGTGACATTCGTCTGCGCATGAAAAAGTCGCGCTCGCAGCCTCGCATTGTCACGGAGAATTGGCGTTTTGGATGAGAGAAGGCGTTCAAGGACTGCACGGGCCTTGCACCATGCCGGACGACCAAGCGCAAGAAACGCATTCAATGAATCTTCTGAAAAGACTTTTCGGCCGTGAAATTCCGGTGAGCGGAAATGACCGAGATCTTCGAGGACAGAAAGATCGGCAACAAAATCGCCGATGGCGACTCCGGCGCGCGGTTTGCCTCCCTTTGGCTGAAAAATTCCAAAGGGAAGATTTTGTATCGGGAAATGCGAATCAGGCGAAACATCGATGAATGATTTCAGTGGCATGGTCGGGACGCCGCGCTGCAGCGTCCGGACAGCGCAGCGCGCTGTCCGTACCCTACAACAAATTGAGCGCGCGCAAATCGTCGCGTGGCTCATCAAAGCTGCAACTGCCGAAAGATCTCAGGAATTTGCGTCGGTGTTGCAGACGTTCCGTATCGATTTTGCAGTCGCGCCACGCGAAGAAATCGTCAGTAAACGAAAACGAGCGCGGATCTTCGTCGTCGAGCATCGTCACTGTTTGATCGGCGTTCCACCGATGCTCCGCCGCAAGCACTGCTGCTCCTAGCACATTGAGAAATCCGTGCATCTTCGTTTTCACTTCATCGCGAAATTGCTTGATTGGATGGTGCAGCCCGGCCGTAAACTTCATCGGTAGCTGATTCGCAGCAGCCGCTACCAGTGCGCGCGCGATCTGCGCCGACGTTGGAAATGCATCAGCGGTCACTCCACCGGTTCGCAATTTGTAACCGAATGTTCCCGTGCTTTCGTCAGAGTTGTGCCCGGCAATCAATGCAATGGTTTGCTCTGCTCTCGCCGGTGGCGCTTCCCAGAACACTGGCAACTCACCCGCGATCACGCTCGCTTCTTTTAGAGAAGCAGAATCCATATCATCCGGTAAAAACATTTCGAGATGACTGATCGAAACAATATCGCTGTCGTATCTCGAGAATAAACGAATCGCTGCGGCCGCGTTCGCGATCCCATCGAGAAAAGCATCCGATTCCGTGGTTTTCGGTCCGAGCGCCGCCACGCGGAGCGGATGCTGAGAATCGAACTCTGAAAAGAATTGCGTTGCGGCATCCAATTCTGCGACCGGCAAAACGAATCCGTTTAGCATCCACGTTTCTGGCGAACGCACGTAGCTCGCCTGGTTCCGCAGCGCGGGCTCGAGTGCCAGAGCGCAGGGCGGGAACATTCCTGCGTAATCAATTGCCTGGTCAAGAAGAACGCGAAGCGAAGCGGCTGGCATCAGAAAACGCGCTGTGTTATCTGGCTAATCGCACGACGCAAATTGCGGTATCATGCTAAACGAGGCGCGTAATTCGCCGCCGGGCGGAATGGTTTGAATTCCTCGTTTCTTCTCGAACGGCCGCTGCTCGTGATCATCGGTCAAACCCCAGCATGGCTCGACGCACAAAAACGGGCCGCCATCCGACCATAAGGTGATGTATGGAACACCGGCCAGATTCAATATCACCCAGCGTCCGCTCTCCGGATCCACAAAGGAAAATTGCGGCCGTGGAACGTTCACCAGTTCGAGAATGACCGAACCGGGCAATTCGCTTTTTGAAAACGGCATTTCACCACCGGGAAATTCGATGTCACGCGTTTCGCCTGACAGAAAATTGCCCGGAGAAAAATATCGGCGGTAAAAACCCCGCGGCATCTGCAGATGGAAGTTCTCGAATGAAGTGGCGCCGAAACCTGGATGCAATCCAAACGATACGTGCGCCGTCAATTCCGGTTCATGGTTTCGAAACTCGAAGAGCACACCTACGCTATTAGCGTCGATCTGATAAGTGAGATTTACGCTCACCTTTAGTGGATATTCGGTCGAAGAAAAATCATCGGGAGTAATCTGATATTTCAACGAAGCACCGCTCCCCTCGGTGGAAGAGCCGGCGAGATGCCATGTTTTCGTACGAAGGAATCCGTGGTTACCGCCTTTGATCTCATGTCCACGATAAAGACTGCGGCCATTCTTCAGCCGATGAAGATAATAGCCCATGACCGTGGCGTGATTTGCCCAGCTCCGATCCGGCACCGATAGATCGGCGTCACGATAAAGGAAACCGACCCAGTTCCCGGCTTCATTGATTCGCGCCATGCTGATCAGTTCCGCGCCGAGACGCGACACGATGATGCGAAGACCATCCTCCTCGCCAGTAAGAACATCCAGATGCCGACCGTCACGGTTTTCCTCTGTATGCGAAAACTTCATCGTACTCCCTTTGTAAGGGAGAGGGTTAGGGTGAGGGTTTTCTTGCCAGCACCAGCGACTTCGATCCCCTCACCTCAATCCTCTCCCCTTTCCCGAGGGAGAGGCGGAAATTTTGGAAAACAACCGCTCATGGGAACAAGCCGCGCACTTGTTTGGCTCTGATCACGCGTTCAACGCCGATCGCCATCGCGGCTGTGCGATGCGACACCTTATGATCCTTCGCGCGTCTGATTACCTGAGCAAACGAATGCTCGAGAATGCGGAAAAGTTTGTCAGTCACCTCGCTTTCCGACCACAGAAACGCCTGGAGACCCTGCACCCATTCAAAGTACGAGACGATGACGCCACCGGCGTTACAAAGAATGTCCGGGATCACGAAAACTTCATCCCAGCGCTGGTCGAGAACCAGATCTGCGTCAGGCGTGGTGGGACCGTTGGCGCCTTCGGCAAGAATGCGGCATTTGAGTTGACCTGCATTTTTTCCGGTAATCACGCGATCCACCGCGCATGGAGCAAGAATGTCGCAGGGCAGTGTCAGAAACTCGTTAGGGTTCACATGATCATCCTGCGCGAACGCGCGCAGGTTACCTTTCTTGATCATGTGTTGTTCGGCGGATTTAACGTCAATCCCTTTCGGATTGTAAATCGCAGCAGTGTGATCGCTGATCCCGACAACTTTGACGCCGCTCTTGTAGGCTAGCGATAAAGCTGCGACCGACCCGACGTTGCCAAATCCCTGCACGATCGCGGTGCACTTTTCCGGATCCATCTTCAGCATGTTCATGGCGCGCTCGACGAGATACACCACACCGCGCCCGGTGGCTTCACGCCGGCCTTCGGTCCCGCCGATGGCGACCGGCTTGCCAGTAACAATTTCGTTCACGGCGTAACCCATGTAGACTGAGTAGGTGTCCATGAACCACGCCATAACCTGTTCGTTGGTGCCCATATCCGGGCCCATGATGTCGGTGTGCGGACCAACAAATGGAATCATTTCCTGCATGTAACGGCGTGACACGGCCTCGAGCTCCGTCCGCGATATTTTCGTGGGATCAACCGCTACGCCGCCTTTGGCGCCACCGTAAGGCAACTGCGCAAGCGCGCATTTCCAACTCATCCACATCGCCAGCGCCGCCGTTTCGCCCATTGAAAGCGAAGGGGCGAACCGGGTGCCGCCCTTGGTCGGCCCCAGGGCGATGTGATGTTGCACCCGGTAACCTTGAAAGGCCATGGTGCTCCCGTCGTCCATGTGCACTGGGAGCGTCACCGCGATCGCCCGTTTGGGATACGTCGCCCATTCGCGATCGCTTTTGTCGATGTTCAGGTAGTCGGCGATGACGCGAAATTGCTCGCAAGCCATCTGAAAGACTTCGTCGTCATAAATCGTGTGCGTCGATGCATCAGCGGAACTCTGGGTGTCCATGGGAAACCTGCTATTTGCGCTGGGCACGTGGCGTCGTCAACTGGGAAACTTTGGTCTGTCGAGTGCACCCTAAAGATCGACAAGCGTGCCTGAACGTAGCTAATGTCCACAAATGAAAATCGAAACTGTGGCCGTTCACGCAGGACACGAGGTGGATCCCGCAACCGGCGCGGTGGCAGCGCCCATTTATCTCTCCACGACCTTCGAACGCGATATCGAAGGCACGTACTCACGCGGGT
>DATFXP010000081.1:0-11643 GCA_035315785.1 Candidatus Udaeobacter sp. | reverse complement strand
GAACTCGATCTGATTTACTCGGATGAAGACAAACTTACGGATCAGGGGTTTGAATCACCAATTCTGAAACCGGATTGGTCACCGGACTTCTTTCTATCCTGCAATTATTTGTGTCACATGATCTTTTTGCGCCGGGATCTTATGCGAGAGGTTGGGGGATTCCAATCGGAGTTTGACGGCTCACAAGATTACGATCTTCTCCTGCGCATCAGCGAGCGAACCGAGCGAATCCATCATATTCCACGTGTGCTATACCACTGGCGGCGGAGCGAGAATTCCAGCGCGAGCGATGTTCGCCAAAAACCAGGACAGCTCGAGGCCTCCTGGCGCGCAATTGAAGCTCACCTGAAACGCCGAGGTGAGAAGGCCCATGTCGCCGTGGACTGGCGGACCCACGCATTTTATGTGAGACGCGACCTGCGCGAAGTCAAAAAAATCTCCGTTATCATTCCGAGTTCCCTCGGTTCGAGTTCGCTTGAGCGATGTCTCGAAAGCCTGGTCAGCAGGACGAGCTATCCGAATTACGAAATAGTGATCGTTCAAATAGGCCAGCGTGACAAAATCGCTGAGGCTGCCACAAACTTCTCGCATCGTGTGCTGCATTTCGCAGACGCTGTGAACGATTCCGCCGCGAAAAATTATGCCGTCGCGCAAACCGACGGCCCATGGCTTCTTTTCCTCGACGACAACGTGGAAGCGATCGTTCCGGACTGGCTCACAATCATGGCTGAGTATGTGCAGCGTCCCGAGACTGGCGCAGTCGGTCCGCGACTGATCAATCCGGACGATACTATCGAGCATGCTGGGTTTGTTCTGGGCGTCAATGGAATCGCGCAGTCTGCTTTTCGCGGTTTCCCGGCGGAGCATCCTGGTGTGAACCGTCAGTTGCAGATGACCCGCAATTACAGCGCCGTCTCCGGCGCGTGCCTGTTGGTGCGCCGCGAAGTGTTTCAACAAATAAGAGGATTCGATGAACAGCTGTCAGGCGCGCTCGCCGATGTCGATCTTTGCCTGAAAATGCGAGACGCGGGATACCTGATTGTTTACACGCCTCTGGCAAAGCTTTGCTGGGATCCCTCGCCACCCAAAGGGGTCGATGCCAGCGCAGAAGTAATCATGCGCCAGCGCTGGTCCGACGTTTTAGACCGAGATCCTTACTACAACCCGAATCTTTCCAGCGAGCGTGCCGATTTCTCCTTAGATGAAGCGCGCAGCTCGTGACGATCTAAGGTCATCTAGATTCAAACACACAATTTGTGTCCTGCCGCCTAGTGGACACTTAGGTTGGCCGAGCGAAGCTTGTAATCCAGAGTGAACATTCCTAACGACAGGATTACACGATTCGATACGGTCATGGAGATCCAGAAATGCATTGATGCTCCCCGGCCTGACCAAGCGGTGTATGACGAATGTATCTCGATTGCGGGATGGATCTTCTCCGAGGGACGCACTCCAGGAGCCTGTCGCGTGCGCGCGTGGCTGGAGGGCGCTCCCATCGGGGAGACAAGAGTCCTGTTTGCGCGTCCAGATGTCTCGGACTTTCTGTCCCTAGCGCACGATGTGCCTACTGCATTTCGTTTTCTAGCTCGCGCGCCTGGATGCGACGAGGCGTCACGCGACACCAAGATCGAATTGACCGCGTCATGGAGTGGCGATGCCGCCGAATATTCAATTGGAGAGGTGTCTGTGCACCTCGTTCCAGCTGGTCTCCACAAACGTCATTTCGGTGAAGTGGTTTTCCCGACGCAAAGCAGAGTGCTTCACCGAGAAAATATTTATGGCTCCGGACCGCCGGTGTTGGAACCCGGGGTCGAGGTGTTGCATCTCATTCTCGACTATCTATCACCCCGCGGTTCTGTCTTAGACGTGGGATGCGGAGCAGGCGTCTATGGGCCGCCGCTGATGACGGCGGGACATCAGTGGACAGGCTTGGAAGTGAATCCAGACTGCTTACAATTGCTGGAGCAGAGCGGGTTGCCATTTCGGCACGCCACACGAGGGACCGAGCGGTTTCCCTGCACTGACGAGGAGTTCGATGAAGCTATCTGCATCGAGGTGCTTGAGCATATTGAGCATCCGAAGCCATTTCTGAAAGAGATCTCGCGCATCGTTCGCCATAGAGCGCTTTTCTCAGTCCCGAACATGGAGGTCATTCCTTATCTCAAAGATTGGGAAACTGTGCCCTGGCATATGCTGGAGGGCGACCACAAAAATTTTTTCACCCGCACGAGTCTCCGCGAGCTTCTTTTTCCACATTTCTCAGGCGTAGAGGTTTTTTCGTACGCTGACCATCCGTTGAGGACACGAGACGGCATCGCGCTCCACGCACACTTGTTTGCGGTGGTGGACAAGCATTAGCATGGCGTGTTGCTCGTGACAGATAGCCGCGCAGGCCGGGAGGTATCGCAAAGAAAAACGGTTACGCGTGAACAGGACACCGCCTGCGCGGCGATATTCGCATTAGCCATAGCCGAAGAATGGTACCTCTCCTCGCACGAGCACGCGAGTGCGCACGTGCTATCAAAGTGATTAGCCTAAGTCTGATATGGTCACCAACGGTAGGCAGTAAAAACCTTGCTCTCGGTCTTCAAACTATCGCGCAACGATGGATTGCGAGGCGGCCAGGCAGGAGTGAAAGCAAGCGAATGCGACAAGTTCGGACTATAAAACGGATCGCGCCAGAGTTGTTCGCTCCATTTTTCCTGCATATAAGTCGCCTCGCGTGGGAGATGTGCGTTTTCCGCCGAGCCAGAGTCACGTCCTCGCGACGCAGATTCGCGATGGATCAGATTGGCATAGGGAGTCCAGACAATTTGCAGACCCCGCTCGCGCAGTCGCAGACAAAAATCCACATCGTTGAAATTGTGCGGCAAATTTTCATCAAACCCACCGACATCATCGAAGATCACCTTTCGCGTTACCATGCAGGCAGCCGTAATCGCGGAATAGTTTTGCGACAACGCGAATGTCCGATTCATCGGCGCGACAGGCTGCGGGGGAAAGCGTTGAAAGGCATGACTCGCGACTCCGTGGAGGCCAAGCACCACGCCTGCATGTTGCAGTCTTCCATCCGGATACCATAAACGCGCGCCGACCGCGCCCACTTCCGGTCGAACAGCGTGACTGACCATCTCCCGCAACCACTCCGATTCCTCGGTCTCGATGTCATTATTCACCAACGCCAGAATTTCGCCACGCGCGACTTCCGCCCCACGATTGATGAGGCGACTGAAATTGAATTCTTCTGGATCAGTCAAGATGCGAATGTTCACGTCTTGGGCCAGATCGCGGAGAAGCGTGAGTGTTTCCGGCCCGGTAGATCCATTGTCAACAATCACAATTTCAATCGGCGCATAGTGCGTCTTTTCGCGAATGCTCGTAAGACATCTTTGCAAAAGCGGCATTTTATCACGTGTTGGCACAATGACGGAGACGAGAGGCCACGGTGGCCGCAAATCGTAGATAACTCGATTCCATTCTTCATTTTCGGGACACGCAACCACGTCTGCCGACACGCTCTTGCGTTTCAAGTGATCGGCGATTGCGTGACGCGCTGCTTGCGAAGCATATGGTTTCGCCTTCGCCACGGCGGCGGCGCTGCCTTCGACCATGCGCCAGTGGTATAGCACGCGCGGGATGTGCTTGATCTGGGTAGGTTGAAGTTTTTCAGTACAGCGCAGTACCAGATCGTAATCCTGTGAACCTTCATAACCTTCACGAAAACCCCCTATCTCCTTCAGAAGCGCGCAGCGATAAGTGGCCAAATGATTGATATAATTTTGACCTAATAAGAGTTCCGGATTCCAGTCGGGTTTGAAGAAAGGACAACAACGCTTCCCCGCTTGATCGATTTTATCCTCGTCAGAGTAAATAAGGCCTGCCTTCGGATCCTCCACAATCGTTGCAGCAACAACAGCGAGGGCATGCTCGGCTAGGAGATCATCTTGGTCGAGCAGTGCGACCCACTCACCGGTGGCCAGTTCTAGCGCGGAATTTGAGCATGCTGCAATGTGGCCATTTCGCTTACGAAACATCACTTTGATCCGCGAATCAGCTGTCGAGTATTGTTTTAAGATAGGTGCAACCGAGGCATCAGTGGACGCATCGTCGGCAATACACAGCTGCCAATTCTCGTAAATCTGCGCTCGAACCGAATCTATTGCCGACGAAAGGTGCACGAGATTGGGGTTGTAAACGGGCATGACGATGGAGATGAGGGGATGCTCGCGCAAGGACCGTAAATCTCGCCGAACAACGATGCGCTCGCGTGCGCCGACAGTATCGAATTGCTTTACCCAAGCGGCGTAGGAACGTTCGCTCACCATTCGATTTCTGAACCGCGTGATCGCTTGGGTAACGAAATGGAAGGTTCTGCAGAATCTTTTTCTCTCACTTGGAAAACTGGTTCATCCGCTCAGCGCTTGAGTTATGATCTGCTCGGTGTCGTTTTCTATGCGACGCATTTTCAAAGAAGTCGCTTCTTCCAGCAACGCAAGGAATCCCGATCCGAAATCGTCGAGACCAAAATGTTGCTCATAAGCGTCGCGCGCATTTGTCGACAGCTTGCGCAGCAGTTCAGAATCGCGAACGAGACGCTCGATAGCCGTAGCAAAACCAACGGCGTCCCCTGGTTCCACAAACAATGCCTCCTCTTCCGCAACGAGATTCTCCCCGACGACTCCAACCCTGGTACTGAGAATAGCTTTGCCGAGTGCCATTGCTTCGATCAAGCACAACGGGCCAGTTTCGTCCCATGACGCGCATAGCATCACGTCCGCTTCCCGAATCAGCTCAAGTGCCTCGCTATGTGCGACTGCCTCGCGAACATGAATGTGAGGTGAAGTCTCCGCTGCAGCTCTGATTTGCGCGGTAAGCTTCGCATCGTGGGGTCGGCCGACGATGAGAAACTCACTACGGGCAAGCACATCCGGCGGAAGGCGGTGCAGCGCTTCGAATAGCGTCTGCTGCCCTTTGCGATGCTCGATCGTGCCGAGCAGCAGAAAACGCAAAGAGCCGCCCGGCCGTTCACCTCCGGCTGCAGTTCGCCGGGAAATATCTGGGATACCGTAAGGCAGTACGTGAATGGGACGTCTCGCGAAAGCTTGATAGACGCGCTTGCTCGCGTTGTCCGGTGTGATAATAAGCTCGGCGAGTCCAAGAACGAGTGGGAGGACGGAATATTTTCTTAGAAAATGACTGCCGACTAGACCTTCATGAATCCACCAAATATGCGGAATTCCTTCCAAGCGGACGTCGCGAATGAGCGGCGCCGCAAAGATGGTGTTGGCTACGATGCAATCAAACTCGCGTGCGAATCTAACGAATGACCGGTGGCTGCTTACTGGCAACTGAGAACCAAACTTCGTGAATGCTTCATAGCCAGTGGCCAGCAGTGGATCGAGGATTAGCGGGATATCTGCTTCGACCAAGACTCCACGCAACGGTCCATCTACAGGTGACATCACTACTACGAAGGTCCCGTGCTCCTTGCACCACTTTGCCAAGTGCGACACGATGATCGGCGCGCCGCTTAGGCTTAGGTCATGGGAAACCAGCAATAAATTCCGCCGCGAATTTCTACCAGCAGAATTCCTGCGCGCGAACAGGCGGAGACTCTCGGGTGAATCGCGGTACAACCAATCCCGCATATTGTCGGTATAATAAGGGTCGTGGCAAGTGAACGCCGCCCAACGTTGCAAAAGAAAAAGGGAAGGCCTGTCAGCGGTTGGCGCTTTCGGCGTTTGCTCCTTCGCGCCAATCGAAGTGTGCCCATGGTGGGTCATGGTCGCAAACGGAGTATACACGCAGCGCATGCCGCCTTCGCGGATCTTGAAACAAAGATCGAGATCAGAATGGGCGATCGGAGTGTTGATTTCATCAAATCCGCCCACTGCAAAGAAATCTGCGCGCCGCGTCGCGAGACACGCCCCGGACAGTGCTGAAACCGTGCGCATGCATTGTGCGAAATTTGTGTAATCCGTCGAATCGCCCGGCCATTGATGTAGTGCCGTGCCTACCAGTCCTCGTACCCCGGTGACCAAGCCGGCGTGTTGAATTTGGCCTGTTGGGTAAAGCAGTTTCGGTGCGACCGCACCGACTTCTCGGTTTTGCAGCGGTTCGATGACATTCTCAATCCAATCGCGCTGTCTCACTTCAACATCATCATTCAGAAAAATTAGGAGTTCGCCGCTTGCTGCTCGCGCCCCAAGGTTAGCTTTTGCTGAAAAGTTGAAAGGCGCATCGAACGCGACGAAGCGAACCTTATCGCTAATCGAGTCAGCTAACGTGCGGAGCTGCTCGATCAGTCCAGTGTTGGTCACAATGATGAACTCTGTGTCCTGGTATTCAGTGGCGGCTGGTAAATCGCGCGCGCATTTCTCCGCCCACATCAGCGAGTCAGTCGGGATGATAACGGAAACACGCAAGGCTTTTCGCAAACGCATGCGTACTCGGTTGGCCGTTGAATATTCCAAGACTTCCGCGTCCAATCCCCGCCGCTTCACTGCATCGACCAAAGCGGAGATATTCGTTTTCCGCGCTTCGGGTTTTCCGCCGCTCGCGCCCGAGGCGGCATGCTCGCGCCAGTGATAGAGAACGCACGGAATGTGGACGATTTCTCGTGCCCGCTCAGTGGCACGCAAAGCGAAATCGTAGTCCTGGGAGAGATCGAATTCCTTGCGGAAGCCGCCGAGGGCAACCGCAAGTTCTCGGCGATAGGCGCTCAAATGGCCGATATACATGAACGAGTAAAGCAACTCGGGACTCCATTCAGGCTTGAAGAACGGTTTCGCCCGTTCTCCCGATTCGCGGAGACGATCTTCGTCGCTATAAAACATGTCTGCTGCAGGTCGCCGCCGGATTGCAGCGGCCAATTCATAAAGCGCGAAGGGCGCGAGCGTATCGTCATGATCAACCAACGCGACGAAATCGCCAGTCGCCATCCTCAAGGCTCTGTTCGTGTTTTCCGAAATGCCGAGATTTATCTCAAATCGTTCCACGCGAATGCGCCCGTCAGTTTTCGTCCAACGCCGCAGCGACTCAATCGTCTCCCGTTTCTTGGAGCCGCCGTCAATCACGCACGCTTCCCAATTGTCGTAGGTTTGCGCGACGATTGAAGCGAAGAGTTCGTTAAGAAATTTCGCAGACGGATCGAGCAGAGGAATCAACAAAGAGATTTTCGGAAGTCGACGCCATGCACTTGATTCGCGTCGCTGCTTCTGCAAGTCCTCGTCGGTGGGTTCATGTTGCGTAATCCACTCTGCGTAATTTTTTTCTTTCGGCCTCAGCGGAGCTGTTTTTTTTTCCGGTGGGCGTGCAGGTGGCATCAGCAGTATCCGTCTTAAGTTGCCCGGAATTCGTGCGAGTTCCCGTGCGATACGCTCTCCAACAGATCTTTGCGGTTTAGGTTCTTTCGGGATGACAAAGCATCGACCTTTGTTCCGACAGGCCGCCTTTGCCGTCGTGATCGCCTGCTTTTGCTCCGTCAACTTGATCTGCATCTTCTGGATCTGGGCGAATTGCTGCTCCATGACCTGCTGTGCATCTGCGCGATCGGCATTGGTCGCTTCCAACTTGCGGTTGAAATCCGTGAGGCGGCGTTCCTGGTCCTCGATCACTGTCTGCGCTTTCGTCCGATCCTCGACAATCGTGTCAAATAAAGTCTGGCGTACTTCGAAGAACCCGGCGCGACGTTCGGCCTCTCTTGTTCGCGCGCGCATCATTATTAGCTCGGCAATCAGTCGATACCCTTCTGCCAGGGTTGTTGTCTCATTGAAAAGTGCCGTTCGAAACGGCGATGCTTTTGCCGCAGACTTGGCCGTCGCTACGCTCAGGCCAATTCCTTCAGCGAAATACGTCGAGGCTTTTTGTCTAACAAAATTTGTCCACGCGCTTTGTAGGCTATCTTGTCGCTTCAAGCTCGTCCCGTGCAGCAAGATCAGCGCATTGGCCGACAATTTCGGCTGCCAAATCTCCAATTCCTGCCGCATGCTTTCACCAGAATCGATGTCATCAATCAGCAAGACCTCGATCGAACCATTCGCGAAATCGCCTCCCGCTTTGACTGCATCCGTTTCTACCAGCTGCGATATAGCCGGAAAAAATTTTGCTGTCGCTTTTTTCGCACTTTGCCATGCCAGATCATCATTGGCCGCCTCGTCCGCTCGTGCCCGTCGTATACCGACGCAAGGGGTTGACAGACTTTGCTCAGTCACCGCCTGACAAAAGGCAAGATGCGCCTGTGCATCCCCCAGGCCGAGCGTAACAATTAGCGTCGGCTTCTCCCTTAGGACGATATCAAAAAGAAAGGGTAGATGGAATCTCGTCGGGCCGCCCGTGAAAAACTTCGGCTCAAAATCTTGTGGTGTGTAGAATGGCGGCCCCATTGCGGGCAGACTTTAGAGAGAAAACGAAGCCGCGCCAGGTCCCCATACCTCGTCCTAAGATAGTCCCAGTGTGATCAGGCCGCTTTCGACGCACTCTCATGGAGCCTTTATTCCCGAAGCCCGAACCCAGTCGTCATCGGTGCGAAGCTGTACATCGGAAAAGCCCGCGCGTCTTAGATACGTCTCGATCTCTTGCGGCGTGGAGTTGTGTGTTATATGGGGTGGCCGGTTTGCCGGTGAAAACGCACGATGGTCCTCAAACACCTTCCAGCCGCCGTCGGAGCAAAGATTAATATTGTCGACGTAAACTCGACCGTTCGGTCGCAAAACACGAAACGCCTCAAGAACATAATTATATCGGTCCCAAGGTTCGAGGTGCATGAAAACGACGGTGCAATAAACAACGTCCACCGAAGCATCCACAACGCTGCTCAAATTATACCCGGATATCTCAACTAGCTCCACATTCGGCAAATCCTTCAATCGTTGTGCGGTCAGCGAGAGCATGTTCGCGGCGACGTCGCAGCCGATCCATTTCTGGCAGAGCGGCGCCACAACCTTGCCCACACGCCCGATCCCGCAGCCGATTTCGAGAACCACATCCTCCTTTCCAATCCCGACGCTCTCCTGGAGAAACTTCAAAGTTTCCTGCCCAGTCGCTTCCAGAGCGGCTTCTTCCGTCACCCCGATTACATGCAATTTCGCCTGCTCTTCAGTGGTGGAAAGGGCAGACCAAACCTTCTTGTATTCGGACCGTGCCGGTTGGTGTTCCATTTTGGGTTGTTTAGCCGATGATCGCAATGCGTTCAATCGTGGAGAATTGCCTTGCATGCACTGGGCGAAACATTCCAATCCATAGTGGAAGTTGGTCCCGCACTGTCTGAGCGCAAACACTTTGACCGTGTTCGAAATCGCCTCAGAATTTTCGCGGCTCCAGGAAGCGGCGCGTAATTTGCGAGGCTTCTGAAAACCATTAACCTGAGTGGCGATGGACTTGGCTGCGGAGTTCGCCCGACGCGGCCCATGGATCACACAATTCGTGATTGATGGGGTCGCTACCGGCGGCGACTATCAAGTCACGGATGACCGACGGGTCCAACAGTTTCTTGAGCGCTCCCCAGTGTCCGGACTATTCTCGAGCTCGGATCGCTCGAAGGCGGCCACACCCTTACACTCGCCAGGCACGAAGGCGTCGAGCGAGTTCTTGCGGTCGAAGCACGCGCCGGGAACATCGACAGAGCGAAATTCATTGGCTCCTTGCTTGGCGTTTCAAACGTACAATTTAAGCAGGCCAATCTTGAACAGCTCGATTTACTGAGCCTCGGCCATTTCGATGCTGTGTACTGCTGCGGTTTGCTTTATCACTTGCCCGAGCCGTGGAAGCTGATTTCGCAAGCGCCACTTGTGGCGCCATCCCTCTTTGTTTGGACGGTTTATGCGAATGAAAATGAAGCCACCATCGAGTTCGATGGGCTGCACGGGCGCGAATACGTAGAGGGCGGTTTGAATGAACCATTGAGCGGGCTATCGCCAAAGTCCATTTGGCTTACTCTTCCTTCGTTGCTTGAGTTACTGAAGCGTAGTGGATATCGCAACATTGAAGTCCTTGAGAAACAGGAAAACCCGAACGGTCCGGCTGTGAGTCTAGCTGCTAGCCTGAGCTAGGCGCACGTTCAGAATCGTTGTCTCGACGCCATCGGCCAATCAGCGTTCGTCCAAGCTTGAAAAGGCCACTTGATATATGACAATCGCCGGCAGCATCAGATGACATTTACCGCGGGATTCCTGCTTTTGATATGGGTGGTTATATCCATCTTGGTAAATGGGGTCGCGCTGACACACTACTTGACGAAACTGCGGGGGTTAGAGTTGGTGGGCTATGGTGCCGCTACGGGGATTGTCGCCCATGCTTTTGTGGGGCTCACCATCGCTGCCGTTCCCAAAGCGCGTTGGGTATTCATCGCGATTCTAATCACGTTAACTCTCGTAAGTACGGTTTACTTCCTCCTGCGCCACGTCCTACAGGAGCTTCGTCTGCCACTCTCCAGATCGGTCAAAATCGCCTTAGTTTTGTGGGGCTGTTTTCTTGTCGTAAGCTTGGCGCTACTTCACGTCGACATCCAATTTCCAGAATCCCTGCCAGATGGACTCTACATTTCGAAGGCTCACACCACCAATGTAAAGATTCAGTATCTCACTTCACTGCCGGCCGATAACTTTATTCCCTTTGCGGTCGCGGAATTTTTCTTGCGCGGCGTCTCGTTTAAAAAGCACAGGCCAATTCTGCCTGGCCAGGAGGTTAGTAATCGCACGATCCTGATGTCGCTTGTTGCGATGCCGTTTCTCGCTTCCTTGGATGCGCCGCGAGATCATCTCGGTCTGGGTACGTATCGATACATTGGCCGGAATTGGCCTGACGTGTGGAAGTTTGCTGCGGGCAATGGCTTCGAAGAGTTTGCGGTGATTGGTATGTTTCTAAATGCACTGATGCTCCTGGGGTTGCTTATTTTTTGCTCCAGTCTTGGCGCAAATTCCGTCCTGCCAGTGGGCACACTCCTTTATATCACGAATCCGTACTTTATCGCTCAAACTATCTATACCTGGCCCAAGGCGTTGGCTGGATTTTTTATTTTATTGGCATGGACCTCGATTCGCCTTGGCCACGGTCCGGCTCTCGTAGCCGCTTTAATGGCACTGGCCTATCACTCCCATCCATATGCCCTCGTATTCGCGGGCTGCACCGGCTTTTACTACCTGATTCAGTGGAAGCGAGGACAATCGCCCCTTTCAACAGCAGGACGTTATTTTCTAGTCCTGGCCCTGGTTCTCGCGCCCTGGATAATTTGGACAAAGTTTGTCCTGCAAATCCCGTCCGATCTCGTAACGCAGAATTTCTCGAGTGGCGGTACTGAACCCGCTTGGACTTCACCAATTAATTTTGTGTGGATTCGGCTTCAAAATTTATTTTACCTGTTTGGCTCACAAATGTTTTCGATCTATCCCTTTGATATTCAATCGTTCCTTAATTACATCCTGGTCTGTCTGCCTGGCATAGTCGGCTTTGTGATAATCTACCCGGCGCTGGCGGAATGCATCCAGCTTTCTACGTTAGGTTCATGGGTATGGTATGGTTTAGTCGGGCCGGCTGCATTGATCCTTGTCGTGTTTAGTCGGCCAGCATTGCCTGCGCTACACGGTTATCAAGCTTCGCTCGGTGTCCTGCTTTTTCTCGGGGTCTGGTGGCTCCGCCGGCACTGCA
>DATFXP010000080.1:0-4857 GCA_035315785.1 Candidatus Udaeobacter sp. | reverse complement strand
GGAAAAATTTCGAGTCGAGATCCGGAATCGGTTTTTGCCTCGCAGAAGTCGTAAGCGCGCTACACAAAAATCACGCGCTCGATATGCGTGTAAATGTTGAAGGACGGCGGCCGCAAAAAACCTATGAGTGTCTGGTTGCTGTCGCGGGCCAGTTCGACCGCGAGACTTGAAGGCGCCGACACAGCGGCCACGATCGGAATTCCGGCGGCGAGTGCCTTTTGTATGATCTCAAACGATGCGCGACCGCTTACTAGAAGAAGATGGGTTTCCAATGGTAACAGCTCGTCGAGAAAAGCGCGCCCGACCGCCTTATCCACTGCGTTGTGGCGCCCGATGTCCTCGCGCGCAATTTTCAATTTTCCGTCCACGCCGAAAATTCCGGCGGCATGAATGCCGCCTGTCCGCGCAAAATCACTTTGCGCCGTGCGCAACGTCTCGGGAAGCGACAGCAGTGTTTCAATATCAACTCTGACATCAGCCGATCGTATCGCGGAGAAATTTTGACGGATCGCCTCAATGCTTGTTTTGCCGCACAGCCCACAACTGCTGGAGATCGTTCCAAAACGTTTCGTCGAATTCAGCTTTGGTTTCACGCCGCCTCTAAGCTGTACAACGACTCTATTGTCGCTGCCCGCTGAAACGCTCGCGATCTGATCGCGAGCATGCACAATACCCTCCGAAAGTAAGAATCCGGCTGCGAGTTCTTCATCGTGACCAGGTGTGCGCATCGTCGTGGCGATTGGCTTGCGTCCAACGCGAATCTCCAGCGGTTGCTCGATCGTCAGGTCGTCGGGCAAGTACTCGAGCTCACCGTCGCGTTTTCGCCGGATAATCTTCTGTGATCCGATGCCGCTTTCTTTCATGTCGTTTGAGGCGTCTCAATGGTAGCATGGCCGCGATGGAAGTTTGTCACCTGTTCATTTCCTCGGGACACAATTTTGTTGGCCATCACGGGCGCGAACCGGATACGCATCCGACGATTGAAGTATCCGAAATAGAATGTGTCGCGGGTCATGGACTTCGCGGTGATCGATACTTCGATTTCAAGGACGATTACAAAGGTCAGATCACATTCTTTTCGCTGGAAGTTTTCGATGAACTTTGCCGCGCGATGCAAATTCATGATTGCTCACCCGCTTTGGCACGACGCAACGTGATCACACGCAGCGTGGATCTGAACGAGTTGATTGGACAGGAGTTCGAGGTGCAAGGCGTTCGTTTTCTCGGAACAGAAGAGTGCCGGCCATGCTACTGGATGGACAGCGTGTTCGCTCCGGGTGCACAGCAATTCCTGAAAGGTCGCGGTGGTTTACGCGCAAGGATTTTAACTGATGGATTGTTGCGCTCGGCCGCCCGCGTGCTTGAGGCCACACAATGACCTTTAGTGCGGTGCTGCTGGCGGGTGGCGAATCGCGCCGCATGGGCGCGGATAAAGCCACATTTCTTTTTCGGGGAAAACCGCTCTGCGAAGTCCAACTCGAGACACTGCGTAGACTGCGACCAAGAGAAATTTTCGTATCGGCAAGAACAGATCCATTATGGCGGCCTGCCGATGTGCAGTTCATCGCGGACATTACGCCATCATGCGGACCGCTTAGCGGGCTTGCTGCTTCGCTGGAGAAAATTCACACTGCTCATCTTCTCGCGCTCGCGATCGATATGCCGTTCATGACCAAAAATTATCTTCGCTCGATGTGTGACGCGATCGAACCCGGCCGCGGTGTTGTTGCGAAGATCGACAATCGTGCGGAGCCGCTGGCGGCCGTATATCCGCGCGAAGCGGAGATCGATTTTCGCACTGCGTTAGCGGGAAACGATTTTTCATTGCAAAACATCGTTCGTTACCTCGTGATGTCTGGAAAACTGCTCGAGATATCTGTGACGAAACAGGAGAGGCTACTTTTCCGAAACATGAATAACGTGTCCGACGTCGATGCCACGACAGCGTGCGCTTGAGTTCGGTCGTTAGCGCGAAATTCGACGCAAATGCAAACTGCGCTTGAAAATAGATTACATCTGTTCGATATGTTCCGCGCGATTCGCGCTCTGATGAAATCGTCGATATTCCGCAGCGCTGCTTTTCTGTTTTTGATTCCGGCGGGCGCCTTCTCAGCCACGAACGTAGTGAATCTCTCCCACTACGACCTCATGCGTCCCGACTTCGTCACAATGAAACGTCAGGGGATCGTGGGTGTAATTCATGAAGCGACGTATCCGCCTTTAGTCCGCGACCCAAAATATTTGGACCGGCAAATGGGGGCGCTACAAGCGGGATTGCTCTGGGGAGCATATCACTACGCTAACGGGAGTGATCCAATTCGGCAGGCTGATCATTTCCTAAGTGTTGTCTCCAGTTCCTGGGCACGGGCGAACCCTGCAGTTCGACCGAGCACAGGCGTTTTGCTGGTGCTCGATTTCGAGAAAAACGGTCACTATCCCGGGGGATCGATGCGAGCCGATCAAGCAGTCGCGTTTGTCGAACGCATTCGCCAACGGACCGGAGTGTATCCCGGTATTTATTCCGGCGAATACCATCTCGCCCAGGCTTTGAATAGCTCGCGAGTCACTCCCGCACAGAGAGAAACGCTCAGAAGGTGCTGGCTTTGGGTTGCAAACTATTCCAAGGAGCCTCGTGCGACGGCGCCATGGAGTTACTGGGCGCTTTGGCAATACTGTGGCGATGGTAAATGTCGTCTTCCGCGCTCCACTCACCCCATAAGCATTGCCAATATTAGAAAGGCAGAGCTCAACATTTTTCGAGGCAGCCGAAACGACTTAGTAGACTTCTGGCAGCGACGCGCCTGGGATCCTGCAGGAGGAGCGCCTCGTAAGGAATCAGAACAAACAATCGCCGAGCGGTAGATACCAAACGCGGTCGCTGAGCGAAAGCGGGCCGCTCGTCATTTTTTAATACCGCGCTGAGTTGTGAGATAAACCGCGAAGCTGCCGAGCCAATGGCCGCCTTCGTAATGTTCGCCGGTGACCGCTGCGAGCCCGGCGCGCCTGTGCGCTTCTGTTGCGTTCGCCAGCGCTGGACGGCGTAGATCATCAGCAGGAAGGGAAGAGAGGATGCCTTCCAGCATCCACGCTCGGCTCAAATTTAATCCATCCAGGTGCGCCAGTTTTGGATCGCTCGGATCGGGTGAAATCACTACCGGTAACCAATCCGCAGTCCCCGTTCTCGGAATTTGAGGCAGAAATTGCGTGAGCCATTTCGCGAAATCAGCCTGCGACAAGACCCGACGCATCACGTCGGCTTCGCCGAGGCAGGGCGAAAGAAAATCTTCTCCTGACGGTTCGTATGCGAGCGGGCAATTCTTGTCCGCCAGATAAAATTTTCGTGCTGAATCAGTGGCTAGGTTAGCGAGACGTTCATCATTTTTGCCCCGGGCATAATCGAGAATCAGCCCAAGCGCGAACGCGGTTTGATTGTGCTCACCGATGCGTATCGGGTTCGAGAGTTTCGGTAGCCACGTGGTCAATCGCTCGAGCGCTGCATCTTCGAGTGGCTTCAGGTTTGTCAACATTTCTCGCGCCTGCGGATCGTTCCATTCGCGCAGCTCGGCGCAGAGCTGCAATAGCCAGGCCAACCCGTACGGCCGTTCGAAACTCGCGCGACCCTCTCCGCGTAAATATGCTGCTTCAGTCTTCAGATTTTCAGCAGTCAGACTTTCCTTCAAAGCGTCGTGCGCGGCTTTAGCGAACGACGCATCTGGAAAAGTGCGCAATAACCGCACCAGCAGCCAATGTCCGTGCACCGACGAGTGCCAATCGTAACACCCGCAAAACGCGGGAGTCAATTTGCATGGAGGCGCGACATCGCCATCGCTGTTCAGAACGTGACTGATCTTGTTAGGATATTGCTTGTGCACACACGCCAGGGCCAGCTTTGCGAAACGTTCGACAGCATGAGCATCAAATGCTCCGGCGGAGGGACTCCCCTGTGGGCCTTTCTGATGATTAGCGTTTTCAGCCTGAACGCAGAGCAGAGGCGCGGCCACGACCGCGCAAATGAATTTCTGCAAAAGTGAAAGATGGGATTTAAACACCACAGCGGCCACAATCACTCTACCGTTTGGCTTCGTAAAGATTGTTGAGCGGATTTCCCGACAGTCGCGCTCCCGTTGTATTCACGTAGCCCAACCGCTAGACTGCCGAGCACTAGCTGCTTCGCCCTATGCATTCGCTCGATTACTACAAAATCGAAGAACTTCTCACTGATGAAGAGCGCGCAATGCGCGATCGAGCGATGCAGTTCGTGCAGAAGGAAGTGTTGTCAGAGGTCGTCCCTTGCCATCGTGCCGGCAAATTTCCGGACCATCTGATTACCCGCATGGGCGCGCAGCGCTTTTACGCGCCATATCTCAGTGAGCACGGATGCGCAGGCGTAAGCTACACGGCGTATGGGCTGATCATGCAGGAACTGGAACGCGCCGACTCCGGTGTCCGCTCGCTGGCATCGGTGCAGGGCGCGCTCGCAATTCAGGCCATCCATTCATTCGGCTCGCCGGAGCAGCACGCGCGATGGTTGCCCGGATTGGTGTCGGGCGAGCGCGTGGGTTGCTTCGCTCTAACGGAACATGGACACGGCTCGGACCCGGGCGGGATGGAAACTCGCGCGACACGCGACGGCAATCATTACATTTTGAACGGCAGTAAATGCTGGATAGGCAATGCATCTATAGCGGACGTCAAAGTTGTTTGGGCGAAGGATGACGCTGGCCATGTCGGCGGGTTCGTGGTTGAGAAGGACGCGCCTGGATTTCGCGCGCGCGATATCGAGGGGAAGTTCAGTCTGCGCATGTCGCGCACGTCGGAGTGCTGGTTCGAGAATTGCAGGATACCTGCGGAGAACCG
>DATFXP010000079.1:0-17342 GCA_035315785.1 Candidatus Udaeobacter sp. | reverse complement strand
ATTCCGCTCATGATTATCAAGGCGCTCCGTGACGAGGCGCTCCCGGTTTACGGCGACGGCAAAAACGTGCGCGATTGGATCCACGTTGACGATCATTGCGCCGGCATTGTTGCAGCGCTTTTCGAAGGCAAACCTGGAACTGTTTATAACTTCGGGGGAAACAGTGAAATGGTGAACCTGGAGCTTGTCAGAATGATTCTCGATCGGCTTGGCAAACCGCATAGTCTCATTTCATTCGTGCCAGATCGGCTTGGCCATGACCGCCGCTACGCAATCGACTCTTCATTTGCGCAACGAGAATTGGATTGGAAGCCGCTCCACACTTTCAAAGAAGGTCTCGACAACACCATCCAGTGGTACACCGATAATCCATCCTGGTGGCAACCGCTTCTTGAGCGCGCAGGTCGGTATTGATCAGGTGTCGCTTACCGAGCGATTAATCAATCATTAGCGCTCTGAACAAATGAAAATTGTCGTGCTAGGGGCGGGTGGGCGACTCGGCGCCGCGCTTCTGGGGGGGTATCGAGGGAAATACGATTTCGCTGGCTTCACTCGCAGTCAGCTTGACCTGGCAAGTTTGGATGATGTGCGCGAGAAACTGGGGACGCTGAATTTCGACGTGCTGATTAACGCCGCGGCCTTTACGAATGTCGATGCCTGTGAGACCGAGCGCGATCGCGCGTTTCTGATTAACGCGGAAGCGCCGGGTGTTCTGGCGGAGATCTGCAATGCGAAAGACGCGAAGCTGATTCACTTCAGTACGGATTACGTTTTCGACGGGGAGAAACACGCGCCTTACACAGAAAAAGATCGAGCGAAACCGATCAGCTTTTATGGCGAGTCAAAGCTGGCTGGAGAACAGAACGTGCTTTCGGCTGGAAATGGGCATCTCGTTGTACGGGTTTCCTGGGTGTTTGGCCCTGATCGGCCGAGTTTCGTCGACGCCATGATTAAGCGCGCACAACAAGACGAAAAGATCGATGCGGTATGCGACAAATTTTCCACGCCCACGTACACCCGTGATATCGCCTGGATGTTGCCGCAATTTTTCGATCGCGGCGTCGAAGGCGACATTTTGCATTTCGCTAATGTCGGTAAATGCAGTTGGCAGGAATACGCACAATGGGCGCTGGATTGCTGCCGCGATGCCGGGATCCCTCTGAAAACGCGAACCGTTGGCGCGCTTAAGTTGAGTGATATGACAAACTGGGTCGCTCGCCGCCCGGTTTATTCCGTGCTTTCAACCGCCAAATACTCCGAGCTGACCGGCGCTGCACCTCGGGCTTGGCGAGAGGCAGTTGCTGATTATATTACGCGCTTCTATTCCAAAAAATGAAAACACCAATTCTCGCTTTCACCCTGTCGATGATCATGTGCCTGGGCGCCCGCGCCGAATTGAAATGGGAGCAGACCGCCATAGAGCTGCATCCCGGCCCGAACGACAAACAGGCGGTCGGCCACTTTAAGTACGAGAACACCGGCAAGACGCCGGTGCACTTTAAGTCTGTGCACGCCTCCTGCGGTTGCACGACTGCGCAAACCCAAAAGGACATAGTGCCACCGGGAGATAAAGGCGAGATCACAGCCACCTTTAACATCGGCGATCGTACCGGCACTCAGGTAAAAACCGTCACGGTGGAGACGGACGAGGCGCCAAATCAAAAAACAGTGCTCACTCTAAAAGCGGAAATTCCGCAGCAACTCGAGATCACGCCGAATTTCGTTTTTTGGAAACAGGGCGATAAACCGGATACGAAGACGATCAACGTAAAAGTAGGCAAGGATTTCACCGTCAAGCATATCAAGGTCACGTCATCGACTGCCGACTTTCAAACCAAGGTGGAGGAGGCTGGTAGCGGTCAGTTCAAGATCGACGTGAAACCGCAGGACACGAACAAAATCACCGCTTCAATGCTGACGATTCAGCCCGAGGATTCGCAGAAGGTCTTTTACGCCACCGCGCGGATCACGAACGCACCTGCTGCGCCAGTCGCCCCTGTTGGGCCAACTGCCCCGGCCCGGCCTAGTGCTCCGACTGGTCAAACGCATTGAAATTTGTACTGGCACGCCAGGCTGCTGTAGTGGCAGCGTTGGCGCTTCTCCCTGCGGCAAGCGAAGCGATCTATTTTCGCGACAAGATTTCGTGGCGCTCCGCCATCCCGCCATCGGAGATGGTGACCGTCGAGCAGACACGTGGATGGGGCGACACTGCGATCTGGGTTGATGCACGGCCGGACGAAGAGTTCGCGAGCGATCACGTTCCCGGCGCAATTTCGTTGAACGAAGACCGGTGGAATGAATTGCTGCCGCAATTTCTCACCGTATGGGCGCCCGGCAAAAAAATCATCGTCTATTGCAGTAGCCTGAGCTGTAACGCCAGCCGGGAAGTTGCCCGCCGCCTGCGCAAGGAAGCGCAGCTCTCCGACGTGTTCGTGCTCGAAGGCGGTTGGGAAGCGTGGCTCAAGAAGAACAGATGAACCAAATGCCGAACGCCGAACCTGCCCGCAGTGCTTCGCACAGCGATGCAGGCGGGCGCCCAACGCTCAACGTCGAATCGTTGGCAGCCGCCAACACATCAAACGTCAAACATCAAAAATCATACACCCTCTGGCGCATTCTAGATTTTGTTCTTGCCGGCGTTTTCATCTTCGCTGGGCTTTCGAAGATGTTCGACCTGGATCCCTTGTTTGCTGGTTTGACGCATCTTCGATTCGGGGACGCTTTGGTTCATTTTCGGCAATTGTCGCCTGCAAGTCCCTTGGAATTCGCGAACGGCATCGATAACTTCAAACTTGTGCCGTGGCCGGTCAGCGTCGCGCTCGCGTTTTATCTTCCGTGGCTGGAAATTTTCTGTGGGCTCGGGCTCTTGTTCCGACTTTTATATCACGGTGCGCTAGCGCTTTTAATCACGCTGATGGTGGTATTCACGCTCGCGATCACCGCCGCTAAACTTCGCGGACTCGATATCACCTGCGGCTGTTTCGGTCACGCCAGCCAGCACTGGAGTTTCCCAAGTCACCTTGCGACCAATGTTGCGATTCTGGCGGCACTGCTTGCGCTTAGCTTTTCGAATCGGTTGAGAAAGCCTCTGTAGGCCGGGCGCCAGCCTACCTCTGGTATTCGGCAACCCATATGGTTGCCCTACAATTCAACGCACGCGAGTTTCGAGCGCGTTGCGAATATTTGATGGAGACAAAGGCGCCCACGGAATCGTCATGATTAGGAAACTAAAATCCGGCAAGTATCGACTGTACTCGGGCAAGAAAGATTCCAGGACGGGCAAACGAAAAAATCTCGGCACGTTCAGCAGCAAGGCTCCGGCGAAGAAACACGAACGCGCAGTTCAGTATTTTAAATATCACTAATTGCTTAAGAATGCTGTAGCCACCGGCCTGTGGCCGGTTTTGTCATCACAGATATTTTCAAAGCGAACGCCCTTTTGCAGGCTTGATTAATTCAGTCTGCCCGAGACTATACTGCGTCGTGAGGATTCACGTCCGGTTCCGTCTCCGTTCCGCGTTTTGGATCATGGTGTTTGTGGCGATAGGACATGCAGCAACGCAGGTCTTCAACGAATCACTACTCGCGCAACAATCACAATCGCCGCCGCCGATTACAACAATCCCGCAGTCACCGTCGGGCCCTCCTGTAAGTCAGCGGCCGCAAGCGACTCCCGCGCAAACTCCACCGTCGGAATTGGCAAATCTTGAAGCCAAGGTCCGGCCTTCCGTGATTTGGGTGACCACGTTTGATTCAAAAGGGAATTTGTTGCGGACGGAAACGGGTTTCTTCATTTCGGCGGATGGTAGATTTATTACAACAGCACATGCAACTGAAGGTGGCGTGAATGCCGTCGTGAAAACGGCAGACGGCGGAATTTACAATGTGACCGGAGTTCTCACCGTTTCGAAGTCCGCGGATTTGGCAGTGCTCAAGGCCGAAATAAAGCCCCAAAAGCTTTTGAGATTTCTTGACCTGAACAAGACCGGAGAGCTGTCGGTGGGTGCAAAAGTCGCAGTGGTTGGCAGCGCCCTGGCTGGAAGCGAGGGCACGGCCCGAGAAGCGACTGTCACCGGACAATCGTCCGATCGATTGGAAATTGCGGGGGCAACTGCAGCAAGTGCGGTGGGGTCGCCCGTTGTAAATGAGAATGGCGACGTGATTGGTGTCGTGACGTCGGCCGGAGAAAAGACCGTAGCGCGGCCCGTTGCTGCCTTGGACTCGGTCTTGTCTCGAGTTACCGCTGACACCCAGGCGCGCTGGCCGCAAGTTGCCCAAGCGAGTCCGACGCCGCATGCGACGCCGAAGCCGCGATTGCTCTACGCGCCTGCGCCATCGTTTCCGCCGGGGCAGTCTCTGCCTGGGCAATCGGGGACAGGCCGTTTCCGATTGACGTTCGATCCGGAAGGAAACGTCAGGGATATTCGAATCGTCTCGTCCACGGGAAATCCGTACTTCGACCAGGCCGCAATAAAAACGCTTCAGCAGTGGAAGTCTGCTCCCAGCCAGGGATGGCAAGCGACCGTCCCAGTGACTTTCAAAACACGGTGACCAAAGCTCAAACTGCTGCGCTCGGATTTCGAGTGAAATCAGGTTGGGCGGCGGTTGTACTTCTGACAAATGCCGCCGATTCCCCGGAGCTCTCAGACATCAGTCGCATCGAGTTGTGCGATCCGGTACGTCCCGAAACGAGGCAGCCGTATCACGCGGCCATGGGAAAACTTGAAACGGATTCGGCAAAAGTGAACCAACGCGAGCGGGTCGTGCGAAGCGCGTCGCACAAATCACTTACAAGACTTCTTAATGGTTATCAGCAAAAAGAATTTCGGATAAAACACGCCGCGCTTGTGGTCGGAAGCCGGACCAATCCGGCAACAATTGCAAATCCGCATATTAGAGCGCATGCCCTCGAAGGCCGCTTGTTTCGGTCGGTCGTAGAACAAAGCTTGCAGGACCATCAGATTCGTACTGAGGTTCTCCTCGAACGCGACGCTTACTCCAGAGTGGCTGCGCGGCTGAAACAGTCGAGCGATGATTTAAAACGGGCGATACAAAATCTCGGGCGATCGGCGCCGGCAAAGGCTGGACCATGGCGCGCAGAGCAAAAGCTCGCCGCGCTCGCGGCTTTGTTCGTGCTCGGATAGCTGATGGAATTGTGGCAACGGAAGCGGTTGCCGTACAATGTGGTTTCGGCCATGAAGATTCGCCCGGCTACCGACGCTGATCGCGATGCGATCTGGAACATTTTCCACCAGGTTGTGGCAGATGAGGATACGTATGCGTTGGATCCAAACATCTCGCGTGAGGATGCGCTGGCGTACTGGTTTGCGCCCGGCACGCACACGTACGTAGCGGAACAACCAGCGATAGGAATCGCCGGAACTTATATTTTGCGGCCTAACCAATCGGGAGGCGGATCGCATGTCGCCAACGCAGGATTCATGGTTTCAGCAAGCGCTAGGGGGCAGGGAATTGGTCGCGCGATGGCCGAGCACTGCTTGAGTGAAGCGCGTCGGCTTGGTTTTCGCGCGATGCAATTCAATTATGTGATTTGCGCGAATACAGCGGCGATCCGTCTATGGCAGGAACTCAGCTTCGAAATTGTTGGCACGTTGCCCGATGCCTTTCATCATCCAGAAAAAGGGTATGTCGATGTTTATGTGATGTATCGTTCCTTGCTAACGTGAGGCGTTTGGCGCGCCCGGCGATCGTGCCTTACCAGTCAAACAAGCATTGCCAAATGCATGATTTCCTGCTGAACCTAAGCAGTGGAATGCAGACCGTGATTCAGGTTATCGCGACCGGGACTGGATCGTTGCGGAACAAAATCATGAGTGATCCGCAACTGGAAAAGAAGTTTGGTTTTATCAAAGTCTGGCATAAACAACCGGGCCGCCCGCATGGCTGGGCGAAAATACACAGTGCTCGCGATGTTCATGGAGCCATCAATGTGGAGTGGCACGCGCGCAGCAGAACATTGATTTGCCGTGTAGTGACGAAGCTCGGCAATAAGCCGAACTCAATCATTGGCGATTTTGTCGATTATCTGCTGGCGCGCCATCAAAGCCGTATTCTGGCGATTCACATCATGCGCCGCTAATCCGCTGGCGCTTTGGGATTCTCGGTTGTCGACCCGAACTACTCGACGGTGACGCTTTTTGCGAGGTTCCTGGGTTTATCGACGTCGCGGCCGAGTTCGACAGCGACGTGATACGCCAGAAGCTGAAGTGGAATGACGGCAAGAATCGGCATCACGTAATCAGGCGCTTCCGGCAGCAGGACGATCTCATCCGCAATTCCTTTTAGGTGTTTTGCACAGTTACCGCTGGTCACTGCGATAATCGGGCCTTTGCGAGCTTTAACTTGCTCGATGTTATTCAAATTTTTTGAAAACACGGAATCATCAGGCGCGATAAAGACTGATGGAAGATCAGGACGGATCAGCGCAATCACGCCGTGCTTGAGTTCCGCACTCGGATGACCTTCGGCGAAAAGATAAGTGATCTCCTTCATCTTCAACGCGCCTTCGAGAGCAATCGGGAAATTGAACTGCCGGCCAAAGAACAGAAAGCCGTTCGCACTGGCGTATCTAGCGGCGATTTCCTTGATCTGATCGTTCAGCTCTAAAACCGTTTCAATCTGTTCGGGCAACGCCTGGAGCGCTTCGATCACGCGTGTCCCTTCCGCCGTCGCGAGATTTCGCATCCGTCCGAAGAGCAATGCAAGGAGCGTGAGAATAATGACCTGCGAAGTAAACGACTTGGTGGCCGCCACGCCAATCTCCGGACCCGCATGCATGTAAACGCCTCCGTCGCTTTCACGCGCGATCGTGCTTGCGACGTTGTTGCAAATTCCAAGCGTGAGAAAACCTTTGCGCCGGCTTTCACGTAACGCGCCGAGCGTGTCCGCAGTTTCGCCGCTCTGGCTAATGGCGAAGACCAATGTCTCAGGCGTCATTGGCGTATTGCGATGGCGAAACTCGCTGGCGTAATCCACTTCGGTTGGGATGCTTGCCATGCGCTCAATTAAATATTCGCCGACCCTTGCTGCGTGCAGTGCCGTGCCGCATCCGGTGAGAACGATCCGCCCGACATCGCGCAGTTGCGGTGGACCCATATTCAGTCCGCCCAGCTTTGCCGTGGATTCGTCAGGGTTAAGACGGCCGCGCATCGCGTCGCGGACCGTGTTGGGTTGCTCAAAGATTTCCTTGAGCATGTAATGGGGATAGTCCCCTTTGCCGACATCTTCGGCTGTGAAATCGACTTTGCTGACCGGATGCTCGGTGATATCGCCGGCAAGAGAACTGATCTCGAATTTGTCGGGCCCGGCCGCGACGACATCGAAATCATTTAAATAAACTGCATCGCGCGTGTAAGCGACGATCGCGCTCACATCGCTGGCCAAAAAATTTTCGCCGTTGCCTACGCCGAGGACGAGCGGACTTCCACGGCGTGCGCCGATCATGAAGTCAGGCACATCTGCATGAACCAGAGCGATGCCGTACGTGCCGATCACTTGCCGGAGCGCTGTGCGAACAGCCTCAAACAGCAGGCCTTTCTTTCCGGCTGCGTCCACCGTGCTTGCGCACGAATCGTCGTAGAGTTTCCCAATCAGATGCGCGAGCACTTCCGTGTCAGTGTCGGAGCGAAAGCTTGTATCGCCGTTCCGGACGAGCTCATCTTTGAGCGCCTGATAATTCTCGATGACGCCGTTGTGGACCAGCGCCAGCTTGCCGCTTGCGTCAAAATGTGGATGCGCATTTTCATCATTCACTTTGCCATGCGTCGCCCAACGCGTATGGCTGATGCCTAACGAACCGGATACCGGTTGTTTTTTGACCAATTTAGCCAGCGAAGCGATGCGTCCGGCGCATTTGCGGGTGTCGAGCTCTCCTGCATCGACAACGGCGAGGCCTGCGGAATCGTAGCCCCGGTATTCGAGGCGCCGCAATCCGTCGAGCAAAATCGGCGTCGCGTGTGCGCGGCCGACGTAACCAACTATTCCACACATGATTGGGGACTGTAGTTGCGGCCATTCTCACTCGCAACATTGAGCAAACACCCGCTCTGGGTCTTCAAAAAATATGCCGCAAAAGCAAAGATGCTGAGTTATTCATTATTCGCAATGCAAGCTCAGTCGGACCGCAAATCGCTTCTGCGAAGTGCAACCGGGAAGACGCCCGGCGCACTGCCGCCGGGGACATTGCAACGAACGCTTGCCATCATCATGGGTGGCGGCGCGGGCACGCGCTTGTTTCCGCTGACAAAAGATCGCGCCAAGCCCGCCGTGCCGCTCGGGGGAAAATATCGCATCGTAGATATTTCGATTAGCAACTGTCTTAACTCAGGGCTGCGCTCGATTTATCTGCTGACGCAGTTCAACAGCATGTCGCTACATCGACACATTCAGGCGAGCTACAAGTTCGATAATTTTTCGCGTAGCTTCGTGGACATTCTCGCGGCGCAACAAACTCCCGAGGGCTCGCAATGGTACCAGGGGACTGCCGATGCGGTGAGGCAAAATATGCGCTACTTCCTTGAGGGCTCTTACGATTATTATCTCATTTTAAGTGGCGACCAGCTCTACCGGATGGATTTTCGAGCGCTGCTGGATCAGCACATCCGCCTCGGCGCAGACATCACATTAGCTACGAAACCGGTGGCACGCCACCAGGTGTTTGAGTTTGGCATCATGCAGAGCGGCGTCGATCGACGGATTACCGGCTTCATCGAGAAACCATCCGATCAATCTGGTGTGCAGGAAATGAAGATGGGCCGGGATTTGCTTCGCGCCATTGGTGCGAACGAAGACGACGAATTGTTTCAGGCATCGATGGGTATTTACGTTTTCAATCGCAACGTACTTATCAAATGCATGGAGAGCGATTTGTTCGATTTCGGTAAACACATTATTCCGACGTCGATCAAGGATCGGCACGTCAGCGCGTTTATCTTTGACGGTTACTGGGAAGACATCGGAACGATCCGCGCATTCTACGAAGCTAATCTTGATCTGACTGATATGGTTCCGGAATACAGTTTCTTCGAACCCGACTCTCCGATCTATACGCATCCGCGGTTTTTGCCGGGCAGTAAGATCAATGGTGCAACGCTCCGGCAGGCGATTATTTCCGACGGCTGCATCATATCTGACGCGCACTTGGAGCGAAGCGTCATCGGCATTCGCAGCGTCATTCAAAGCGGCGCGACCATTCGCAACAGCATCGTTATGGGCGCCGATTACTTTGAGCTTGGCGTAACTGATTCCTCCCAGCCTCCAATGGGCATCGGGAAAAATTGCGTGATCGATCGTGCAATCATCGATAAGAACGCGCGCATTGGCGATGGCGTTGTAATTACGCCGGAAGGCAAATCGCAGAACTTGGACGCAGACAATTATTTCATCAGGGACGGTCTCGTCGTGGTTCCTAAGAACGCGGTTATCCCCGCCGGTTTCTGGATCTGAGATTGCTCTGGCCTCCACCGTGTTGCTGTAGGGGCGTTCTCTCTGATGGTCGACCATCTAGAGCACACGCGCCGTAGGGTTTTGTCCTAGCAGACAATCAGCCTACGGTCCGATTGTGTGTGTTCATGCAGTGAGCAGACTGCTCATTGCATATGATCGCTTATCTTAATCTCGATGATCGGCTCTCGATCTTGCGCGTAGGCGATCCTTTCAGGAGCTGGAATTCGCTCGACGACCAGCGGGTCTGCGTTCTTTGCAGGAGAAAATTTAAGGGACGGCAGGTGGATATTCGCCGCTTGCCTGGACGAAAATTCAGACTGTGTTGTCCCACGTTAGGGTGCCTGTCCACGCCACATCAGTGGCGGTATGCGACGCGGCCGGTTGATTCTAATCCGGCTAAAAAGCATTGGCGACGCGTTTTGCCTAACAAACGTCGGCGTCGAACGCACGAATCAACGCTGCGAATGCAGGCCTGCCGCGTATGATTGGTGCCAATCTAGATGAGCCTGCGGTGGCATTAGCGCCGGATGAGGTGCTGATGAAACACATTTCCCGGCGGCGCCATGACGCTCTTGCTGAGTTATATGGCCGGCACAGCAAAAGATTGCGAGCCACCATCGATGGAGTCGTTCATGAAGAAGCCGAAGCCGACGATGTGTTGCAGGAAATTTTCATTCAGGTCTGGGAGGAAGCTGGTCGTTATTCAGCGAAAGCCGGAAAACCACTCGGCTGGATGGTGACTATCGCGCGGCGGCGGGCGATTGACCGATTGCGGCGGCGTCAGGCTTATTCTCGTGCGCGAGAGCGCTACGAAAAACGAGTGGTCCAGGAATTACAGACTCCTCGCCGCGACGCGGCAGATGGACTTGTTTTAAACGATCTTCGGAAGTTTTTGAGAAAAAGCATTCGAGCCCTGCCTCGCTTACAACGCGAAGCCGTCGAGCTCGCTTTTTTCAGTGGGCTAAGCCACAGGGAAATTGCTGCTGCTACAAGCGCTCCTCTTGGGACTGTGAAGACGCGGCTGGAACTAGGCTTGCAAAAACTGACTCACGCACTCAGGCCACTGCGCCACAAGGTGTGAGTCAGAAAAAGATAATCGCTACGTTTGCTCGCTCGCCGGGGCTAGCGAAACAAAATTATCAGCAATACAATCAGTATGACGATACCCAGCCCACTTGGGTAATATCCTCAGCCAGTGCTATACGGCCACGTAGGTAGCGCGCCGATCACCAGCAACAGCAGGATCAAAAGCAGAATAAGACGCATGGTTTGATTTATTCGAGTTGAGTGTGCGTTTCCGAGCGCGCGCCGCTTACAATCGCAGTGCGCGCTCGGCGAATCGCGATAGTGTATCTATGGGCTTGGGGAAGTGTTGACGTTAATGTCAGTTTTTTCTTCCTTCGTCGTAGTGCTGCTGCCTTCAGGTGGATTTACCACTGTGGTATTAGTCTCCTTCTTCTCTGACGGGGGATTTACGATTGTGGTGTTACTCTCTTTTTTGTCGGCAGCAGGCAGATTGACAGTTGTTGTCTTTTGCTCGCATGCGGCGAACAAGGCCAACATAGCAAACAGGTAAATGGATTTTTTCATACCAGCTGGATCGTATTGCGCTTCGATCCGGTCGCCTCACTGCTGACGGTACTTCTAGCGAGCGACGCACCCTAATTGTGCGAGTGCTAAACTCCGTTCCAATCCGAAGCGCAATCGGCTGAATAGCGGGTCCGCGCCAAAATCGAATTACATCTGCTCAATCTCAGATCGAAGCTCGTTGCTTGTTCTGCCCAATCTCTTTTGGAGGCGGCCGAGAAGCTCGTCCTCCTTGCCTTCGGCAAAGGCCAGATCGTCGTCAGTCAGCTGGCCGTATTTCCGTTTAAGGTTGCCTTTAACTTCGTTCCAACTCCCTTTCAATTGTAACTTCATAACACAGACAATTCGTCTAACAGATAGTGACCGGCCTTGATGTTTTTCAACTCAGTGCCGTTGAAACAAACAAAACGCGCCTTTGCTGCCCGCCCATTGGCGGAACAGAAAGGCGCGTCGGAGACGAACTAAACTAGATGATTAATCTTCGTCCACGATTACACGATCAACGACCATGCGGTCGCCGGTTCCGGTGTAATGGACGCGGACGGGAACACCCACCTTAACCCTTGTTTTCACGACGTCCGGATCCAACATCTTGCCGCTTCGCGTCACATAGGTGACAGTGTTGCCGAAGCGATACCGGACTGGACCGCTGGTTTCTTTAAGGACGATCGCACTGCCTGGAGTGTACTCGGTAATCGTTCCGTTGGCGTCGGTCGTGGTCGTCGTGGTGGTAGTCTCTGAGACTTGTGCCCACACGAATGGCGCCGCTAATGCCAACGCAATGCTTAATACTGCTTTTTTCATGTTTTCCCCTTTGTTCATTAAGTTGCGGCAGTGATAATCGCTCTTTGTTCCCTCTAAATCGGAGAATCCAAAGGGCTTGCCGCTTTACCCCGATTCGGATTGGGTATGTGGTGTGGATGCTTGGCAGCGTGTTTTGTTGTGGTTGAGATAGCTTTGTACAAGCGACAGTTTAGTTTGAGAGCTGAATATGAATTTCTGGATCGGCACCTCTGGATTTCAGTACTCAGAATGGAAGGGAAATTTTTATCCCGAAGATTTGCCAACCACAAAGATGCTTTCGTTTTACGCCGAACGATTTACCACTACCGAGATCAATTACACGTTTCACCGCATCCCCGCGCAGAAGACGATCGAAAACTGGAAAGCGCAAACGCCGCAGAAATTTCGCTTCGCTTTAAAAGCCCCACAGAAAATCACGCACTGGGCAAAACTGCGTGATTGCTCTGATACGATTGAATACTTCTGCAAAGTGGTGGTTGATCTTGGCGAACGCCTCGGGCCAGTGCTATTTCAATTGCCGCCAGCGTTCAAAAAACACGCGGAGGTTTTAAGGTCCTTCCTGCGTGAGTTTCCCTCGATGCGCGCCGCTTTCGAATTCCGTCATGAGTCGTGGTTCGACGACGAGATTTTCGATCTGCTTGAGTCGCGCAATATCGCGCTATGCATTGCCGATACGGAAGCAATTGCGACTCCGAAGAAGAGTACCGCGGATTACGGTTATCTCCGTCTTCGTCGCGAGGATTACAGCGAAGAAGATGTGAAACGTTGGTCGGATTTCGTTCGCGAACAGAACACAACCTGGAGTGACGCCTTCGTCTATTTCAAACACGAAGAAAGCGGCATCGGGCCGAAGCTCGCCACGCAGATGATGGAATTGCTCAGTGAATCTTGAATGCCTAACGGCCGATTAGGATGAAGATTCCAGCTACGAGCGCAATTGCACCCGTAATGAAGCCGATGCCCAATCCAGTGAGTGTCACGATTCCGACGATGATCAGATAAATCGCGAGTAGAAGCATTCCGATATTTTTGGTGATCATGCGGGGAGTATGAGCAATTGCGGCGATGATTGACAATCCTCAAAGGCGTTGTCGCCGCCCAGATCCCCGAGATGCACTTTTGGACGTCAATATCGGCGCGTTTTTTTAATGGCGGGATTTCCTATTTGCCCCCCACACGAACTACCACCGCAGAAACATCTTTCACATCAACGAACGCATCGAAATATTCCGCGCCAGTCAGATTCGAAAGATGAACCACGTTATCGGTTACCTGCGCGATCTTGCCGCCCATTTTCTCTCCGGATCTTAAGTGTAGCTCGACACTTTTACCGGCGCTGCCCGCAAGAAGGCTAGCGACTGTCGCATTAGCTTGTAGAGCGGTTTTTTCCTGAGCGAACACACTGCACGAGGCGCTCACTGCAACAATGGTTACGAGAAGAAGTAAATGTTTCATAATCCGCTCTTTCTGCGTGATTTCTGGTTGATTGGCCAGCAAATAATATACAGGTCAAGGAGCGGCGGTCTCGAGTCCCCGATGCGATACAGATCACACGGCAGTTGTCTTCGTCATGGGCAAAAGCGCGTTCCACAGATGGTTGGGGTTTGATTTCTCATTGGCAGGCGAAGCGCCTGCCCTACAATTCGGTATGAGTTCGATCGCGGGAAATCTCGATCGTGTTCGGGAACAAATCGCAACCGCGGTGGCGAAATCAGGCCGATCGGCTGATGAGGTTGAGCTGGTCGCGATCAGCAAGACGCATCCGGCTGAAAAAGTGCGCGAAGCGATCGAAGCCGGGCAAACTCTCTTCGGTGAAAGCCGCGTGCAGGAAGCGCGTGCGAAGATTCCTGAGCTGCCATCGAACATCCGCTGGCACTTTGTCGGGCATCTACAAAAAAACAAAGTACGCCAAGCCCTACCGATATTCGAAATGATTCACAGTGTTGATTCTCTGGCCCTTGCGCAAGACATTGACCGGATTGCGGAAGAGGAAGGATTGTATCCGCGGGTTTTTCTTGAAGTGAACGTGGCAGGTGAGGGGAGTAAATTCGGATTCGCACCCGGTCAGTTGCGTGAGCAGATGGAAGGCCTGCTAATGCTGCCGCGGCTTTCAATGGAAGGACTGATGTGTATTCCACCGCTCGCTGTGGAATCAGAAGACTCGCGGAAATTTTTTGTGGAAGTCCGGGCGTTGCGCGATTCGCTCGAAAAGGAATTCAGCTTAAAGCTGGCCCACCTTTCGATGGGAATGACGCAAGATTTTTCAATTGGAATTGAAGAGGGCGCGACACTGGTGCGCGTCGGCACGGCGATCTTTGGTGAGCGTTCGAAGAAGCAGGCGGCCTAGTCCGTGGCTAAATAGCGATTCGCTTTTCAAATGCGACTTGAACCAAACAACATCCAGCAAATCGGAGACGAACTCGCCATTGCCTGGAACGATGGCACCGAGTCGTTTTTGAAACTCGAACTGCTGCGGCGCGCGTGTCCCTGCGCAGCCTGCGGCGGCGAGCCGGATGTGCTCGGTCTCGTTGTGCGTCCGCATGTCAGCTATACCGGGAAGAGCTTTGAGCTTGTCGGATTCGATCTGGTGGGCGGTTATGCACTGCAGCCCCGATGGGGTGATGCCCACAGTACCGGGATTTATAGCTTTACTTATCTCCGGCGTTTGGCACAGCATTCCGATTGAACTCAACCAACAAACTGTCCGTGAGCCGGATGCTGAAACTCGCGATTGTTGTCATCTGCTTCTCACTATGTGGAGCAGGTACCTTCATCGTGCCTAAGCCCCGAGACGAACCATCTCAGCCAAAAACGCATGTAGTGCCGGTTAGAAATCGCGAAGCCGTTCCACACGTGTGGACCTGGGCATAGGTTTAACACTGTAGCGGCGTGTCTACGACCGCCGCTGATTTTGGTTCGGCGCTCAGAGAGCGCCGCTACAGTTTCGGAATCGTCACTCGTAACAGACTTGTGTCGGGCGCGAGTGGTTTCAGTTGCCGGTCCTTTAAATGTGCGGGAACAATAAAAAATTCTCCTGGTGCAAACTTGGTATTGGCACAGCTGAGGTCGCCGGTGAGACAACAAATGATCGCGAATTCCCCGGGCGCGGCTGCTTCGCGGGCTTCATCAAGATTCCATTTTCGGATTTCGAACAGGTGATTGCTAATCAGCAATTCGCCTTTCGATTCGATCAGCTTCGGCTGCACGTCTTCGAAATCGATGCATTCAATCGCCTGTTCAACGTGCAGATCCCGCTTCATTCCGGTCGCTGGATCGGTACGATTCCAATCGAACGCCCGGTAAGTCGTGTCGCTATTTTGTTGGATTTCGAAGAGGAGGTTGCCTGCGCCTATCGCATGCACCCGGCCGGCCGGGAGGAAAACGGCATCGCCTGCCTGAACGGCGATCGTATGAACGCGATCGACCACAGTTCCATCGCGCAGTCGCTCCCCAAACTCGTCGCGCGTGATCGCCTCACGAAATCCGAGGAAAAGCTCGGCGTCTGGATCCCCGAGGGCCACGTACCAGAACTCGCTTTTCGGTTCGCCTCCCAATCTGCTGGCAACATTTTCGGGCGGATGTACCTGCAGCGACAGTTTCTCCTGCGCATCGAGAATTTTGATGAGCAACGGAAAACGTGGAGTATCGGGCACCTGTCCGAAGATTTCCTGTCGGCGTTGCGTCCACAATTCGTGCAAAGTTAGTCCCCGCAACGGCCCGGCGGCTACGACGCTCTGAGCTTCGGGACGATCGACAATTTCCCATGATTCGCCGATACGCTTCTGTGGCGGAAGTTTCTTGTTAAATTCGGATTCAAGCCGTCGCCCGCCCCAAATTCGCTCGATGAAAATCGGTTCGAAGACGAGGGGATTAGAAAGTTCTTTCCTGGACATGGTCTCGCAAACCTCGAATGTTCACCGTCGAACGTCCAATTCACAATTCAGACTGCGTTGGTCGAATCGCTTTCTGCCAGTGGACGTTCAGTGTTCGATGTTGGATGTTCGGCGTTTCCGTGCTGATCTCTGATTTCGGACGTCTGACTTCTGGATGAAATCTTTCCTCAAATATTGGTTGCCATTGCTGATTTGGCTTGCCGTGATCTTCGTCGGGTCGACCAGCGTCATGTCCGCCGAGCACACGTCGCGATACATCGTTCCCTTCTTGCTCTGGTTGAAGCCGGGCATCTCGCCGCGGGCAATTTGGACAATTCTCGTCGTTGTTCGCAAATGCGCGCACGTTATCGAATACACGGTTTTGGCTCTTTTGCTGTGGCGAGCACTTCGCAGCATTCCAACTCTCTGCACAAGGACGTTTGTGGTTTTTGGCGCAGTTTTGTTGGGTTGCGCATTATTCGCTGCAAGCGACGAATTTCACCAGACGTTCGTTAAATCGCGTACTCCGTCTGTTCGCGATGTGCTCCTGGACGTTGGAGGCGCGTTTCTTGGATTGTTGATTGGTACGACCTTCGCACGTTGTCATCCTAAAAAACTCCGAGCCACTACTACCCAGAGCCAATTCGTTGATGCCAAGTTGTGACGCTCGCATGACAAGCGAAGTGCATAAGTTCTTTCACGAACAACAGCGAAATTGGTCAGTACTTCTGAAACTTCGCTCAGTAATGCTGCTATTGCGGTGTGTGTTGCGATGTATTCGGGAACGGAGCCGATTCTCGGAGCCGCTCCCCAACAAAATCTATCCGGCACCAATGCAGCCCCGGTTTCACATGCGCCCACACGCCTAGTCCAATGCCTCATCCATAGCGCGCTTTGCGGCGAACTTGTGGAACTGCAAGCGGCGCGAGGAATCAAATTGGACACGTAACACGCGCGCGCGCGGACGTCGTCAAGGCACTGGCACTGCCGTGTGATACTGCCTCATCCTTTACAGATAATGTGAGACAACGTGGGTTAGTCCCGTGTTAGGATGAATTTACCTAGCGTGGACAGGGTTTGCATCGTTCACCAGGTCAGGGGCAAAACCTGGAAAAAATGGGCCTGACTGGGCTCGAACCAGTGACCCTGCGCTTATCAAGCGCATGCTCTAACCAACTGAGCTACAGGCCCGCGCTTTGCGGAAGTGAACAGTGATCGGTGAACAGTGATCGGTCAAGGGGCGGGAATCTCGTACGCGAAAGCGATCGCATTTACGACGAGTTATGGATACAAATCAGATCCGGCGATGAAGGCTGGCCTGCCAAGCCGTAGTCTTGGAGTGCTGGGACAAAATTCCTCGTAATACAGCCCGCCTCCGCTTTGCTCCGGCGTGGCAGCCTTGCTTGTCGCTGCGCTCCAGCGAAGGCTGGAGGCAAGGGGATTCGAACCCCTGACTTCCAGCTTGCAAAGCTGGCGCTCTACCAACTGAGCTATGCCCCCGAAAAGAACTGCGGAATGTAGTTTGCCGGTCGCAGATTGCAATCGGAGCGCCTCACCAAATCCGGACGCGTTGCTCAGGTGCGACGAACATTTTGTCGGTGGGCTGGACTTTAA
>DATFXP010000078.1:0-9853 GCA_035315785.1 Candidatus Udaeobacter sp. | reverse complement strand
ATGAAAGCGATTCAGGGTTATTACTTCATCAAGCCGGAAGACCTGCACTGGCGACCGTCGAACTTGATGAAAATCCCGAACGCGGATTATCTGGAGCGCACAGGCAGCGAAAATCTTGGTGCGCGGCTATGGCGATTGCGACCCAAAAGCGCGAACACGTTGCACAAGCACATCCGCTCGGAGGAATTTTATTTTGTGCTCGATGGGGCGGGTCGCATGCGCATCGGGGATGAAACATTGACGGTACCAAAATACGGAGGCGTGTTGGTGGGACCTGATCAGTTGCGCCAAGTATTCAATGACACTGACGACGAGGTGTTGTGGCTCATCGTCGGTGCAACGGAGGAATTGGAATTTTTGCAGGGCTCGAAATCCAAGATCGATCTTTCGCTGATATATCCGATGGATCCGAAGCAGTTGCCGAAAGAACTCGCCGGCGTGCAGTGGCCGCCGGAAAAGTGGCGGGTGACGTGTGACGGGTGACGAGCAAGCGATAAGGCTAAGTTATGGAAATCAAAAGAATCGAGTCACAACGTTCCACGAAAGGACCAACTGACTGGTTTACGGGTGCAGTCCGAATCCAGCCGTTATTTGAAGCACCGGAGCCGGCGCGTGTGCGAGGCGCGAGCGTCAAGTTCGAACCGGGCGCGCGCACTGCCTGGCATACACATCCGCTCGGTCAGACGTTGATCGTTACGTCGGGTCTTGGGTGGGCTCAGCGTGAGGGTGGATCGATTGAAGAAATCCGGCCGGGCGACGTGGTCTGGTTCGCACCTAACGAAAAGCATTGGCACGGCGCCACGCCTATCAAGGCATTGACGCACATTGCCATTCAAGAGGCGCTCGACGGCAACGTCGTCGAATGGCTCGAACAGGTTACCGAGGAACAATATCGCTTAGGAACGCAGGAATCTGGGAAATCCCACGATGCAGACCGCTCAGGAACCGACCACCGTGCGTGATGCCAAACCGATAACGTGCAGTAACTGCGAATGAAACTCTTGTCCGTAAACGTTGGCCTTCCGCGCGAGGTGGAATGGGATGGACGGATCATTCGGACATCGATCTTCAAAACGCCTGTAGCCGGCCGCGTGGTGGTCAGGAAGATCAACTTAGATGGTGACCAGCAATCTGATCTGACAGTACACGGAGGAGTCGATAAGGCGGTTTACGTTTACCCGTCGGAACATTATGCATTCTGGCACGACGCACTTCCGAACGCTGATCTGAGCTGGGGAGTTTTTGGCGAAAACTTTACCACGCAAGGAGCGCTGGACGACAAAGCCGTTCATATCGGCGACCGGTTTCGCATCGGTTCGACAGAGTTCGTTGTAACGCAACCCAGGATACCTTGTTTTAAGCTAGGTATTCGCTTCGGCCGCGCAGATATGGTTAAGCGATTTCTGCACAGCGGTCGCAATGGCTTCTACCTTGCCGTTGCCAAGGAGGGAGAAGTCGCGGCCGGCGATTCTATCGAGCTGATAGCACGCGATGAAAACGGCGTCACCGTGGCTGACATTGTTGAGCTCTACACCGCGGACATCGCGAAGCAGGATTTTTTGCAGCGCGTGAGCGAATTAGCCGCGCTCCCTGAGAACTGGCGAGCTTACTTTCGAAAGCGTCTCTGGAAAGCGGATGCTTAGTGCACTGACAACAATGAAGCTCTTCCATGCGAGCAGACATAGTCTCTGGGCTACTCGTTCTTTGGGCGGCAGACGATCGAAGAATTGCGTCAGGATCTACGAGTGGTGTTAAAGAAATGCCGACCCAACTGGGACATCACCACCGCTGAAATGAAAACGGCATGGCAACAGGGGCGAAAGGAGCTGTTTTATCCGTACGGGAAAACGTACGCTGAAACCATTCGCGAACAGGAGTAGGAATCCCAAACCAAGGAGACACACAGAAAAATGAATTTGAAACTGGAAGTTATTGTTATCCCCGTTTCCGATGTCGATCGGGCCAAAGCGTTCTACGAAAAACTCGGGTTCAGATCAGATATCGACTACGCCCCTGATGACAAATTCCGCGTGTTACAGTTCACTCCTCCCGGTTCGGAGGCGTCGATCATTTTCGGTAAGGGAATCACGTCGAAGAAACCCGGCTCGGCGGACGGTCTCACGCTAGTCGTTGAAGACGTCGACACGGCGCGAAAAGACTTGATTGGCCGTGGTATTGCGGTGAGTGAAATATTCCATTACGCCGGTGGCCCATTCAATAACTCCACCCAGAATCCACGTGTGATGGGGCGCGACCCGCAAGGTCGTTCCTACTTTTCTTTTGCCTCATTCGAAGACCCGGATGGGAACAGCTGGCTGCTGCAGGAGGTTACGACGCGTCTTCCTGGCCGCGAATGGAAGTCGACGCGAGCGCAAGCCGTGGACGTTGCAACCCTCGCAGAACTCCTCCGCGACACGTCGGCGCATCACGACCACTACGAGAAGACCCACGCCGCGCATCACTGGTGGGATTGGTACGCTCCGTATCTGGACGCGCGTCTGAACGGCAGCAGTCCCGAGGAGGCCGCGGCAGCCGCGGACCGTTACATGGAAGAGGTCCATCATGTTCCTCCCAGATAAAATCGTGCGAGGCAACAAATTCGATTAGCTCTAGCGGGGAAGAGTGACTTCTCAGGAATGGAGCGAATGGGGTGAGCGACATGGAAGGTGAAGTGACGAGGGTAGGAGCGAGTGAGCGCGGGCAGCGAACGAGTTTCAGGGCACAAAAGCAGGAATTTAAGCTCTTTTCCGAGGTTCCTGATTGGAAAGCCTGACCGTTGCTGCGCATCCGTTGCAGCTTTAGAGATCTTGCACAATCAAAATGAAACCGGTGCGGGTGGAGGTGAACGACAAAATGCAGAAGGGCTACGTCTATTTCCGAACAAAACCGATGGGGCGCGCTTTCCGGCCCGGGTTCGCGCCCCAGCTGTCGTCGAAACAGATGTTCGCACTCGGCGTGTTCGGCGGGAAATACATGACCGATTGCGGGAAAGAATTTCCTGCGAGTTGGTTCAAACGCGCGAAGCTCTCACCGGATCGGCCGCGGGCGTCGCTGAATTATTTTGCGGTCAACGCCTCGCAACCACTAGACGAATGGCGGCGAAAAGGCTGGATTCATCCAGACGATCCGCGCGGCTGGTTCCAATGGTATTGCCGCTACTATTGCGGGCGTCGCAGCCAGGATGACTTACGACAAATTCGCCGTTGGCGTGCCGTTCGCCGTCATGTGGCACAATTGAAAAAACATTGTAAACCGCGCGATATCAATTGCCGTCGTCGTCAGCGCCAGGCGTTGCTTCACTGGGCCTACGATTCGCGAAAGATTTGACCAGAAGAGATCCTTAGGAAAACACGAACGCAGGAAAATCGGATAAAAGGTTTCCTGTTTTTCTTGGAGATTCTCGGTTCGATCTTACTTTGATTGCTGCAGGACATAGAAAACATACCCGTAGCTGCCTTCTGAAATCTTAAAGGCTTCGATTTCTTTAAGGGTCTCGACAGCTAATTCTCTGACGGCAACATCAGAATGACTAAGGAGCGATTTCGCGCGTGGCTCGAGAATATCGTAATAATCTTTCACCCATGTCTCTTTCGGTAGTGTATAGGTGTTGAAGAGTTCGTAACCTGCCTTTTCTGCCGTCTGGATGTTTTGCTCAACAGACTGCATTTCCGGATATCCCGAACGGAAGAACACGCTCACCGCTTCTGGAATTTTTTCTTCTCTGAGCCAGCAAAGCTCACTGATTACTGCGAAACACTTCGGTTTGATCGCTTTTGCCCAGGTGGTCAGCGCATTGGCGAAACCGATGTTATAAGCAGCCCCTTCCGCCCAGAGCAGATCAATTTTTGGAAAGACGCTTGGAATGTTTTTCATATCCATGCAATGCGTGTCCACCAGTTGCGCAAGACCTTTTTCTTTAGCGCGCTCTTTGAGGTGATCCAGGAACGGCTGATAGGAATCTACAGCATGAATTCGCGTTTTAAGCTCATTCGCCAGCACAAATGTTTGGCGCCCGGGACCGCAACCGGCGTCAACTATGACCGCAAAGCGATGCTTGGGTAGAGATCGCAAAACGTACAGACTCAAGCTGTCGTCACCGGGACTGAGCTTTTCCATGTCTGCGAAAAGCAGATCAATCGGGTTTGGCGGGTTCATCCGAAAACGGCGCGAAGCGCATCGCGCGCGGCGTGACAATGACTTGCGATATTTAAGTGGGAGCAACAAGTTTTACCATGCAACGAACTAAGTACAAAACGAAAGCCTATTCCGCTGCCAGTGAAAAGTCGCCACTGGCGTCGACGACAATCGCGCGACGCGAGCCCACGGAACGCGACGTGCAGATCGAAATCCTTTTTTGTGGGATTTGTCACTCGGACCTTCATTCAGTTCGCAATGAATGGAGCGAGTTCATGGCGACGAACTATCCAATCGTTCCCGGCCATGAGATCGTGGGCCGTGTAACCAAGGTCGGTTCGGCCGTCACCAACCACAAACCAGGCGATCTCGTTGCGGTCGGTTGCATGGTCGATTCCGACCGCACCTGCGCAAATTGCAAACGTGACCTCGAGCAATTCTGCCCAAACATGACGCTCACTTTTAATTCGCCGGATAAACACCTCGGCGGCGTTACCTATGGCGGCTATTCCGAGAGCGTCGTGGTCGACGAACATTTTGTGCTTCGATTGCCTTCGAATCTGGACATTGCTGGAGCTGCACCGCTTCTATGTGCTGGAATCACCACATACTCGCCGATGCGCCACTGGCGCATCAAAAAAGGGAAGAAGGTTGGCGTGGTCGGTCTCGGAGGACTCGGTCACATGGCCGTAAAGTTTGGACGAGCGTTCGGAGCTCACGTCGCTGTATTCACTACGTCGCCTAACAAGAAGGAGGACGCGCTCCGGCTCGGAGCTGATGAAGTAGTCGTTACGCGGAATAGTGACGAAATGAAAAAGCACGCGGGCAGTTTCGACTTCATTATCGACACCGTTTCAGCCAAGCACGACATCAACTCCTATATAAATTTACTTGGCATCGACGGGAATCTTACGATGGTCGGCGCGCCTCCCGAACCTCTCGATGTCCCGGCGTTCAGTCTGATCATGGGACGCCGAAGGCTGGCGGGATCTGCTATCGGCGGTATCGCCGAGACGCAGGAGATGCTCGATTTTTGCGGCAAACACAATGTCACCGCTGATGTCGAAGTGATTCCGATTCAGAAAGTCAATGAAGCTTACGAGAGACTGCTGAAATCTGATGTGAAGTACCGTTTCGCTATCGACATGGCTTCGCTGAAATCGGAGTAATCGGATCGAAGCATTATGCGCGCAACCGTGATGTATAGCGCTGGCGATGTTCGGGTCGAGAAGGTACCCGACCCGAAAATCGTTGAACCGACGGATGCTGTCATGCGTGTCACGCGCGCGTGCGTTTGCGGGAGCGATTTGTGGCCATATCAAAAAATGGAACGCAGCGACACCGGTCGCGTAATGGGGCACGAAGCGACCGGTGTAGTCGAAGACGTCGGCGCAGACGTTCGAACCATTAAACGAGGTGATTTCGTTATCATGCCGTTCGCGTTTTCCGACGGAACATGCGCGTTTTGTCACGACGGGCTTCAAACGTCATGCATTCACGGCGGATTTTTCGGCACCACAGACGTCGCGGGAGCACAAGCCGAAGCGGTACGGATTCCTCTTGCAGATGGAACCCTCTTTCCGCTTCGCACACACGCAGACGACGCGCTTATGCCATCGTTACTCACGCTATCGGACGTTATGGGGACCGGACACCACGCCGCCGTCATCGCCAACGTGACACGGGGAAAGAGTGTTGCCGTGGTCGGCGATGGAGCTGTGGGATTGTGCGGTGTCATCGCCGCGAAGCGACTTGGTGCCGAGCAAATTATTATCTTGGGACGCCATGCCGACCGAATTGCACTCGCCAGAGATTTCGGCGCGACAGACGTGGTGAGTGAGCGAGGCGACGCAGCGGTGGAGCGAGTTCGCGAATTAACACGCGACCAGGGCGCACACTCAGTGCTTGAATGCGTCGGCCTTGAACAAGCGATGAACACCGCAATCAGCATTGCTCGTCCGGGTGGGGCGGTAGGGCGCGTCGGGGTTCCGCAAGAGAAGATGATTCCAGGGTCCGAGCCAGCATTTTACAACAATGTGATGGTGGGCGGCGGGGTTGCTCCAGTGCGGGCTTATATCGAGGAGCTTTTGCCGGACGTCCTTGAGGGCAAGATCCAGCCCGGCCGCGTGTTCGATCGTAATGTTACCCTCGACGGCGTCCCGGACGCTTACCGTGCGATGAACGATAGGGAAGCAATCAAAGTGATGGTCACGCCCTAACGCATTTCTAAGGACTTACAGAATGAAAAAGCGCAAACTTGGAAAGAGCGGATTGGAAGTGTCAGCGATCGGACTGGGCTGCATGGGAATGAGCTTTGGGTACGGGCCGCCGAAAGATAAACAGGAGATGATTTCGCTACTGCTCGCCGCAGTGGAACGCGGCGTGACATTCTTCGACACGGCCGAAGTCTACGGACCGTTCGCGAACGAAGAGCTGGTAGGCGAAGGGCTCGCTCCATTTCGCAAGCAACTGGTGATCGCTACGAAGTTTGGATTCAAACTCGACCCGAAGAGTGGTCGGTCCATCGGTGTGGACAGCCGTCCAGAGCACATCAAGGAAGTTGCTGAAGCTTCACTCAAACGACTGAAGACGGACGTCATTGATTTGTTTTATCAACACCGTGTCGATCCAGAAGTGCCGATAGAAGAGGTCGCTGGTGTGGTAAAGGAATTGATTCGCGAAGGCAAGGTGAAGCATTTTGGACTTTCTGAACCAGGAGTGCAAACAATCCGCCGCGCGCACGCGGTTCAGCCGGTGACGGCAATCCAGAATGAGTACTCGCTTTGGTGGCGAAAACCTGAACACGAAGTGTTGCCGCTACTCGAAGAACTTGGAATCGGATTTGTTCCGTTCAGCCCGTTGGGCCGCGGATTTCTCACGGGCAAAATGACCGAAAACACTACGTTCGATAGCACCGATTTGCGTAACTCACTTCCTCGTTTCACACCCGAAGCCCGCAAAGCCAATCAGGAGTTGGTGAATTTGTTAGGCGAGATCGCTAAACGAAAGAAGGCGACGCCTGCCCAGATTGCGCTGGCATGGTTGCTGGCGCAAAAAGGCTGGATTGTTCCAATCCCGGGCACAACAAAACCGAATCGGCTGGAAGAGAATATTGGAGCGGTTGAAATTGAGCTAACGCGAGATGATCTGCGCGACATCGAAAGCGCTGCGTCAGAAATCGACATACAAGGAGCTCGCTATCCCGAGCACCTGGAGCAAATGACTGGACGTTGATTCAGGATCTACCTGCTGATTTTAGACGACCTAGGTCACGGAAATCACGAGAACCAACGCAAACGACGGAATAGCACAGGCAATCACAGCGACGGCGAGACGCGCAACCACGTCGTTCTGGTCGTCGTACTGGTGGTCGAAAGAGAAGAGGATCGAGGATGAGGACGAGAACGACAATTTACGGGATCGTTTATGTTTCGTCTGCGGTTCCCTTGTTCTCTATGGCTGATATGAAACACGCCGGAATAATTACTCTCCGATTATTTTAACCAGTATTCGTTTGCGCCTTCTTCCGTCGAATTCGCCGTAGAAGATTTGTTCCCACCGTCCGAAATCAAGTTTGCCCTTGGTGATAGCAACGACCACTTCCCGGCCCATGATCTGGCGCTTGAGATGGGCGTCCGCGTTGTCTTCGCCTGTCCGATTGTGTTGATAGGCGTTGGTCGGAGCGTGCGGCGCGAGTTTTTCCAACCATGTCTCATAATCGTGATGCAATCCCGGTTCATCGTCGTTGATGAATACCGACGCAGTGATGTGCATGGCGTTCACCAGACAAAGTCCCTCGATCACTCCGCTTCGCTGAACCAGTTCCTCAATTTTTGGCGTGATGTTGATGAACCCGCGACGACTCGGCACTTCGAACCAGATATGTTCCGTGAGCGATTTCACTAGCCCTGTGCGTCCAAAAGTGAATCACAGATGCACGGGTCTGCACGAGAACAAATATGGCGAATTTCTTGCCAAATGAGAGAAGGACGTCGGATAGCTCGGCCGCGACAGTGTTATGGCACCGAGCGGGTCGGAACTGAGTCCTGAATAGGAAACATCTCGCGTTTAGTTATCGCATCAGAGCGATCAATCGGCTACGGCTGGGGACCTGCAGCTTGCAGAAGATGGAATGAAGATGTCTTTTCACCGTTTCAAGACTCAAACCAGCTTCATCGGCAATCTCCTGATTACTGCGCCCGTCGCATACCAAACGCGCCAAATTCTGTTCTCGACTCGTCAGGCGGACCAGATGCGACAACGAAGCGCTGCTGATTTGATATCCTGTCGCTGCCCTCGCCTGAAAACTCTCGAACTCGACGAGAAAATGCGGCCGCGCGAAGGCGGCCGAATCAATCTGTTTCAAACTGATCGTCGCGCGAAGATCACGTCGCGTCGGATGCCGAACTGTCTCGTCCCAAAAATTGGCTGGCGCGAGACTAAGAGGAGTCGGGTGCTCCCATCGCTTTTTGAGAACGCGACATTGATTGAGAACCTGAGGGGGAAGCGGCACCTTCGTTTTGATAAAGCGCTCCCCTGGCGATCCCCGTTGCCATACAGCGCAAGACTCGGCTGCGGCTTGATTTCGATAGGCCAATCTCAAATTCCATCGCAACAGAACTGTCGGTAACGGGACTCGGCTCATGAATTGTTCAAGGGCTACTCGTACGGCCCGTTCGCGCGAGCGCGAATGCAGCCGGCGAAGTGCCGTTTGAAATTGAGCATGGAGATGGCGAATCACTCTCATTTCGCGCGGCGACAGCTCGCCTTGCTGCACGTTGCATACGACAATGATTGCGGCGAGGAGGTGCCTGATATCCCAGAAGAATAAGCCGATGGCACATCGGCCATTTATAGGCGCCATACAACCCCGGCAAAACGAAGACCTCCTAAAATGCCGCTCGTCGGAAAAAAAATCGTTGATGAATACAATGTTCCGGTGCGGATGAGCGCTGAAATACTTCTGGATCGGCATGATCGGGAAAAAGCTACCTGAAAGTTTCTTCGTCGATTTGGCGATTCGCGGCAAAATAGGACTGTGCTGTAACGTGAGGCCAATGAAACAGGTCGGGAGGGCCGCTTGGATTACATTTTGAACGGCTTTCCAAAACGAATCGACATCGGTGGCGGCGTGCAGACGTAGGACCGGTTTTTCCAATATGGGATCGAGAATCGATTGTAGTCTGGTAGTCACTTTGGATCGCCGCTTCGTCGCCACCGTTGCCTCCTCAACGCTCAATTATCTATCGCAACTGCGGAGCAGATTGATTGGATCGGGCGGCGCAAAAATACAACTTAAGATATTTTGCAAGGCGAGCGTTCACGCTAATGCTGCGATCAAACAACTGAAAAATTCAACAACCAACAATCGAAAGGAAATTACCCCTATGGAAACGCTCACGGAACAGAAGACGATGCAGCAACCAATTTTGGTCCCGCCGGGTGGAGGTGAAAAACTAAACATCGCAGGCAGTCCAATTTCTCACAAAGTGAAGAGCAAGGACACGAACGGAGTCTTTTCTGTTATGGAGTTTGTTACGGCGCCGGGAAAAGGTGTCGCTCTCCATGTTCACGAACGTGAGGATGAACTTGTTTATCTGTTGGAAGGGGAAATTGAGGTCACGCTTGGAGACCAAAAGATGAAAGCGGTTCCAGGGGTGATGGCATTATTGCCAAGGGGAATTCCTCATGGATTCACGAACGTTGGAAATAAGCCGAG
>DATFXP010000077.1:0-8818 GCA_035315785.1 Candidatus Udaeobacter sp. | reverse complement strand
TCAATGGTGAGCTGCGCTTTTGGCTAGGCTGGGCGCAAGAAGTCGCGGGCGACCAAGTTGGCGCCGAGGAAAGTTGGCGCCAGGCGCGCAACGAAATGGAGCGCCTTTCGAAAGAGCAGCCGGAAAATTATCTTCTTCTTGGATACTTGGCCATGATTAATATCGGTCTTAAAGACAAGGCCAGTGCGTTTGCTTTAGCGGATCGGGCAATTTCCGCCAATCCCGCCCTGAACGACGCTCTGACCGGTGGGACTCCCATTGAAATCCTGGCAAGGGTAGCAGCGCGGGCAGGAGAACCCGAACGCGCTTTTCCTGCTTTGGAAAAGCTCGCCTCAATGCCGTACCAGGGCCCGGTCGCCTTTGGCGTGCCGATTACTCCCGCGCTGCTCCGGCTTGATCCAATGTTCGATTCGCTTCGGAGCGATCCGCGTTTCGAAAAAATTGTTGCCTCACTTGGATCAAAATAACAGCAGAGTTGCTACTCATCAGCGCTCTACGCCATCGCCTACAGCGCCTACGTCAATGGGCGCCTGAACAGTATGGAGGAGCCACCGCGTGGCGCGGGAACGCCGATCCCCGCTACGTAAAGGACCGACTCGCGGATTCCATCTATTTTCAGGTCCTCTTCGATCATTGTATCTTTCAGGGCCGCAGTACAAAACGGCGCGAGATCCAGCCAGGTCGCTACAAGACAGAAGGTCTGGCAGAGATGACCGGCATCAAGAAGCACTGCACGATAGACGCGCGCCATACGATACTTCCACATACTCCGCCGAAAAACGGCGGTCATAATAAATAGAGCCGCGGCGTTTCGTGCGTGATTTTGGCGAGCGCAATACAGCCAGGCCTTTTGGCGAGTGGCGTTAGGGCTAACCATCTTCAGATAATGATGCGCCGGATGATAATGATATAACCCGGGGGTCAGACCTTTCACACGCAAGGCCATCAAATACACTTCACCTGGGTGTCGCGCGCCTCCCGAAGGGCTGGTCTTATGAAGTAATTTACCGAACACAGGAAAATAAAAATAGCCGGTGACGCCCCAGACGAGCGAAAGCAACTGAGAGACCGCTTCAACCGAAACCTCTTGCTTGGAGAATTGTCGATGGGTCTTCCTTGCCTCCAGAACCCTGATGAACTCGGAATCAGGAAAAGCGGGCGTCGGCGGTAATCTTTTCTTCGGCCCCTTCACAGTTTTGAAGATTTTAGGCGGTGGCGTCTTTGGCAGAATGGCCTTCAACCGTGCTACACTCAATTTACCGCCGATAAACGGCGCATCCTTCGTTGAGAAATGAAAGCCAGCTTCCGGCAACCACGCCGACCACGCTCTTGCGAGGCAGCTATCTTGCAACGCCTCGCGTGAGTGTTTCACAACCAGCAGGCCATGCTTCACAAGTTGAGAGAGCCTCGAGAGTACGCTCTTCTGGGTGTAACCATCGAAATGAATGAGGGCTTCCCGGGAAGTTCGCCATTCGCTAAAGAAAGCAAGAATCTCCCAGGTAATCGGTCTTGCCGACACGGTCAGTCGCCTAGCGAAATTATGAAAAAACAGCCGACCGTCCCGCCAGTATGCGAACAAGCACGTCGCCCGTCGCAATTGGACCCGTGTCGGCATTCTGTTCGCCTGGCGCAATATGCTGCGGAAATAGTGTGAGAATTTTTCCAAACCGTGCTATCGAAGTCCGAGTGGTACGCCCTTGTCCGCCTTTTTTGGCTTTATGCCGGTTGTTAGGTTTTTGCGAGGCTTGCGACCCTTCTCTTTCTTTTTCTTTTTCCTTGGCGCAGTTTTTTTCTTTTTCGCCATTGTTATTTACTCCTTTCTCGAAGCACCGGACCCTTTTCGGGGGATCCGAAGCTCCAATTGGTATACTGAAAAAGCTGACGGACTGTCAACACCGCTACCGATCCCACTGTGGTATGCCTTCACCTCCTCGAATTCGGATGTTTCTCGCTTGAGAATAAACTCTCGGAACTGATTGAGCTTAACGTTCTCCTCAGCCAACCGACGCTTTGGCCCGCGCGAGCCACTCTTTCACAATACCAGTCGGGTCGCGGCGACGAGTTCATCGGGCCGTTGAGCGGCGTGTCGAAATCCCTCCAAACGCAGTTGCCCGGCCGCGGATGCATTCCTAGGAATGGACAGGAGGCGATGCCCAGTCCGTTTCGACCGTTTCACGGCGAGACTTCTTCCCAGCGGGTGATCGTCTAAATACGCGTCAATACGATCGAGGTTCTGATACGCAACTCGCACTTTGCGAGAACTTTCCCGTTCAGCGGTGAGTCGTTGGATTTCAGCTCTTGCCAAAATTTTCCCGGCATGCTCGATCAAGTTGACGTTGCGATGTAAGAGATCCCTCCGGGTCATCTCATGAATTTGGTCGGCCTTAACACCCAGATCTTCAAGAAGGACCCCTGAATTTTGTCCGACGCGAGTCACGCGCCGAACAGCAAACCCCAGCGATGCGCTCCCAGCATGCTGCCGTGGGAAATGCTCTGGGTCATCCAAAAGCTCGGCAATAAACGAATACTCCCAAACATTCGCGCCACCGGCGCCTGTGGTTTCATCTACGCCGAGCACGACCCCGATTTTGTGGTCTTGAAAACCGGCCGCGAAAATATCCGTCGTGCTGTAGCAGAGTGCGTCCGTAATTAGAACGACTGGCCCCTGATATTTCTGTCCGATATCATTATAGCGTGAGAGCGGGAGAAGAGGAAAACCCTGCGAATACTCCGCCCCTGTTTCCACCCACTGGGCGATAGAGTTGCGCCAGAGCCGAATGAACGCGTGACGAGTTGTTAAAGCTTGCGTCCGTGCGGAATTGAGAAAACTGAACCGTGCCGGATCGATAGCACGAGGCGTAAGCAATTGCAGCATACGTTCGCCAAAATAGATTAACCCTCCGCTATTGCCGCGAACGTCGAGAATTAGGCCGTTTTGGCAGAGCTTTGAGATAACGCGAATGAATTCGTTAATATACTTTCTTTCACTGTCCACATTGAACGTTGCGATCCTGACGTACGCAAAAACGCCGGACGAAGTCCGCGCATTACCGACGGCCGGAAACACCTCCTTGGCCCATTTGGGTACCTTGTACATTTTCTTAGCCAGTCGCGGTGTCTGCTTGCGCGCGTCCTCAAATAGATAGCGGCGGACTTGACGCTCTGCCTCGCCTTTTGCATCCATGCCCAGTGCTTGGGTATTCTTCCGGTGAGCACGGCTAATCGCAGTCGCGGCTGCTACGCCTGCCTTGCCGCTCCCGCGCTGAAAAAACTTCCATTGGAACCGAATTGATCTCGCTTCCGCGTCGGGTTCGGGAAGATAGTCGATATCAACCCAATCTTCGTCTGGAGGAAGCGATAAGCCGAGCCACCGAATCGTGAGCGCACTAAGGCCCTTTGCACACCGTGCTGCGGGGTTGCTGCCTGCCTCCCGGTCGGCGTTGGCCGCCACGACCCGGTCGATCGGCGTCCCGTTCCACTCCTTCACGATAACGCCCTTTTGAAAGCTCGGATCGATTGGTTCTCCCCAAAGCTCAGGCGACATCACCCGAGTCACAACGTAGGCTTTCTCGCCGGAAGCTGTCTCGTATCGTTCCAATCGAAAAGGGAGGAACGCGTAACTGCTCCGGAAAGGTTCCGGTAAGATAAAACCGGTATGCAGATCCCGAAGCTGAGTGAAAATGGAAATAAGTTCGTTAAAAAATTCTCGTTCAGCCATTACTGGCATACGCTGTTCGCAGCGGCGACGGAGCAGCTTCAGTCGCTGAATTGGATTCACCGCATACATCGACCTTTTCTGAGGAAGATGAACGTAGAGCGTTTCGATCAGGTCGAGCGCTGTGTCGACTATCTGGATCCGCGCTCGCGGAGACAATGGGGCCCGCGGTTGGGAGCCAGGTCCCCTTCTGACTATCCCAGAGCGACTGCTCCGGTGTCGTGCCATTCTTAGTACCTCGCTATACGACGAAATTCGGAAGCGCTCCTAATTTTTCCGTCTTCGATAGACGCCTCGATCTGCTTAAGCGTTGGTCGCGACAAAATATCGCGCATTGACTCTTTTCGGAGCGATTTCTTCGGGGCGGAGCTTTTCCGCCGTTTTGCTCGCGCGGCTTTTCTTTGCGGGGCTGTTCGCTTGGGGGCCATACGATCTGTAACAGCAGTTTCGCACTCTATGACACATTCTACTCACACTCCAGCAAGAACTGGCGGTCAGGGCACCTCGCTAGCCGACGTGGAAGCCGACGTCGCGGATGATTCTGATGAAGACTCCTGCGTTTTGGCTGCCACGCAGTCGCCGCAAGATTTCGAAATCTTTTTGCCACGCCGGGTTCCCATTTCCGAAGGAACAGGCAAATGAACAAATCACTGCGAAACCAAACTGAAATCCAAGAACTACAGTACGAACAATCATCCGGCTTCACCGAGGGCGCGGAGACCAACGAGGAAACAAGTACGCCCGTGACAAATCCCGACACGATGCTGAGCACGATTGTGCTTTTGCTTGCCTGCCTCGCGCTCGCAGCCCTGGCGCATGTAATTGTTTAGTAACTGAACCAAAACAACGCCACAGAAAATCTCGTTCTAACAAGCCGTCACGTCATGCCATGTTCAACTCGATCTCGATAATTCCAAGCTCGCACGGCGAAGTGACATCCTCTGCTCAAGCGATGAGTTGGGATATCGCGTCGCTGAATGGCACTCCCGCTCACGGCAGTAGCGCGCGAACCCTTCTAAGGAAGGCGAGTCAGTTCTTGACCGAATTGAAACGGCGGAAGGTTTACAGAGTCGCAGCCGCATATGCTGTTGTCTCGTGGCTGCTGATCCAGGCCGCATCGATTTTTCTGCCCACATTCGATGCACCTCCATGCATGATGAGAGGAGTCGTCGTGTTTCTCGCGCTGGGCTTTATTGTTTCCGCAATTCTCTCGTGGGTATTTGATATAACACCACAGGGCATAAAACGAACGGCCGACATTTCGCCAGATGAAACAGTTGATACCGTTCGGCAGCTCCAGGCGCAGGCCCGGCAAGAATTTGTCCGCGGTTATTTATCCGCATTGATTTACGGAGGGCTGGGCGACAAAACCAAAGGGATTGATTATCTCAAACACGAATATCGCAATCACGAGTGCCATGACATCATCGATCGCACAGGCATGTCAGTCGATGCTATGCTTGATGAGCTGCGAGGCGACCCGCGGTTCCAGGCTCCCGCGGCGAGACCGCAGTAAATCACAACTCCGTCGCGATTAAAGTGACAGCGTTGGCCCAAGTCCGATGATCTTGTCCCACAAATACAAATTTATTTTCATCAAAACCGCGAAGACCGCCGGCACAAGCATTGAAGTGTTTCTTTCGCAACATTGTGGTCCGCAGGACATCGTGACCCCGATTGTGCCGCATGTTGAAGGACATCAACCGCGCAATTACGAGGGGCTAATTAATCCGGTTCCCGAAATCCTTGAACGACCAGGCAAGTTTTTCTCTGTGTTGCGCCACCCAATGACGAGTCGCACCAAATTCTATAATCACATGCCGGCTCGTGAGGTGAAGCAACGCGTTCCAGTGGACGTATGGAACGGCTACTTCAAATTTTGCGTGGAACGAAATCCATGGGACAAGGTTTTGTCTCATTACAACATGCACGCGGCTCGCGAAGGCGGCAGGCTTTCGCTCGACGAGTATCTCGCTCGCGGGCGATTTCCCATTAACGATTTCCGGTACACGGATCGTTCGCGGCACAAAATCATCGTCGACCGAATCGTTCGCTATGAAAACCTGCCGTTGCAATTGGGTGAAGTATTCGCACAGCTCAACATTCCGTTCGACGGCACCCTCGGTGTTGCAGCGAAATCGGGATATCGCGCCGACCGGCGGCCTTATCAGGAACTGTTCAACGATCAACAACGGCGAATCGTAGAGAAAGCGTTCGCTAAAGAAATTGAACTGCACGGTTATCATTTCGAGCCGTAGTTGCTGTAGCCACCGCTTACGCGAGCCGGTGGCCACAAGATTTCTGCTATGCGTTTTTGATCCAAGCTTGCCTTTCTGGCGGTCGTTTGTTTGCATCGTAATATGCCTCCTGCGGAACATTCGTTGACGTCGCTGAGCGCGACGGGAGAAACGGTCTATAGCCCGGCGATATTTGCTACGACGCATTGGAGTATGGTGCTCGAAGCACAAGGTGAATCGCCGGCGGCACAGAAGGCTCTTGAAAAACTTTGCCGCACATATTGGCGGCCGATCTATGGCTACGTGCGGCGGCATGGTGCTGTCACTCAGGACGCCGAAGATCTCACTCAGGGTTTTTTCGCGTTGTTACTAGAGCGCAAAGATCTCAACAGCGTGCGCAAGGAAAAAGGACGACTGCGCTCCTACCTGCTTACGTCAGTAAAGCATTTTCTCGCTGACGAGTCGCGTCATGCCATGGCGCTCAAACGCGGTAAAGGACAACGGTTGATTCCGTTCGACGACATACAGGAGGGAGAGCGGATCGAGACCGAACGCTGCGATCGGCTCACGGCCGATCAAATCTACGAACGGCGTTGGGCGTTCACGGTGTTGGAGCAAGTAATGGCGCGACTGCGCGAAGAGTATCGCAGCGCCGGGAATGTGCGCTTCTTTGATCAGATGAAGAAAATGTTGATGGACGAACCGGACCGGCCAACACAAGCCCAGGTCGCGACCGAATTCGACATGACTGAGAACGCGGTGAAACAAGCTTTTTACCGCTTTCGGCAGCGATACCAAACGTTGTTGCGCGAAGAGATCGCTCACACGGTTGCTATACCCGGCGACATCGAAGACGAATTGCGCCATCTCATCGCTGTAGTTCAGACATAACGTCTAAAGAATTCATGCAGTGAAGCGCGTGCGCGCTTGCGCCTGGGGTGGCCTTACCTCGGCGAAGGAGGGGATGCTTCAAACCACCCAAGCCAGTTTCCCCGTAACCTTGCGCCCGCTCTTACGCAGTACCTGGGGTAAACACAGAAAGGAAGATCGAAAAGATGAACCATCAAGATAGCGCAACAACAGTCGTAACTTTTCTGCTTCTCCTTCCTTGGCTTGGGCGTGCTGCCCTATCGGCTGTTGCGATATGGCGAGAACACACGGAAACACACAGCAGGAAGGCAAAACAAAACTTTTGAAGCCAAGCTTGCCGTCAACGCGCTTGACGTAATCACCGGAAGTTTCTTCGATCAGGACGGAGCGGTGCACGGCTTCGTCCGGATCCAGTAGAAACTCCGCTTACTATCTGAATCTGAACCAGGTGACGCACTCAGCCACTGCCGAGTGCGTCGCTCTTTTGGCAGTTGCCGCCGAAAGGAACACGACCTCATCGGCGGCATCCGTGTAATCCGCGGTTGTTCGCATTTTCCGCGTAACCTCGGGGCGGCTCTTACGCATTACCTCAGTGAATGGCCGAAAATGAGTTCTCAATGAAGAGGGTTCGCTAAAGGCCTAACAAAGAAAGGAACATTATATGAAACATCGAAACAACGTATTAACCGCGACGCTGGTCGCGCTTGCATTTGCATTCGCGCCAGTCGTTCAAGCAGGGGTGCACCCTGAAGGTGGTCCCACGCAAATGCCGGTTATCACTATCAATAGCATCGATAATGTCATCCGGGGAAAGACCGGAACGTTCGTGCTGAATATGAAGCCTAAGCTTATGCTCGGTGGAATGTACGTCAATTTCTCCGTCAGCGGCACTGCCGTCGAAGGAGTTGATTATGGCGCGCTGGTATCGCCAGCTTACATTGGACAATCGGGCTACGGACTGATTCAGGTCCAGACGTTGCCTAACCCCAGAGGATCGTCCGTCAACCAAGCTTACAGCGTTGTGATAACCCTCGAAAATGGCCCAGGCTATTCAGTAGGCAGACCTAGCTCAGCCACAATGTGGATTAAGCCTTGAAGGTGAGGGATCGAAACGCTGCAAGGCGGAAAGACTAAGGGCCGCGGGGGCGCCGGGAAAAGCGCCCCTGCCGGGACGATCAAGCCTGAGTCTCTCTACTTTTGCACGTGTACAAAACAACCATGTAACGATGCATGAGGCTCTTGGTGTTAGCAGTCCAGATTTCCAAACCTGCCGTAACAGCCGATTTCCCCAAATCGGCCGGGGGTGAAGCGGCGCTCGAGGTGGGTTTGGAAATCTGTGCTGCAGCGGTTAGGCGGTGCAATAGCGTCTATAACTTGAGTTTGTCATCAGTCGCTGCCTGCCATCGGTGGATCTCGGCCGCGAGGCGGGACACTACTGACGTGTATTGGTGATCTGAATAAAGATTGCGCGTTTCGAATGGATCATCCTTTAAGTTGTATAACTCATTGGAATCTTTATCGCGCAGGCAGAGTTTCCAGCCGTCTGGACTGACAATGCTTCGAGTAGATTCTTCGACCGCGCGCTTGATCATGCGTCGGCGAGCGAGCCTGCTGCCCTTTTTCACTTTCGTCCGGTTTGGAGCCCACTCGAGAAATACGTTCCGCGGCGACGCCGCTTCACCATGCACTAACGGAAGCAGACTGTTGCCGGCGCACTGCGGGTGATTCGATTGGCCGAGAAGATCAAGCAGCGTCGGCACGAAATCGATATGGCTCACTGGATGGGAGATCATCTTCTGCCGCGTTTGGCCTGGCAACCGAATCAGCCACGGAACGCGCGCTGCTTCTTCGAACATCATCTCTTTCCCGAAAAGATGATGCGCGCCCAGGCTGTCGCCGTGGTCGCTCGTGTGCATGACAATCGTGTCATCCGTTAGGCCGCATCGTTCCAAACAACCAAGAATCGCCCCGACGCTTTGATCGACCAAGCTGACCA
>DATFXP010000076.1:0-42437 GCA_035315785.1 Candidatus Udaeobacter sp. | reverse complement strand
TGCGAGTTTCAGTTTACGTTGGACTACTCGCCTCCGGTTTTAGCGTTGTGGCGCTAATTGCCATTGTGATCGACAAACTTTGGATCACCCGAAATGTGACGCTTGGGATTCCGACGGTGCTCGCAAGTATTGTCTTTTTCGCTGGCCTTGAGCTAATGATTCTTGGCCTTGTTGGCGAATATCTGGGGCGGCTTTATCTGGATCATACAGGGACGCCGCAATATGTCGTTCGCTACACGGTGCAGGCTGGTTGCAAAACCGAATCGTTTGCTGCCGTGGCAATCAACGGTGAAGATCGCTCAGAACGCAACGCGGCAGCCTTCAAGTAGCAAACGAAGTGGTCTCTCTCGGCGGAGGGTGATCGCACGCGCGTAGTCATAACTGAGTCAATGCAGCCGGAAGAATATGGCGTCATGTTTCGCGCCGAAGAAACGCACTGGTGGTACCACGCACTGCATCAGTTGATCTTTCAAACACTGGAGAGCGAGGTCCCTGATTGGCGCGGAAAGAAGACCTTGGACGCCGGCTGCGGTACGGGTTCGATCTTGAAGCGACTGGGCAACCCCGCGAAGAACGTCGGTGTCGATTTAGCACCGGAAGCAGTTTCGTTCTGCCAGCAACGCGGTCTGACCAACGTTCAGCGGGCCAACATTTGTGCGTTGCCTTTTGTCAACGCCTCGTTCGACGTAGTGGTTTGCTCCAGCGTCCTTTATCACCAATGGGTAGAGGACCCCGCTGCGGCAGTACGAGAATTGCACCGCGTCCTGAGGCCAGGAGGATTGCTGCTACTGAATGTCCCGGCTCTTCGATTTCTCCACAGCGCCCATGATGAGGCAGTCATGACTGCGCACCGCTTCAGCAAAAGCGAGATCCGGCAATTGCTGCGTGACAACGGATTTGCTATTTGCCGCTTGACCTACTGGACGACTTTACTGTTCCCGCTGGCGGTAATAGCTCGGACGCTGGGCGGGTCTGCAACGGGACGCGATTTTCATTTTGCTGCAGATTCACTCCCGAATCGTCTTTTCACGCGAATCATGGCACTGGAGCTCCGGTTGTTAAAAAGAGCTTCCCTGCCAATTGGCGTGGCCCTGTTGGCGGCAGCTAGGAAACAGGCTCCTGGTAAACGCAATGGAAGTTAGAAGACTCAAACGTTGACAGACAGTTGACCGCCAGACCGGAAAGAACGTTACCGTTACCTCGGCTGCCCTGCTGCTTCGGCTGGAGACAGGCGCTTCCAAAGAGTTAGGATGACTTGTATTTCACTGAGCACCCGTACGGCTTCGTCTCTGGCGTGCTAACGGACTTGCCTGCCAACGATTGATCGAGCGCGGCCTTCACGTAGTTCGTAGAACTCGGGATGTCAGACGGATTTGGAGTGGCCTTGCTGTCAATTGCGCCATGGTAAATGATTTTGCCGTCTGGATTGATGATGACCATGTTCGGCGTGTTCTTCGCTCCATAAGCGCGGCCTGCGTTGCCTTCGGGGTCAAGCAGTAGCGCGGTCTCATGTGTTTTCCAGGAGGTTGCGATCTTTTGCGCCTCTTCCGGCGTCAGACTTCCCTCTGTGCCTGGCGCGTTGGAATCGATGGTTAGCCAGACAACGCCTTTGTCGGTGAACTCCTTCTGCAGGTTTTGCATGTTGCTGGTGCCATAATGCTTTTTCACGAACGGACATTGTGGATTAAACCACTCGAGCACGACGTACTTGCCCTTGTATTGCGACAGCGAATATGTCGCGCCTTTTGCGTCCGGCAGCGAAAAATCCGGAGCGTTGCTTCCGATGGACGGCACATCAGCAGCAAAGACTGCGGTTGTGATCAATGATGTAAGGACGGTTAAGATTAATGTCATCTTCATATGAGTTGTTAGAAAACAGAGTTGCTGAGACGTTTAATTGTTCTTGGGGTGAAACAATCGTCGGGGCCGGAAGAATTTCAATGTGAAGCGACTCGATTGCCGGCGTGTCGACTATTGTGACGCGACTTTACTCGCGACACTTTCAAGCTTCTCCAGGACCATGCTTTTGGTGAGCACTTCCGGAAAAACAATTGGCTCTTCGTTTTTCGGGGGATAAAGCACGTAGAGTGGAACGCCCGGGCGGCCGAAGTGCTGCAAGAGTTTTGTGATCACTGGATCGCCGTTGGTCCAATCGGCTTTCAATTTCACAATCCCGTGGCGCTGGAACGCCTCTCGCACATCGTGGGCTTCAAGCACACTGGCTTCATTAAATTTGCAGGTAAGACACCATGCGGCGGTGAAATCGACAAAGACACTCCGGCCTTGCTCCAGTTCGCTTTGCAAGCGTTCGGGTGTGAACGGCTGCCAGTCACCTCGGATCTGCGAATCTGCAGAAGCAATCTTTGCCGATTGAAATTTGCCGCCAATAAAATAAACACCGCTCCCGATCACAAGCAGGAGCATTAGCACGAGCACAATGATCCGCTTCATTGCGGACGCCGTTGGTAAAACGAACGCGCCTTTCATCCAGCACGCAACACTGATCACCAGCAGAAAACAGCTCGCCCAGATCGCTCCTTCCAGGCCGCGCTGCGCGCCGAGGACGTAAAGCAGGAAGAGCAGAGTCGCTAACAGCAGAAACCCCATGAACTGTTTCACGTGCACCATCCATGGCCCGGGCCTTGGCAAAAACCGCAGCCACGCAGGCTGCGCGCTCAAAAGCAGATATGGCGCACTCATACCGGCAGCGACGGCAATGAACATCGCCAGAATGGTCGCGGCTGACTGCGTGAACGCGAAGCCGAGCGCTGTGCCGAGAAATGGCGCGGTGCACGGCGTGGCCAGCACAGTCGCGAACACGCCCTGGAAAAATGAGCCTAGCAGATCCTTGCGCTCGCTCGTCGAGAGTAACCCGCGCGTAACCGATTGCGGTAATGAGATCTCAAATACACCGAAAAGATTCAGCGCGAATACGAGCACGATCACGCTTAAGACGAGGACGAAGTAAGGATTCGTGAACTGAAAACCACCCCAGGTCACATCACGCCCAGCGCCTTTGAGTGCGATCAGCAGGACCGCCAGGGCGATGAACCACGCAAAAATTCCAGCTGTGAACGCGATACCGCTGCGCAAAATTTTCTGCCGACTTTGTCCCGCTTGTTGGACGAAACCGAAAATCTTGAGCGAAATCACCGGCAATACGCACGGCATCAGATTCAAAATGAGCCCACCGAGAAACCCAAAGAGCAGAAATGTGAAAATTCCGCGTGCCGGCGGTGGCCGCGTCGCTGAAACAGCCGGCGCACTCGTGATCTGCCATGCCGCGCGATCATCGCCGTTCGGTTGTTGCGCAAACACCACCAGACCCGCCATCGATGACAAATCCTTCGGAGCTGATTCGAGTGGAATGCGAAACACAATTTCATTGCTGTTCCGCGATTGAACCGCTGGATGCCCAACGATCGTCTCCTGTTCCGGCAACGGAAAGAAATCGACAGCCGGCAATTTCGCCAAGGTGTCGCTTGTGATTTTCAAACGAAGATCGGATCCAGCCCGGCTCCAATCGGCGCGCGCTACGTTGGGTCCGGGGAAATTCTGAGGAAGCAAATGCCGATAACGGGCAAAAACGTCAGTGTTCGCCGGCTCACTTGTTGACGCTACCGGCAAATCCAACTGCAATGTTGCACCGCCCGGGATGCAAATTTTCTCGCACACGAGCCAACTCGCTTCGGTCGACAATTTTACTGAGGAATCATCGAGCTTCGATGGTGGCGTGATTTCCTGCATTAAGAGGACTTCATTTTCGTAGCCGTAAGTCTCGATATCGCCGGGATCGACAGTTTTCAGCGGAACTGGCCACTGGATCTCGCGGATCTTCCAGCCCGGCGGCAGTTTCCATTTCAATTCGGTGGGCAATCCTGCGTCGCCGGAAAATTTCCAATAGGTGTGCCAGCCCGGCGCCATTCGCAGCAGCAGACCAACTGTGAATGGTTTGCCGGGAACGATCGCGTTTGTGTCGGCCAGGAGCCGTGGCCTAACGAGTTCTTTTCCCTGATAGGTTTGCGCAAACCCGTGTGGCACGACAGCAACCAGCAGCCAGCACAGCAGCGAACAAACGGACGATCTCGAGGCCATTCGCATAAGATTAGGTAACACTCGCTGCACTCGACGGCAATTGAGTCAACTGAAGCCACTTCGCTATGCGAAGCGTAGTGCCAGTCGTTGTATTCACCGCGATCACGTCGCCAGTTAGGCGACGGTTAAAGCGCCTATGGCACGACAAAAATTTTGTCTGTCCAGGGATCTTTAACTTTGGTCCCCGACGTGTAACCGCTTACGTCAACGTATCTCCCGCTTGAATCAAATGGACTAAACACGTATCCCGGTTTGTTCGGAACCACCTTGGCGGTCGGGAATGCAGACGAAGACGCCTGCGTCGGTGACGATGGCCTTGGTCCAGGCTGTGTCGTTTCGCTGTAAGCGACGGGCGGAGCCGTTTTGGCGGGCTTTTGCGATCTTGTCATATCAGCCTTTCGCTCTGGCTGCCGTGCCGACGCCATCTGCGTCGACGGAGCGGGGTGACCCGGCTGGCTCACATCGGATTCGATTGCATCTGTCGTTCCAACCATGGTTGGCTCGTTACTATGGCGCCGCAGAGCGTAATGCACTGGCGCGGTCGCAACGCGATAAGAACCGACGGCAACATCTCGTGTAACATGGTACGAACTCACGGCCACATTGCGCGTGGTTCCGCACCCTGCGAGTAATACTGCCCCTAACACCATTGCTCGTTCAAGTAAGTTCATCTCGTTCGTAAGATCGTTCCATCAGCCATCCGTTCAATCATTTAATGGCCACAACATCCCCAACCAGCATTGAAATGTCCTCCTTAGTAGTCGACCACGAGCACATCAGACGGTAGATGTTCGGCTCCATGAATTTATAAAAGCGCCAGCCTCGCGCGTGTAGACTGTGTACGAGTTGATCGTCTAATTGCAAGAACACCGCATTCGATTCCACAGAAAATACGTTTTCCACCTGCGCCTCGTTTCGAAGACGCTGCGCAAGCTCGCGCGCCGCCTCGTTCGCGTGCCGCGCGTTTCGCAACCAGACATCTCCTTTCAACAATCCCAACCACGGCGCGGCCAGAAAGCGCATTTTCGAGCCGAGGTGTCCGGCTTGTTTCACCCGATATTGAAAATCGCGTGAGGATTCTTTGTCGAAGAAGACAACCAACTCGCCCGCCGCCAGTCCATTTTTCGTTCCGCCAAAACTGAGTACATCTACCCCAGCTTTCCAAGTGATCGTCTTCGGCGCGCAGCCAAGCGATGCAACGGCATTGGCAAAACGCGCACCGTCCATGTGAAGCAACATCCCGTGCGCCCGAGCAAAGACGCTGATCACCTCAACTTCAGTCGGCGTGTAAACCGTTCCGAGCTCCGTCGCCTGTGCGATGCTGATTCCCCGCATCATGTGCCCGTGCAGCTCGACTTGTTCGGCGACGAGTTTTTCTGCCTCGCCCAGGTCGATCTTTCCGTTATTGGTTCTCGTCAAAAATAGTTTGGCTCCCCGCGTATAAAACTCCATCGCACCGGCTTCGTCGGTCTGGATATGGGCTCGCTCATGACAGATCACTCCGTGAAAAGGTTGGCAAATTTGAGCGAGGCCGAGCGCATTCGCCCCGGTGCCGGTGAGCACAAAATAAACGTCGCAATCGACTTCGAATAACTCCCGAATGCGTTGGCACACCTTCGCCGTCCATTCATCCTCACCGTAAGCGGGCGCATAGTGGGCCTTCGCTTGCTCCAAAGCTGTCCAAGCCTCGGGACAAATCGCCGCGGTGTTATCACTGGCAAACTGGTGACGAATCATGTCGGCGTGTATCGGGGGCTTTATTACGCGACTTTTGCCGGCTGACAATCTGCACAAAGAGATTGCCTGACAGCGGAGCCCTGGGCCTCCGAATCTGCCAGGCAAATCCCTCCTCTATTCGCTCCTCGAATTGCGTACAGCAGTTTCATTTTTTATTTCGAAGTGAGCATCCCGGATGAGCGTGTTTCCTGGTAAATTTTTGCATCTTGAATACCCTCCCTGTTGCATTTTGCCTAACGCGCGGGCGCAGACTAACCTTCGCCAATGAGATCGCTCCAGAGCGAAGTCGAGCAGCGCGGCACGCGTATTTTTGAGCTGGTCGATAAATATCCGGAGCGACCTTTCAGCAAGGCCGGTTTTTATCAGCGCCTGATGGCACTCTCGATGCATGACGAGCGATTCAAGACGCAACTGTTTCAGTTTGTCGCAGTTCTGCCGTCACTGCGAGGGTCGAGCGAGATTATTCAGCATCTCGAAGAATATTTCAGTGATGATAACGAGGGTTTCTCTCCGCTGATTGGCGTGGGAATTCGTGCGGCGCGCCTCGTGCCCTGGATCAGTGCTCCTGTCCTGCGGTGGAATGTTTCCGAAATGGCCCGCCAATTTATTGCCGGACGAAATGGGAATGACGTCATAGCGACATTGCGCAAACGGCGGGCGCAAAAAATCGGCTTCACCGTGGATGTTCTGGGCGAAGCTGTTGTGAGCGAAACCGAGGCGGATGAACACGCAGTGTTTTACGGCGATTTACTAGAAAAACTGGCCCGTGAAACGAGAGAGTGGACGGACCTGCTGGGGAAAAACGTGGAGCTCTTCCCGGTTGTAAATCTCTCTGTCAAAATCTCTGCCCTGTATTCGCAAATCAGCCCGGCTGCTCCAGCGGATGCGATCGCCCATGTCAGCACCAAGCTTCGGCCGCTTTTTCGCCGCGCCCGCGAGCTCGGCGCATTTATCAATGTCGACATGGAGAGTTATGCGCTCAAAAATACGACTCTCGAGCTGTTCAAAACCATTCTGAGCGAGCCGGAGTTTAAGGACTGGCCGCATGCCGGGATTGTGATCCAGGCATATTTGCGAGACTCAGAGGCCGATTTGCGCGATTTGATCGAGTGGGGTCGCGCACGCGGCACTCGCTTCGCAGTGCGCCTGGTGAAAGGCGCGTATTGGGATTACGAGACAACAAAATCGGGCCAGAACGGATCGAATCCTCCGGTCTTTCTTCAAAAACCAGAGAGCGACGCGAACTTCGAAAAACTTACGCGCGTGCTGTTTGAAAATAACTCCGTTGTTACTCCTGCGTTTGGGTCGCATAACATCCGGAGCATCGCGCACGCGCAAGCAGTCGCGGATGAGCTCGGTATTGATCCCGGCCGATTCGAGTTCCAATTGCTTTACGGCATGGCGGGTCCGATCAAGCGCGCATTGGTGGAAATGGGGTATCGCGTCCGGGAATATTGCCCGATTGGCGAATTGCTGCCGGGCATGGCTTATCTCGTCCGGCGCCTGCTCGAGAACACGTCGAACGAAGGATTCTTGCGCGCAAAATTTGCCGAAAACGTGCCGGCGAAAGAATTGCTGCGCGATCCAAAAGAGCTGATCAAGCCGGGTGTAACTGGGATCGAAACTCCCAGCAGCCCCAGTCGACCGAATCAAAAAAATGATGCTTCACTTAACGCGACAGCTGGCCATAGTTTCCGAAACGCACCGCTTGTGAGCTTCATTTACAAAGACAGTCAGGAGAAAATGCAAAGTGCTTTGCACGAAGTGCGAAAGCGCTTGGGCGAAAAATATCCGTTGTACATCGGAGGCGAAAAGATTTTGACTGACAATCTGACGCCTTCGGTTAATCCAGCTGAGCCGACCGAGATTGTCGGCTACGGAACCGAGGCTAGCATGGACGAAGCCGAACGTGCCGTTAAGGCTGCCCGCGCGGCATTCGAGAAATGGAGATGGACATCGGTCGAGGAGCGGGCCCAGTTGCTGGAGCGTGCAGCCGACATCCTCGAGCGCAGGCGCTACGAACTCTCGGCGGTAGAAATTTTCGAAGTGGGAAAGTCATGGTCTGAAGCCGACGGCGATATTCGCGAAGCGATCGATTTCTGCACCTTTTACGCACAACAAATGCGGCGACTTGGGCGCCCAAAACTCACGCAACAGGTGCCGGGCGAAGAAAGTTATCACCATTATTTGCCGCGTGGCATCGCCTTCGTAATTGCGCCGTGGAATTTTCCGATCGCGATTCTCTGCGGCATGGCGGCAGCTGGAGTGGTTACGGGAAATGCCGTGATCATGAAACCGTCCGAGCAGTCGATTGTCTGCGGCGCCATGCTCATGCAGGTGTTCGAAGAAGCAGGCGTCCCACCCGGCGTGTTGAATTTCTTATCGGGGCACGGCTCGGTGATCGGCGCGCATTTGGTCGATCACAAGGATGTCGATTTAATCGCGTTCACCGGTTCGCGCGAAGTCGGTCTGAAAATTTGGGAGTCGGCCGGAATCACCCGGCCCGGTCAACGCGAGTTGAAGAGAGTGATTTGTGAGATGGGCGGCAAAAACGCCATGATCGTTGACGCGGATGCAGATCTCGATGAGACGATCATGTATTCAATTTATGCCGCGTTCGGTTTTCAGGGACAAAAGTGTTCGGCGCTCTCACGCCTGATTCTGCTCGAGGAAAATTACGATCGTGTGATGGAACGTTTGATTCCGGCCGCAGCCAGTCTGCGAGTTGGCAATCCCACGGAACCCGGCATCATGGTCGGTCCGGTTATTGATGAGCCTGCGTACCGGCGCATTCTGGAATACATCGAGATCGGGAAAAAAGAGGCCAAAATCGCGTATCAGGCAAAGGAAGTCCCGCCGCATGGATATTTTGTTCCACCGACGATTTTCACTGATGTAAAACCGAACATGCGCATCGCGCGCGAAGAAATTTTCGGCCCAGTGCTCAGCGTGTTAAAAGTGCGAGATCTCGACGAGGCGCTCGAAGTCGCGAATGGAACCGACTACGCGTTGACCGGCGGCTTTTTCTCGCGCAGCCCTGATAACATCGAGCGCGTCAAAGCGCGATTGGAAGCCGGCAACGTTTACATCAATCGCTCCTGCACCGGTGCGATCGTCGGCCGTCACCCATTTGGTGGATTTAAAATGAGTGGCGGCGGCACCAAGGCCGGTGGCGAAGATTATCTTCTGAACTTTCTCGTGCCGCGCGTCGTGACCGAAAACACGAGCCGCCACGGCTTTGCTCCGGAAAAGTCACCAGAGTATCGCGACGAATTTCTCTGGCCCAAACCGCAAGAGTAACCGTTCGAGCAGAGAGAGGATCAGGTCAGCGGTCGGCCTTTGCTGAGCAACTTGACCACCGTTACAATCATGTAAACCACCGGCCAGGCTGAGGTGAGAACAATCACGGCAAACGCCGCCATCTCCCGTGCACGTTCGCGCGCCGCTTCGATACGGTATTCCCGTCCTAAATCAAAAAGATTTCTGAACCGCGATCTCTCTTCTCCGTCGGAAGACCAGAAATGGCTGTGCCCGTGACCAAAACCGGAATGAAAAAAATAGTCCGTGTGCGGAAAGCGCCCCTTACCGCCCTTGGAAGGACTCCTCGGTTTCATAGACTCAGACCGACAACTGGTTTTGAACCAGCAACACAATACCACGTTCAAAAATTCAATCAGCCCGAAAAAATAACTTTCCGGTCGAGCACAAACCGCGACACACTCGAAATGCACAGATGAAAACGGCCGTATATCACGCGAGTAAATTCTTGGTGAGATTCGTGTTTGGCTGTGTCGCGCGTATTCACGTAATTGGCAGGGAGCATACAAGATGCGCTGGTGGTTTTTTGCTGGCATCAAATCACATCAGTCATTTCGATCCGTTCCTGATAGGCCTGAGGGTGCAGCGCAAGATTGATTGGATGACAATGGCCGAATTCTTTCGGCCGCCTGCGCTCGGCTTTTTCCTGCGCTCAATTGACGCGTTCCCGGCGGAGCGTGACCGCGCCGATCTAAAAACAATTCGCACGGCAATTGATCGGCTAAAAAGCGGACGCATCGTTGGCATTTTTCCTGAGGGCGGCATTCGCGACGGTGCGCGCTCTTTACTCGAAGGCGCGCCCCTTCGGCCGGGCGCAGCTACGCTCGCGCAGATCGCCGCTGTTCCGGTCGTGCCGTGCGTAATTCTGGGTACGGATCGCTTTTATTCCAAAAAACAGTGGCTGCCAGTCCAACGCACGCCGGTGTGGATCGCGTTTGGAAAGCCGATCTCAGCTCCTCCACGATTGCAAAAATCTCAGGCGCGCGAACGAATCGAGGCCGAACTGGCTACCGCTTTCAAAAATCTTTACGCTGAATTGCGCGAAAAATTTCGCCTCACCACGGACGATCTGCCGCACTCGCCGCAGGAGCGCAAAAGTAGCGTCGGCGCGCCGCGTCGACCGGACGCCGCAGCACGGCGTCCCTACCATCGTTTTGCTGCCAAGGGGATCGATTCGCTTCTCTGCGCATCGATCAATTGGCTTCATCGACGTCATCCGCTGAATGGCCACAGTCAACCAGAGATGGAGCGTTACCTAACGACCTGCGAGAGGCTCTCTCCGCAGGAATACTATGTCCGTCCGCTAGCGAACGGAAGCAACGGTGCTTTCGATCCAAAGCCGACGCTGAACGGCATTCTAGACTCACATATGACAACAGTGTCATGGCGCAGCCCAATCAAAACAGAGTTTCCAGCCAATAATACTGCGCGCGCGGATTACTTCCGAACTGATGCACAAAGTTGGACTAGAGCGCCGACGGTCTTTCTGCTGCACTCGCTGATGTCAACCAGTCCGATCGGTTATTACCGTTGGGCAGAGACGTTCAACAAACTCGGCTGGAACGCATGTTTCGTTCATTTGCCATACCACTTTTCACGTGTCCCTGAGGGTTACTGGAATGGCGAGCTGGCGATAACACCGGATCTGATTCGCAACGCGGAAGCACTGCGTCAGGGGGTCATCGAGGTGCGGCAAATAATGCAGTCATTGCGAAACCATGGCTGTCGCGAGTTTGGGGTGCTGGCCATGAGTTACGGCGGATGGATTGGAGCCCTGCTAACGCTCGTGGAAAGCGATTTCCGATTCGTGGCGTTAATGGCGCCGATCGTGAACATCGAGCATGCAATCTGGCAGAGCCCGGCAGCGCGTCGTATTCGGCGCGAACTGGTCCAGGCTAACGTTGAGCGCGCTCTGGTTGCGCGTCATTTTCATCTGAGCTCACCGTTGCATGGCCGTCCGGTGTGTGATCCCAGGCGAATTCTGTTTGTCACAGGGGAATTCGATTCGATTGCTCCACCTGTGGAAATCGAAGCGATCCATCAAAGATGGCGCGGTTCGGAACTGTTACGCGTGCGACAAGGACATTTCGGCCATCGAATGATGCCGGAAACTGTCGCGCAGCTGAAACGACGCGGCGATCTTTAAGGCCCGGGAACTTACGGTTGTTCATTAACACCTGGCTTTAGCCAGGTGATGCGCCAAACCGAAGTTGCAGCAAGCCGTTTAAGCGGCTTTAGAAGTTACCCAGACGGCTGCAACGCGTTGGAGCGCGCTGTTAATGAGCGTCAACGGATCTTTAAGAAATCCAAGCTTGCACGAAGATCGTTGAATGCCGCTTCGCCGAGAATGCTGTGTCCTTCCACGGACGCATGCCAGCCATCGGTGGGATGCAATAGTTCGGCGCGACTGAGATCCGCCGTCGCCAATGCGTCGGAATATCGCAGCTGAATGTGTTCGTCGCGCTGGACGAATTCGCGATTCAAGTCTTCCACCATACTGCGTAGCTCTTCGTTCAGCATTGCCGCAAGCCGAATCAAATTGCGCCGGTAAGCGGGGCGGAATGAGATGAAATACCTGTATGTCGTTTCCAAATGCGGATAGAGGGTTCGGTCTGATTTTCGAAGATGCTCGGCTGCCTCACGGCCTTTGAAGTACGATTCAAAATTAATCAGACCGTAAACGACAATCGCCACATGATGTTGCTGGATGCGTGCGACCTCGAGCAGGCGTCGCAACTCACGCACGTAATTCTGCCGAAATTCGTTGCTTAAACGTTTTAGCCGCTCCTCGGGTTCCTCCAGCTCGTGTGGCGGACAGCGCCAGGCCCAATCGACACTGTTGTGCCCAATGGAAATCAGAATCAGATCGGGAAACCGGCGTGCTTCCACCAGTTCACCGACCTGGGCTGAGAAATTGCGCGTCCCGAGGATGCGGCGGAAAAGATTTTGATGGCGATGTTCCTCATCTACGAGCGCACCAACCCCCGCACATTCGATTGCGACAAAAGGGGTGATTGTCTCCAAGCTTTTCGAAATACTGCAAATGTTTGGAGCATCGTCGATGTGAAGAAACCAATTCTTCCCACCGGACCTCCGCGCGCGCCACAACGTGTTCCAAGCCGACGAGATGTAAATGCCCATGCAGACGCTGTCACCGAGCATGGCGACGTGCGGCAACCGGGCGATCAACTCCGCGCGTCCGATCTCGCCTCTTCGATAGGCCAAATAATCAAGATGGAAAGGTGACCCAGGTTCAGTAACGCGCTCCAGGAAGTTGCGGCTGACAAACGGAGCAGATTTCATCTTGCCTAGCCAGGTTTCGCGCACTCGTTTCAGGCGGGATGCCGGCACTTTACTCATCGAACCAATCCATCGACTCAAGCAACCTGCGAAACTGCGGATTGTCAGCGGAGAGAACGGGCAACCATTCTCCAACCGGTTCGCGTTTCCACCACGCTTTGTCGCCAATGGGCGCGAACCGGTACCGGTAAAGTCGCGCTCGAATGTAACGAGGTGGCGCGTCGGGAAAGGGATTGTTCGCGATTAGCGAAAGCGTGCCACGATCGTTGTGCAGAAGTTTCCAGACGAAATGCAGCGTCCACGGGTACTGGGAAGGTGAAGACATCGCGGCGAACCAGATTTGCCAATCAATTCGCGGCTGATATGGCGCCACGAATGACGGCCGGCGATTGGGATCACCGGGTTTGGCCTTGAACTCGTACTCTTTCCATTTCGTGTCGCCAGTAATCAGTTCGTCATCTGTTCCCTCAAAGATAATTTCGTCGCGTTCGCGCCCTACTGTCCCGAACGCGCCGTAAGTGTTCACGACATCAAGCGGATCATAGGAGTAATTCATCAGCTGCCGGCCGGAGGCGAGATTGAGCACCGTCGGAATGCTGAGCCAGATCACCATTATCGTTAACGCAACAGCAACGCCGTTGTTGACGCGCGACGGTTGCGAATTCTGAGCCGCTTTTTGTGCGCGTCTTACGATTGATCGCGGCAGAAAACGCCCCAGAAAACTATCATCAAAGCACGCCAGAAACGGGATAATCGTAACATAATTCAGAAATGAAAGATTGCCGCTGATGATGAGGAAAATCTGGAACGTAACCAGCAGCACGCCCGCGATGTGACGCGCCGTTCGCGGACCGAAAGAAAACCACGGGACCACCAGCTCGACAAAGTGATTCCAAAGCACTTCAAGTCTGTGGAACCAAAGCGGGGCAAAATGGAGATATCGACTGATCGGGTTCGGGATCGGCTGCGTTTCGTAGTGATAGTAGAGACAGGTCAAATCACGCCAGCAGGGATCGCCGCGCAATTTGATCAGCCCAGCGCCAAACATGATGCGAAAACCGAGCCAGCGAAAAAGCCATATCACCAGGATCGGCGGCCGGGATTTTGGGAACGGCCGGCCATCGAGGAGTGGACACAGAAAAATTGACAAGAACCCCGTCTCGAGCAGCTGGATTTCCCAACCGTAACCGTACCAAATCTGGCCAATGTGAACGATTGACATGTACATCGCCCAAAGCACCGCGAGCAGAATTGCATTTGCGTAGCCGCAGAGAACGACGAGCGACAGCGCGAACCCAACCCATGAGAAGATCGTCAATGCATCGTCGGAAATTCCGAACCAGAAAAGCGTCGGCACGCGCAACATGCCGGCGCTTCCCGAGCCCAGTTGGTTTTGAACCTCGTTTAAGAAATGCGTAGCCGGCGTTAATCCGTGTTCGCCAATGAGCGGGAGGAGTTGGTTTGCCGCGACCAAAAATGCAATCGCATAGACAAATCCAAGCAGTCGCAGAATGACGAACCGCGTCAGCCAATAGGAATTTCCGAGGGCGAAAAACCTTTGGGCGAAATTTCGCAACTCATGAGGCGTCACGGGAAAACGTCGAACGCCCAACACTCAACGTCCAACGCCGAATAGATTGAAATTGCCAGGGGGGAGATTCGAACTCCCGACCAAGGGCTTATGAGTCCCCTGCTCTACCACTGAGCTACCCTGGCGTTGAAATTGGTGCGCAAACCTAGCGGATTTCGGCAATCCACCAACCCCGAATGCTTTCGGGCCTGCTCTACCACTGAGCTACCCTGGCATTAGTTCGCGACGCAAAGTAACGAGTTTTTCCCGAAACTAGCGTCCGCAATGAGCGATTTGCGGAGCAAGGAGAGAATCCGACGCGTCACATCATGGGCCAACGCACGGGAAGGCAGGGCTATTTGTCTGCTGGTGATGAAAGATACGGCGCCAAGTCCTTATCGCCGCCGCGGACTGCGGCCATGAAGCAAACGCCGCTGCGCTCGGTGACAGCGCCCGTCCAACCTTCCTGATGAACATAACGCCAGCCGGGAAACTGCAACACCGCTCCGGTCTTGCTGTCTCTCTCCGCAGGGAAAAGAAAGAACTGCATGCGTCTCTCAGAGACCCAGATTTGAGCGATACGCCGTGACTCTTCGTCTTCAAAAACGCGGCAAAAATTTGCGGCAAAATCGGCGAACTCTGCGGGGACATCGTAATGCTCCAAACCATGTTTCATAAAAAACAGGTCGCTTAATGTACCTGCTTCAGCGTTCACCGGATCCAGCATCAACGTCCGCGTCGAAGCAGCGACGCCCAACAGTTTGCGAGCCGTCTCCGAGCCCGGGAAATCATTTCGGTGGCTGACGAAATTGAATACGAACACTCCTGCAATCACCACAACGGCGATACTGATGGCTAGCACGGCGGGGTTGCGCAGCGTGTTTTTCCAGGTCCGCTTTGCGACGGGGACCACATCTTTTTCCGAGAACCACTCCGCAGACTCGGCCGGAATGGCAATAAGACGAACCAGGCGCGCGACGGCTCGGTCGAAATTCTGTTGATCGGCGAATTCCGCAGAGCCGTCCGCACGAGATAGTGCCGCCCGCATGGAGCGGTCGGCCAGTTGACGCGCGCTGATCGGAGCGCAATTCAAAAGAGAGCGTTGCCGGCGCATCGACGATAATGGGTTCATACCTTGCCCTGTTGAGGAAATTTCGAATCGAGCCATGCCTGCAATTGCCGTCGGCCTTTAGCGAGGAAGCGCGAAAGCTCGTTCAATTTCAGTTCGGCAATATCAAGGATTTCCCGGTAGTCGAACTCGTCGAGATAGAATAATGCCAGTGCGCTTCGTTGCGGATCAGGTGCGGCCGAAATCCAAATCGCAAGCTGCATAGGATCAAGCCGCTGAATTTGTGATTCAGCCTCCGCAGCGACATCGCTCTCTTCCATTTCAAGCGACTCGGGTTGCAAGTCACTCTTCGTCGCTTCCAAGCACCGCCAGCGCGCGTCACGGAATAGCCAGAACGGTTCGTCCGGCAGTTCCCCGCGCGCAGCGCGCACCGCGGCCTCACGCAACGTCGCGTGAAAAACTTCCTGTGCCTTCCGCGAGTCGCCGAGCATCAGGAAACAAAAGCGATAAAGCTGTGGCAGATTTTGTTTTCGTTCCGGCACGCCAGATGGTCCCCGAAAAACTTCGCGCACTCTACGTGACGGGGGTGACGCAGGCAATCCTGCGTGCGCAAATTTGGTTCGCAGACGAAACTGTCTGCGTCACGAGCTTCGCAGGGTTTTCAAACGCCGCGCCACTTCCTCGGCGTTTTCCCTGCTATTGAACGCCGAGATCCGAAAATAACCTTCGCCTTGTGCGCCAAAACCCGCGCCCGGCGTTATGACGACGTTAAGCTCGCGCAACATTCGGTCGAATAGTTGCCAGCTTGTCAGGCCGTCCGGTGTTTTCACCCAGATATAAGGCGCATTGATTCCACCGAAAGCCTCTAGGCCAGCATCATCCGCGGCGTCGCGAAGAACTTTGGCATTTCCCATGTAATGATCGATGAGCTCACGAACTTGTTTACGGCCGTCAGCGGAATACAAAGCTTCAGCGCCGCGTTGCACCAGGTAAGCAACACTATTTGATTTCGTGCTCCAGCGACGCTGCCACAGCGGATGCAGCGGAAGGCGTCGCCCGTCAGCGCTCCGTGCGAGCACCGATTTCGGTAGAACCGTAAATCCACAGCGCACACCGGTGAAACCGCCGTTCTTAGAAAAGCTGCGCAATTCAATTGCGCAATCGAGCGCGCCCGGAATCTCGAAAATAGAATGCGGAATTTCCGGATCGGAAATGTACGCCTCGTACGCGGCATCGAAAAGCAAAAGCGCTTCGTGTTCGCGCGCGTAATCAACCCAGCGCGCAAGCTGCGCCCGCGACGCGACGGCGCCGGTTGGATTGTTCGGAAAACAAAGGTAAACGAGATCAACGTGCTCGTTAGGTGGCTCGGGCACAAAATTGTTTTCCGCCGTGCATGGCAGATAATAAATGCCTTCGTAGCCGCCATCCTTTCGCGCAGCCCCCGTGTGACCCGCCATCACGTTTGTATCCACATACACCGGATAGACTGGATCCGGGACCGCCACTTTGTTTTGGCGACCGAGAATATCGAGGACGTAACCGCAGTCGTTCTTCGATCCGTCGGAAACGAAAATTTCGTTGTCAGCAAGGTCGATATTGCGGGCGCGGTAGTCGACTTGCGCGATCGTTGATCGGAGAAACTCGTACCCCTGTTCTGGACCGTAGCCGCGAAAACTTTCGCGATGTCCGAGCTCATCGATCGCGCGTTTCATTGCCTGCATTGCTGCGGGCGGAAGCGGCTCGGTAACGTCACCGATCCCACAGCGGATCAATCGCTTGGCGCCTTCAGGATGGGCTTCGCAGAATTCGCGCACGCGCCGCGCCACCTCTGGAAAGAGATAGCCGGCCTGAAGTTTGAGATAATTTTCGTTTAGATAAGCCATCGGGTAGGGATGGTGCTGTGCGCCGTCCGGACGCCGCAGCGCGGCGTCCCTACCAAATCCTAGCGACAGGGATTCTCAATAATTCTTCGCGATCGCGTCCCAGTTCACGACGTTCCACCACGCCTTTAGATAATCGGCCCGGCGGTTTTGATATTTCAGGTAGTACGCGTGCTCCCATACGTCGACACCGAGGATCGGCGTGTTGCCATCCATCAGAGGACTATCCTGATTTGGCGTGGAGATTATTTCGAGGCCGCCATTCTTGTTCTTGATCAGCCATGCCCATCCACTGCCGAAACGGCCCACACCAGCAGTACTGAGTTTCTCTTTAAATTGATCGAAGCTGCCAAAGGCGGATTTGATGTCGTCGGCAAGTTTGCCCTTGGGTTCGCCGCTGGCCTTCGGTCCCATGATCTTCCAAAAGAATGAGTGATTCGCGTGGCCACCGCCGTTATTTCGCACCACGGTACGAATGTTTTCCGGCACTGCATTCAGATCGCTGATAAGGTCTTCTACCGTTTTCTTCTCCAGATCTGTGCCCTTGACTGCCTTGTTCAGGTTATCGACATAAGCCTGGTGATGTTTCGTGTAGTGAATCTCCATTGTGCGCGCATCGATGTGGGGCTCCAACGCATCATACGCATAAGCTAATTTAGGTAGTTCGTAAGCCATAATTGTTACTGTTAGATCGAATTACGCCGAACGATAGGTTTTATTTTCGGACGGACCACGACGGCCGTTCCCGCCGTCGCCGTCTAGGCTTCGCAGCGATAAAACCCCGGGCGATGCCTGATTCCGCTGCGATGATTCACATACGTCGCGAGAGCTAAGAGCGGGAAATTCTGGCGATACATGTCATATTTCAAATAGAACGTGCGCGGGAAACCGGTGCCGGTAATTTCATCTTCGTCCCACGACCCGTCTGGCTTTTGCGAGCGCAGAAGGTAACGCAAGCCACGTTGAACGCTCGGCCGATCGAGGTCGCCGCAGGCACAGATACCCATAATCGCCCAAGCGGTTTGGGACGCGGTGCTTGGACCAATCCCTTTGGTCGACGGATTTTCGTACGTGCCACAGGTCTCACCCCAGCCGCCGTCGGCGTTTTGGCAACTCTCAAGCCAATCGCGTCCGCGCAAAATCCAGTCCTGAGTCATATCCTCGCTGATTGCCCGCAAGCCTCGCAGAACCTGCCACGTGCCGTAGATGTAATTCACGCCCCAGCGCCCGTACCACGAGCCATCATCATCCTGAGTAGCCACCAAATACTTGATGGCGTCGCGAACGCATTTCTCATTGCGATCGAAACCGATATAGCCGAGCAACTCGAGCGTGCGCGCGGTCAAATCGCTGCAGGTCGGATCGAGAATCGCGTTGTGATCCGCAAACGGCATATCTTCCAACCAGGGCGTTGTCACGTTCTTATCGAACGCCGCCCAACCGCCGTCCCGACATTGGAAACTGAGCTGCCAGCCAAGCGCGCGACGAAACAGTTCGTTGAGGGATTGTGACTCTTCCGGTTGAACAAGCCTCAGTGCCATTAACACCATCGCGGTGTCATCAGTATCGGCGTAATAAACGTTATTGTACTCGAACGCCCAGCCACTGGCTTCGGGATACGAATTGTTGACCGCCCAATCGCCGCGAATTCGCACTTCCTTGTTAACCAGCCATTCGGCCGCTTTCTGCAATGCAGGATGCTCCGGTGAAAGACCAGAGTCTGCGAGTGAGATAATAGTGATCGCGGTATCCCAAACGGGCGAGAGACACGGTTGAATTCTGAAATCGTCAGGATCGTTGACGAACAATCCCGCAAAATCTTGTTCAGCTTTCGCGTAGACCGGATGAGTTTTTGAATAGCCAAGTGAACGCAGGGCAATCATGCTGTTCAGCATTGCGGGATACACCGCGGCCAGACCGTCGCTGCCCTCTCTGATCCGCTCGAGCATCCAGCGTTCAGCTGTTTCCAAGCTGCGTTGCCGCAGCAAACCGAGCCGAAGGGGTTGCAGAAACTTCAGCGTGTCGTCGAGCCGGAGAAAGAAATTGCGCCACGTCCAGAATTTTTCGCTGCGCGGCAACCGCAGATCCGCCTGCTCCGTGCCGAGGGGATATAGCTCGTGGAGCTGCTTTTCACCGGGCAAAATTCGCGTCGGTTTAAAATGATTGATAATGGACAGCGGAATAAGCATCGCCCGGCTCCACGACGACATTTTGTAAATGTGAAAAGGAGCCCAGCTCGGCAGGAGCACCATCTCCAACGGAATCGCAGGCAAATATTTCCAGGGGAACACACCAAGCAACGCCAGGTAAAGCTTGCTGAAAGTGTTCATCTGCGGAATCCCGCCCAGGCGCATGATGGTTGCACGCGCTTCCTGCATAAACGGCGCGTCCACGGAACAACCGGCAAGCTTCAAGGCAAAATACGCCTTCACCGACGCATTAATTTCGCTCGGCCCACTGTGATAAATGTTCCAGCCACCATCACGCAGTTGGCGTTTAAGAATGTGACGGACGCAACGGCGCTGCAGTTGCGCGTCCACTTCGCCGGACCAGTGCATGAAAACGACATAGTCGGAGCACAGTGTGCTATCGACCAGCAGTTCGCCGCACCAATGCCCGTCAGGCTTTTGCTGCCGCAAGAGATTTTCCTGTGCCCGCGAAATCGCCTGTCCGATCTCTTCGTCTGTCGCCGAGTAGGCTTCGGAGGTCTCGGGCGAACTTGGTAAAACTATCAATTGGTTCGACGGCATTGCGATGGTTCAGGAGGCTTTCACTGCTGGTTCAGCACGCTTGCCGGTAAGATGCCCGTTTCCCGAGCTGACGCCGTTGTAGGCGAGCACTTCACTGCCCCGTCCAGTTGCCTTCGGCTTCGCACCGAAGTTGAACTTGATGGTTTTCCAAGTGTCGCCGCGCTGAGCTTGCAAGCCCAGCGTTGCAGTAGGCTCGTAACCACAATGGACCATGCAATTTTCGCACCGGCTATCGCGTGCAACCCCATTGACGACTCCGTAACGATTCCAGTCCGTCTGTTCCAGCAACTCCGCGTAGCTTGAGAAATGCCCGTCGGTCATCAAATAGCACGGCCCCTTCCAGCCACGGATGTTTCGCGTGGGAATTGCCCAAGCAGAACAGGTCAGGTCACGTTTGCCAGCAAGAAATTCAAAATAGACCGGTGTTCCGAAAAACGTGTACCGATTAATCCAGTCCTCGATTTTTCGGAATTTCTGAACGGTCATCGGGCGAGTGAGAAAGAAATCTTCCGGCCGCAAACTGAGCCGTGTGATCATGTCTCGCTTGGCTGCGTCGTAGTCGTATCCCGGCGTGATCGTATGTCCGTCCACCCCAAGATCTGACAGGTAATCGAACATCCGTTCGATTTCCTGCATATCGGTCTCTTTGTAGATCGTTGTGTTTGTAGCGACTTGGTACCCGAGCACCTTCGCCATCTTTATTGCCAGAATGCACTCTTTAAAAACCCCCTCGCGCTCGACGATCAAGTCGTGTGTTCGTTCCAGGCCATCAAGATGCACATTCCAGTACATCCATTTGTTTGGCGCGATCGTCGGCTTCGCCGCGTCTTTGGGTCCTTTGCGGATTTCAGCGGCCTCTTTTTCAGAAATCAATCCGGCCTTAAGGAGCACATCTATTTTCTCCTCAAGTTTTTTGCCGGTACCGTTTTGAGCGTTGCTTAATTCTTTCGACAGCCATTCGCGCATTTTTTTCCGCATGAACATGGCGTTGGTGCAGATGTAAACGATCCGTCCTTGGGCGAGCAATCCATCTACCAGCGCTTCAATATGCGGATAGATCAACGGTTCGCCGCCGCAGATTGAGACCATCGGCGCATTGCACTCGTCTGCTGCCGACAGGCAGTCCTCCAAACTCATCATGTCCTTGAGCGACGTGGAGTATTCGCGAATTCGCCCGCAACCTGTGCACGTGAGATTGCACGTGTGCAACGGCTCAAGCTGGAGCACCGTGGCAAACTTCTTGGTGCCCCGCAGCTTATGCCCGATCACATACGCAGCGATCTTCGCTGTGAGCGGAAGAGGAAATCTCATAAAAGTGAGGATTTTATCGAGAGGCCTTCGGAGTGTCAATGAGCCGGCCAGTCCGTACTCTGATTCGGCCTCCAGTCTTTGGTTGGACTTGCGGTAGGACTGTAGCGCATTGCCCCAGAACAGCAAATAAACCTGCGACTACGTTCAATTTGTATGGTTAAATAGTCGCAAGTGGGTGTCTAAATCAAATCGAGGAAGCAACATATGAAAAGAGTATTCTTAGCAGCATTTGCGGTTGGACTGATTGGCTGCGCAAATCAACCCGCGCCTCCGCCCGGTCCGGCAGTCACCGGCGGATACCCGTATTCCCGGTATGCTTACACGTCCCTCGCTTGGGGCCATCGTAGCGGCGTCTATAAGGATTGGAGCACGGACCAACTACAGAAGCGCCGGCTCGATCTCTATGCAACCGTCCCGTTTACCAGGACGCGGAATGAGGTCTATGCCCAGATCTACAACGGAATGGCTCTGCCACAGCAGGACGAAATCAAGGCTATCGAAGTCGAGTTGAATTGGCGGTATGACCACGGCGATAAAAGCGCTGAGCTGAAGGACTTCTGGCCTTACGAGCGTCGGCACATTGCCAGCGGCGGCCATTTAGAATCAGGGTTCTAACACGCGCCTAGTTTAAGCGGTGCGAATCGGCGAGATCGCCGGCACGCACTGGTCGTACGGTACGATCGCCAGCAGTACTTACGAGCCGTGCCAGCCGCGGCGGATCAGACTGACAGCGATGGCAGCCAGCAGGAGCGCCACTATTTTCGACACCCCGCGTAAGCCTTGTCTGCCCATCCAGCGCGCGACTAGATCAGCATTCCAGAAGGCGACCACAACGAGTGCAAGATTGACTAGAAGCGCCGCGACCGTAAAAACTAGGCCGACTGTATCGACCAGGACCAGCAATGCCGTGAGAAGCGCAGGTCCGGCTATCAAAGGCATCCCAAGCGGAACGACGCCGAAGTCATCTGTCGCTTCGCGACTGGCCGGCGCGACATTAAGCAACTCTCGTCCCGCAATGCCGAGCAAAATCAGGCCGCCTGCTACCTGAAAATCGGCCACCGTAATTCCGAGTGCGGTAAAAATTATTTTTCCGAGAAATATGAATCCAATCGAAATGCAAAGCGCCGTGAGGATGGCGATGAAACCCTCTCTCTGGCGTTGTTCGCGCGGCGTGTCCCCAGCGAGACCCAGAAACATAGCCACCAAGCCAATGGCATCGATCGATACAAAAATCGGAATAAACGCAACGAAAAATTTGTGGACCATGTCTAACGGTTTCTCCCAGAAAGGCGGTTCCCGCCACAGATGAAACACATATTCACCAAAATTCCGTCTTCCATCAGTGAAATTGTGTGTAAATCTTTGGCCTATTTTGCACTTCCACTCCTATGTCGAACGATTCCATTAAAGTCGCATTTATTCAGATTCCACTCATTCTGCTTGCTTCGAGCTTAGTCGTTTCCGCAGCCGAAATGAAAACGGTCGATGATTTTCGTGCCGCGGCGGCAAAGGCAAACGCCGTGTTGACGATTCCGGATTGGGAAAAGACGCCGGAAGCGGTTGAGACTGCGATGAAAAACGCGATTGCCAAGGCCAACGCCGCATTGGACCAGATCGGTGCCCAAGACGCAAGCAAGGCGACTTTCAAGAGCACTGTAGTCGCACTGGATGACGTCACCTACGAGGCTAGTCTCGCGGCGAACAGAGCCACCATCATCAAGGAAACAAACACGAATCCAGCGATGCGCACTGCTGCCGAGAATGCCGTGAAAGCGTTTCAGGACTGGGCGGTTGGTGTCGATTACCGCGAGGATGTTTACAAGGCGGTCAAAGCGTTCGCCGATACGCACCCAAAGCTCGGCGGCGAAGACGAAAAGCTGCTCAAGGAGACGCTACGAGATTATCGCCGTGCCGGTTTGGAATTGCCTCTTGAGCAGCGCAAGGAAGTTGAGGGATTACGCAAGGAACTGTCGAAGCTGGGAACGGATTTCGACAGCAACATCGTGAAGTCCAACGCTCCGGTCATGTTCAGCAAAGCGGATCTGGAAGGGCTTCCGGAAAGCTTCTTTGCGTCCCCAGGCATCAAAACCGGCGACGACGTTTACACCGTGATGGCGAATATCACCTGGCAATTCAACACCGTGCAGGAGAACGCCAAAAACGAGGCGACCCGTAAACAGCTGTACATCGTTCGCGAAACGCTCGCGAAAGACAAAAATGTTCCCCTTCTGAACCAAATGCTCCAGCTCCGAAACGAGATCGCGCTGCGCCTCGGTTACAAGTCATGGGACGATTACCAGACGGAAGTGAAAATGGCCAAGACCGGCATGAATGCGGAAAAATACATCAACGATCTGGTTACTGGCATCCAGCCAAAATTCGACAGTGAAATTGCGGAACTGCAAAAATTGAAGGCTGCCGATACCAATGATCCTAACGCCAAGATCATGGTGTGGGATTGGCGGTACTACAGCAACCAGCTCAACAAGCAAAAATACGCCGTCGATAAGGAAGCGTTGCGCGCGTATTTCCCTTTTCAAAAAGTTCTCGAGGGGATGTTCAACATTTATCAGAGCATCTTCGGTCTGAAATTCGAAAAGATCGCGGCTCCCTATAAATGGATTGATGATCTTCAGCTGTACCTCGTCACTGATTCAGCCACGGGGGAGCCGCTCGGGATGTTTTATCTCGACATGTTCCCGCGCGAGGGAAAATTCAATCACTTCGCGCAATTCGACATCATTAGCGGCAAGCTTTTTCCGAACGGAAAATATCAGCGGCCCACCGTTGCCTTGCTCTGCAATTTCCCGCCGGCGAGTGGTGATGCACCCTCATTAATGACGCATCAAGACGTGGAGACACTTTTCCACGAGTTTGGGCATGCTCTGCATTCAATTGTCACTCGCGCCAAGTATGGCCGCTTCGCCGGAACGCATGTCCCGGGTGATTTTGTCGAAGCGCCGTCGCAGATGCTGCAAAACTGGGTTTGGGACAAGAAAGTGCTCGATACGTTCGCTGCCGATTACCGTGATCCGTCCAAGAAAATTCCTGCAGACATCGTCAAGAAGCTCAACGACGCGAAGCTGGCAAATGCCGGTGTGCTTTATCGTCGCCAGTTCGCGTTCGCTTCACTCGATCTTGCTCTGCACGACCCACATCCCGAAGAAATGCCATACGACTCCGTAGCAATATCGAACCCGATCTTGGAAAAAGTTTTTTTGCCGATTGATCCGAGCACAACGTTCGTCTCCTACTTTGGTCATCTGAACGGCTACGATGCCGGTTACTATGGCTATGCGTGGGCGGACGCGATTGCCGCAGATATGGCAACCGTTTTTGAAAAGGCAAAGGACGGTTACCTCGATAAACAAGCCGGAATGAAATTGCGCCGCGAAATTTACGAGCCCGGCGATTCGCGGGATGTCAACGAGTCGATCGAAAAATTCCTGGGCCGCAAACAATCGACTGAACCATTCCTGAAGAAAATCGGCATTGGCGCCCAGGATAAAAAGAAGGCCGCGCCCGGTCCATCATAAACCAGATAGCTGAATCTGCGACAACACTTGCGCTGCAGTGAATTAGATGATTCAATCGAATCGCAGTTACTAAAATCTGAATGGGCTCGCTTAAAAAAAGAAGGAAAGCAAAAATCGCTAAACACAAGCGCCGCAAACGCATGAAGGCGCATCGGCATAAGAAGCGACTGCGCTACAAGTTGTAGGCGGCTCCGGCGTGTACCTCACAGAAATCGGGTCTCATATATTGGCTTTGCGAACGAAGCCAAGGCCTTGGTTTGCCGAACTCGCGCCAGAAAGATAAGATTAAGCGTGAGGGAGCAGAAAAAGTGCTGCGTTTGGCGCGTCTGCCGAAAGCTTGTTTTCGCGCTTAGTTTTCTGGTCACAGCGACAATTACGCAGGCACAGGCGCCAAGGGCTTCCCCTGCAAAAGTTCCTCACGCTCGGCCCGGAAAACCCTTGGCGCGCCACGATGATTCCGTTGCGTCGAAACCGGCCGCGGACCTCGCGTTGCGACCGCAAGCCGCACACAAAGCAGACGCGCTCGCACATTTCGTTGAAGGAATGGGCTTTGAGGAAAATGGCGAGATGGAGCGCGCGCTGGATGCGTATCGCAAAGTACTCAATGTCGATCCGGGTCAGTCGGAGCTCGCCTCGCGCGTCGCCGGTTTGCTGATACAGCAGGATGACTTTCCGCAGGCCATCGACGTCCTGAAAGATGCGATCAAGGCAAACCCAAAAAACGCCGAGCCATATCAGCAGCTTGCTTTCATCTACACAAGGTATTTGAAGAGAACGGACCAGGCGATTGATTACGCCAATCGTGCTATCGCTCTGAATCCGGGAGACGTGGAAGGTTATCAGCGGCTGGTTGAAATCGAACTCGCAGCCGGACAAGAGAGAAGTGCGCTCGAGGCTCTGGATCGCGCCCTGAAAGTTAATAGCAGCGATTCGAACTTTTGGACGCGCCTCGGAAAACTTTACGTGGCGATTCTTTTTAAGTCCGATTCACAGCCGAAGCCTGACGAACTGAAAAAGATTAACGAGGTTTTCAAAAGAGCGGCGGAACACGCCGACGATGATCCAAGCATTCTCAAGGACGTAGCAGATTATTACGCGGCGTCGCAGCAACTGAAGGAAGCGATCCCGCTTTATTTGCGTGTTCTTGAACTCCAACCAGACGACGCAAATGCGCGAGAGAAACTGGCGACCGGCTTTGTCCTAACAAACCAAAGAGACAAGGCGGTTGAGATGCTCGAGCAAATCATCAAAGAACATCCGGAAAAATATCAGCCGTACGATTTACTGGCCCAAGTGCTCGATGAAGATGCGCGATCGCTTCAGCGCGCGAATCGGATCGAGGAAGCGAAAGCGAAGTTTGCCAAGGTCGCCGCGAATTATGAGCAAAGCCTTTTGATCAATCCAAACCATGCCGGCACGTATGTGCGTCTCGCGGAGCTACTGCTGGGACCTTTGAGAAACGCGGACCGGGCAGTGAATTTGCTAGGCGACGCACGGCGCCGATTTCCAGGCGCCCCGGAGATCGTCTATTACCTGGCGATCGCGCAGCGCGAAGCAAAACAAAGCCAGCAAGCGGTGACTGCGTTCGAGGAGGCCCTGCACGAAGCGCAGCTCGAAGAAGACGATGACTTCGTAAACGCGAAGTTTTACTTCAATTACGGAGCGGCTGCCGAACAGGCGGGCTTGTACGACAAGGCCACCGATTTACTTCGTAAGTCGATTGCGCTCGATCCCGAGAACTCAGCCGAGGCCTGTAATTACCTGGGTTACATGTGGGCCGATCACAACATGAATCTAGACGAAGCCGAAACGATGATCCGACGTGCGTTGCAGTCCGAACCCAACAATACTTCCTACCTCGATAGCCTGGGTTGGGTGGAATTTCGGAAAGGTCAATTTGATCGAGCTTTGGAAAACCTGCTCCGCGCGGCGAAAACTGCGGAGCGCGAAGATCCCGTCGTGTTCGAGCACATCGGCGACACTTATTTGAAATTAAATCGAACCCGCGAAGCATTGGAAGCCTGGCAGAAAGCGCTGACGCTGGATCCGAAAAACAAAAATCTCGCGGACAAGATCCAGGCTACGAAAAAAACCATCGGCAAGAATCTACCGGAAAAGACCAATCCCACCTAACGAGTGCGCGGAAATCGGATATCGATATCGAGCACTCAACATCCGCCGCCCGACATTTCGATTACGTTGAGAAATGAAGGATTACCCCACACTGTGGCAACGCAAGATGATGTGGGCGGCACTGACCGCCTGTTTTGTCGTTCTTCTCATCGTCATCGTTGCCGCGGCGATCTGGGCTGGCGCCAGCATCATCAGTTTTCTCCAGCCGATTCTGATCCCGGTGGCTATTGCCGCAATTCTTGCCTATCTGCTCGATCCACTAGTAACGAAAATGTCTCGCGGGCCGCTCAGTCGCACCAAGGCCATAGCGCTGCTTTTCGCAATTGCGTTTTTTGCATTGGGCGGATTGGCAGCATGGCTCGTCCCAACGATCTCCCTTCAGAGCGCGAATTTCGCCAGGCAAATCCCGTCCTACACCGAACGGGCTCGGAATTACATCGTCGATCTCATCTATCGGTTTGATCAGACGTTTGGATTGCTTGGCGCAGGACAGACCAAATCCGCGTCGAAAAGTCTTACCAATTTCCTGATCGGCCCGGGTCCATCTCCCTCTCCCCATCGACAGATGACAGCGAGTCCGACAGAATCGCCGCAAGCCACCACTCCTGCCACTGAGGTAATCGCACCGACCCAACCCAGGCTGAGCAGCGCCGAACGTCAGCGCATTCAAGCGTACGTGGAAAAACAGATGCCAAAGCTGCAGGACGCGCTTCCGACTTTGCTCGGAAAACTGTGGGACATTTTAAAGACAAGCATCGGCGGATTTCTCGGCGCCACCGGCTTCCTACTCAGTCTTATTCTCGTGCCGGTTTATCTATTTTTTCTCTTGAAAGAAAAGCCGCGCATTGAGGAAAGATGGAGCGACTATCTGCCGTTGCGCGCCTCGCCGCTCAAGAACGAGGTCGCGGAGGTAATACCACAAATCAACTCGTACGTTGTCGCCTACTTCCGTGGTCAGCTTCTTGTCTGTCTGGTCGATGGTATTGTCATCGGCATCTTATTGACACTGGTCGGTCTAAACTTTGCGGCAGTCATCGGCGCAATGGTGGTCGTGCTCACCATGATTCCGTATATCGGAATCATCATTTGCTGGGTGCCCGCCGTTCTCATCGCTGCATTCCAATGGGGTGATTGGACTCACCCGATCATTGTGACCGCGATTTTCATCGTCGTACAGAATCTGGAGGGTCTTTTCTTCGCGCCACGGATTGTCGGAAACTACGTTGGCTTACATCCGATGACGGTAATTGTGTCGATCTTTGTCTGGGGCTTGATCATTGGTGGAGTCATCGGTCCGCTCCTTGCTGTGCCGCTCACTGCCACGCTGAAGGTGCTATTTGGGCGTTACGTTTGGGGCCGGCATTTGCGGGAACCGTCCCTGCCGATTGAAACGGCTATCGCTGCTGAAGAAATCGAAGTACCGACTCATCGTTAACGCAGCCAAACAGTGAGCATGAAAGGGAGAAGTGGATCGACGGGCCTCGAAACAACGCACCAAGTCCCAGGTCAATTCGAACATGTCGAACAAGCAAGAGAGCGGCAATCCTTTAGCGAAACGCATTCGACATTGCAGCGGAAGAAGCTCGCGAGGAGTCACCTGACGGTAGCGATTGCCGGATTGGTAATCGCTTTGTTGTTAGGCGTTCTCCTCGTCAATTACGCCTCGAAACTGTATGAGACCTGGCGTGAACGCGAGTTGCTGCAAAAGGCGACCGCGCTTTTACAAGAGGGAAAGTTTAGCAAAGCAGCACAGATGGCGCAGGAACTCGCCCGTCGCCACGCGGATTCTGTCGCAGCGCTGTCGATTCTGGCAGACACAGCGGAAAGACAAAATCTTGAAGAAGCAGTTGAATGGCGGGAGCGGATCGCGCGATTGTTGCCAAAAGACCCGGAGAGTCAGCTGAACGTTGCCTCCGCAGCACTTCGCTTTGGAAAACTCGATCTGGCTCGTGACGCGCTAAATCGAGTTTCCCCCAATGATCGGGACGGCGCAGCCTATCACGTCGTTGCTGGTTGGTTGGCGCGTGCAGAAGGCAATTTTGCCGAGCAGGAAGAACAATTCGCAGCTGCCGTAAAGAAAGAACCGAAGAACGATTTGTATCAATTCAATCTCGCGGCACTGCAAATTCGTTCCAAAGACACGGAAAAGAGCGACAACGCACGCGAGATGCTCGAGCGCCTGACCACGGTAGCGCCGTATCGAACCGGCGCGCTGCGAGCCTTACTCAATGATGCTGTGGAACGGAATGACCGCACCGCGGCGGATAGTTTTGCACAACAACTCCAAATGTCGCCAGAGGTTACATTCGGCGATTACCTGCTTTGCCTGAATTTTTACCGAAAGCTAGACGAGAAAAAATTCCGGCAGGTCCTCGAGAAAGTGAAACCGTTCGCAGCACGTAATCCTTCTGATCTTGCATCGCTGATTGATTGGATGAATCAGAACGGACTCGCGGGAGACGTTCTGAAATGGGTCGACAAATTGCCGGTAGCACGACTGAGCTCGCCGCCTGTGTCTGTCGCAGCCGCCGATGCTTATGCAACTGTGAAAAATTGGTCGCGTCTGAAACATTGGACGCGAAACGGAAATTGGGGCGACGCAGAATACCTGCGCCTGGCGTACGACGCAATCGCGGAGCGTCACTTGCGATCAGGGAACGCTCCTGAGTTCGAAACGCTGTGGCAGTCGGCTGCTGAATTATCAGGGGGCAGTCCGGAACGTGAACGTGCGCTCGCACGGCTCGCCACAAAATGGCAACTAGCCAGCCAGGCCGAAGAACTTTGGATGCGGGTTGAAAAAAATCCGACGATGCGCCGGGAAGCGCTCGACAATCTTCGTCAGCAGTATCGGGCTAAAGACGAAACCACCAAGCTGTACGCAGTTCTTCAGCGGCTTCATGAAAGTTCGCCTAACGAGGAGCCGATCACAGCAGACCTGGGGCGACTCGGCCTGAACCTTGGTGAAAATACGGAAAGCTCACATCAACACGCCAAAGAGGCTTATGACCGCGCGCCGACTGACGTCGATTGCGCTGTGACGTACGCATTTTCGCTTCATCGACTCGGCAGAAATGCAGAGGCTCTTGCCATTGTTCAAAGTTTGCCGTCTGAGCACCTGCACGATGCTCACGCAGCCGTTTATGTCGCGCTGGTGCTCGCCGAGGCAAACGAACTCGAGAGAGCAAAGGATTACATTGCTGCCGCTGAGAACGGCAAACTTTTTCCGGAAGAGAAAAAGATACTGGAAGAGGCAAAGACGAAGCTCATCGCGGCGTCCGCGATTCCGTCGCCGGCTAAGCAGTCACCCAGCGGAACACCCATGCCGTAGAGTCCACTGTCCCCAGCGGATTTGCGAGCATCCAGCTGGCATCGCGTTCATTCTTCTCTCTCAATTGCATCTGTCCAATGAGCGATGTCTTGCTCATTCATCTGAACACGTTCTTCTAGACGTGCATCCCGAAAGCCCCACTCCTGTATGTCCACCAGGTATTGCTGCCGCGAAAGGAGCGTGCCGCGGCATAATCGTTCTGGGCCGGCAGTCGTCGTTTCACTCCGGAGCCGCGTAATCAAATTCTCCATGATCGTCGCAGGGACTAGGGCGCGTCCCCCGGGATAGATGTAGCCGAACAGGATCAAATGGCTGAGTAATACACGCCAATCGGGACCGAACCGGCGAACCAGGTGCGGCCAATCTATATCTAACGCGCAGCAACGAAGAATGTGCGCGATGTCGGCGCCATCGAACCGTTCGCGTTCCATGATGTAGGCCTTCATCCAAATCATTTCCTCGGGCGCGCAAAGTTTCACCGGCACGCCCAGCACGTCGTCGTCGCGCGCGCGGTCGAACCATGAATCATCGACTTCGCACAATCCATTGCCGGCGCGAAAAATCAGATCAAGGATATTTCCCTCGTACGTCGCTTTGGCTAGCCAGTGCGGAAACGTCAGTTCGGTTTTGTAACCCCCGCGCCCCAATGTTCTCAGCGCAGCGTTCACATGCTTTGGCCGAACATAGAGATCAAAGTCCTTTGTGCTGCGCGACACACCACCGCATACCTCCACCATGTACGCCCCGCCAACCATGAACGGAACCTCGGCAGCATGCAGCGCTGCCACTGATCTGCGATGAAACTCATTAGGACTGCCACCTTCGCCTTGTATGGCCGGAATTGCCGTTACGGAGCTTGCAGTCATTACTCATCAATTACGCACTTGAACCGCTACACGCGTGCATGGCCAGCGGTGTTGCTTATAAGAAACGTCCATCCTTAGCGGCCGTTCCGTTTCTTAAAGCGATGGCAAAACGAGGATTGCGTATCGCTGCAACCGCAGACCTTCACTACGCGAAACATTCGCGCGGAAAGATGCACGATGCGTTTGCCGAGATTTCGTCGAGCGCAGACGTGCTGCTGCTGTGCGGCGACCTTACCGAGTACGGACTTCCCGAAGAAGCGGAAGAACTCGCTGCGGATATTCGCAGCGCGGTGAGAATCCCGTGTATCGGCGTTATCGGGAACCACGATTATGAATCTGGACACCCGGAAACGGTCGCGAACATTCTCGATCAGACCGGCGTAACCATGCTCAACGGCGAAGCGGTCGAAATCGCCGGGGTTGGATTTGCGGGGATCTGCGGGTTCGGCGGCGGTTTTGGACGACGGATGCTCAACGCGTGGGGCGAGCCATTGATCAAGCAATTCGTGCAGGAATCAATCAGCCACGCCATTCGCCTCGAGCAGGCCCTGGTCAAGCTGCAGACTGAGCGCCGAATAGTGGTCCTGCATTACTCCCCAATTCGCGCGACATTGGAAGGGGAAGATCCTGAAATCTACGCCTTTCTCGGTTCCAGTCGTCTCGAAGAACCGATCAACAGATTTCGCGCCACCGCAGTATTCCACGGTCATGCACACAACGGTTTTACCGACGGGAAAACTTCGACGGGCATTCCCGTTTACAACGTCTCAGCGCCTGCGCTGCACAAAACCGGAAAGCCCTACCTAATTGTGGAACTGTAGGGCGTCTGTGTTAGACGCGATCGTCAGACAAAGAGGCTGCAGCGACAACGTGCCAGCCTTCAACGTCGGCGCTGGATTTCGTAGGCGCAACGCAGCGCACAGCTTTAATTGTATCGAAAGTCACTTCGGAAAGCGGAACGTTGATTGAAGCTGTCAATTCGTCGCGGATTGCGACTGGCAAATTCTTGTAGAGCAAACTCAAGTGCGGCTTTAGTTCGTAATGCGACGAATCTTTCGTCGCCTTGCGAATGATGTCATTGATTTGCCGCAGTTCTACGGTCATGGCGAATTGCACAAAGAGCGTTTTGATAAACTCATCGGACTCATCAACTCCAAGCGGCGTCAGTCCGACGTGTCGGCATTGGTTAGCTGCGTCTCTCAGCGCGTTCTCAGAAGCATTGGCGCGATCTGCTTCGACGTGAATCGTCATGTGCGGTTCGAAAACAGGCGCATCGTATTGGCGGGCGAGATCGTTAATGATTCGTTGAAAGAAGGTGCGTGCCGGCTCGGCCGGGACAAGCCAGTATGCAATGACGGTTTGCCTGGTCACGAGGCTACGCGTTCTTGTTCAACTCCACTTTTGCAGCTCGACAATGTTACCTTCGGGATCGCGCGCATAGACCAGACGAATCAGACCGGCGCCTTTTACTTTCGCGGTAGCAATTTGACCCACCGCGCCACCGCCGGCTACGATCACTGCTTGTAGCGCTTCATCTACATTGTCCACCGCGAATGCAATGTGGCCGAATCCGCACTCGTTAGCTCTCGGCACTCCACGTTCGATCAACTGATCGTAGCTAAAGATCTCCAGCGTGGGCCCATCATCGTCGTATCCAGGTAAGCGGAGATGGACTCCACGAAGGCGGGCCTTCGGAACCGAATTCACTCTGTCGAGCCACGCCGCAGACAGGTCGCGTTCCGGACCTTTGGGCTCACATCCGAACACGTCGCGATAGAATTGGACGAGTCTTTTCCAATCTCTGGCGATCAGATTGGTGTGAACGTATTTCGCATGGATTGGCATTCGCTTTTCCTCCGGTAAAGTCCGGCCGATAGTAACACCAACTTGCTTATGCCGACGAATGTTTTGGGAACGGAATTGAAGGGTTGTTGCCGCGATCCGTTGACCGGTTTTTATCGCGATGGCTATTGTCGAACAGGACCAGAGGACGTGGGCCAGCACACGGTCTGCGTACAAGTCACAGAAGAATTTTTAGATTTCTCCGTGCTGGATGGAAACGACTTGGTTACGCCAAGTCCGGAATGGGGTTTTCCCGGATTAAAGCCAGGTGACAAGTGGTGCGTGTGCGTCACTCGCTGGAAAAGCGCGCTTGATCACAACCGCGCGGCGCCTGTGGATCTTGAAGCAACGCACGCTTCCGCGCTTGAGTTCGTCACGCTGGAAGAACTAAAGGCGCACGCGATAACTAAGGCCTAACAAAACTTTGCAGACCGACCGCGGTTGAATCCGGTTGAGTTTGCCGCCACGCTAAGGATGAATTGAAGCTTCCGTTTAGTCTTTTTTTGGCGCTCCGGTATCTGAAACCGAAGCGCACGTTTCTCTCAATCATCACATTGATCTCGGTCATTGGCGTGATGCTCGGCGTGACCGTGCTGATCCTTGTGATTGCGGTCATGACCGGATTCGATCGGGAGTTGCGTCAGAAAGTGATCGACTTCGACGCGCACATTCTTGTCACGTCTGAGGACGTGTTCCGCGATTGGCGACCACTCAAGGCCAAAATCGATAAAACGCCGGGTGTAGTCGCCACCGCCCCTTTTGTGCAAGGACCAGTGATTGTGGAATACCACAACCGGCGGCTCGCACCACTGATCCGCGGCATTGATCCGGAGCAGGAAGAGAAAGTCATTCCCCTGCAAAAGTTCATCAAATTCGGCGAGCTCGATCTCGAAGGCGAATCAGCGGTACTTGGGATTGAGCTGGCGCGAAAACTAGGAGTCACCGTCGGCGACAAGATAACAATCTATTCGCCGGGCAATCTCGGCCAGGTCCTCGACAGCATTAAGAAACTGGAGAACGCAAAGGGCGAAGAAGAGAAAAAAGCCATCGATGAATTGCGCGATGTAATTCTCCCGAAAGAACTGACTGTCACCGGCATTTTTGAGACCGGCCATTATTTGCACGATTCGGAATTTTTGCTCGTGCCGGTTTACGTCGGTCAGGAGCTATACGGTCTGGACGACGCCTTGCATGGCATCACGGTGAAGACTGACAACCCGTATGGCGCTGAACGCGTGAAACAGGAGATCCAGCAATTCCTCGAGCCGCCGCAATACGCCCAGACGTGGATCGACATGAATCGCCAGTATTTCGAAGCGGTGCGGCTGGAACGGACTGTGATGTTTTTCCTTTTGTTCTTCATCGTGATCGTGGCGGCTTTTGGAATCATGAGCACACTCATCACCGTAACGGTGCAAAAGCGGCACGAGATCGGAATTGTGAAAGCGCTCGGGGCGAACATTGCGCAAATCGTCTGGGTGTTCCTTGGTCAGGGAACAATTGTCGGCCTCTTTGGAACAATGACCGGCCTGGGCCTTGGCATGACGTTGATCCGTTACCGTAACGAGTTCAGTCGTTGGCTGGCGTCGACGTTGCACATCGAGATTTTCCCGCGCGAGGTCTATCAATTTTCGTCGATCCCAGCCGAAGTGATTCCGCACGACGTCGCTATCATCTGTGTCAGCGCCTTCTTAATTTGTTCGGTTGCGGCGTTAATCCCCGCATACTTCGCTGCGCGGCTCGATCCGGTAAAAGCACTGCGTTACGAGTAATCTGTAGCCACGGCTCAATGAACCGTGGATCGTGGGTTCGAGTCGTCCCGAGCGTGTGCCTATTTTTGCCCCCGAAAATACGCTTTTACGATAGTAAATCGTCAGACTCGGTGATTTCGTCGGTTGCGAACGGTCGCGCACGAAAACGTAAAAAACCACCATCTATCTGCCAAGTATTCGGCAAGTAGCTATGGCCGTTCTTTTAGCCGGTCCCGTCTTCGGCTTCGAGACGGGTCTCAGCACCCGCATCGGCAATCGTCTCGCCACCTGGCAGCGGCAGTTGCGGGCTCGTAATCCTGGCCTTTTCTTCCTCTCTTACGTGCTTGGCCTTCTCTAGAATCGCCTCGTGAAATTTGTTCCATTCTCGGGCGATATCGACCGGCTTAATATTGAAGTTGAAGTTTTCGAGGCGAGCCGTTACATCGCCAGAGAGAAGTTGGAACTTGTCCGTGAAAACGCCGGCTGTGACGACCGCTTGCGGTAGCGGCGCGGTGTCGATCTGGTCCTCGACGCGATCGTAGACCAGCTTGGCAATGCGAGCTGCCTGAATCATCAGAGCTTCTTTTCGTGCGGCTATTGGCACTGCTTCGCGCTTTTCGACTGCCTTTACCGTGTCATCCGTCACATGGCACTGGCGGCAAATTTCTCTGATGCTGACGTGCTCACGCGGTTCGGCTAGTAACCGCACTACGCGGTTATAAATGAGCGGCCGTTCACGCAACAGCCGTTCGCCGGTGTATTTAGCCTTTGGTTTCGACGGCTCCGGCTGTGATAGCGATTCGCCGTTCGGCTGGACCATGTTCAGCCGAACATTTAGCTCTTTTGTAAAAAAGCGCAAAGCATTAGCGCGGCGACGGAAAGCGGTCTGTTCAGTGCCATTTCAAATTGCTACCTCGCATTTTGGAAAACTGCGCGACCAATGCGGGCGGGATCAGCGGCGATTCTTCCTCGGTCTTATCCGGCAGTTCTCGTCGTCGCCAGAGGACGTAAATTACCGGATAAATCAGGAGCTCTAAAATCGCGCTCGTTACAACGCCGCCGATCATGGGCGTGGCAATTCGTTTCATCACATCCGCGCCGGCTTGCATGGCTGGCGACCACATGATTGGCAATAAGCCAAAGAGAATCGCGCAGACTGTCATGATTTTTGGCCGAACCCGGCCCACCGCGCCCTCGATAACGGCGTCGTGCAAATTGCGCATGTTGTTCATCCGATGCTCAGCACCGAATTTTTCCCACGCGTGATCGAGATAAAGGAGCATGACCACGCCCGTCTCCGCATCCAGGCCAGCGAGCGCGATCAGTCCGACCCACACGGCGACGCTCATGTTATAGCCAAGTACCCAAAGCAACCAGAACGCGCCGACTAACGAAAATGGCACGGCCAGCAAGACAATTGCCGTCTTTGTAACCGATCTGGTGTTCATATATATGAGGACGAAAATGATCAGGAGCGTGAACGGAATCACAATTTTCAATCGTTGCTTCGCCTCTTGCAGATATTGAAATTGTCCGGCCCACTCGACGTAATAGCCCGGCGGATATTGGATGCGCTGGCTGAGTAGTTGAGACGCCGCGCGGACGTAGCCGTCGATGTTGCTCGTTGTAATGTCTACAAAAACGAATCCGACCAACTTGCCGTTTTCACTGCGCACGGATGGTGGACCTGTTTTGTAACGGATGTCGGCCAGTAGTGAGATGGGCACCTGCGCCCCCGTCGGCGTGGGCACGAGCACGCGTTTGAGGGCATCGATGTCCTGGCGAAAATCACGCGCGTATCGCGTGTTGATCGGATAACGCTCTCTGCCCTCGACGGTGGTTGTGATGTTCTTGCCGCCAATTGCCGATTCGATGATGTCGTTAACGTCGCCGACTTTCAGACCATAGCGCGCCGCTGCTTCGCGATTGACGGTAAAATCAAGGAAATAACCACCCACCGTTCGTTCGGCGAACGTGCTGCGCGTATTCGGCAACGTGCCAAGCTCCTTCTCGATTTGAACTGCAATCTTTTGGATTTCGCCAAGGTCAGGACCGAAAACTTTTACGCCGAGGATGCTGCGAAAACCGGTAGTGAGCATTTCGGTGCGAGTCTGGATTGGCATCCAGAAAATGCTCGCCATGCCAGGCGTCTTTATGTTGGCATTTACTTCAGCGAGCAGCTTGTCCCAGGTCATTCCCTTGCGCCATTGATCGGCCGGCTTGAGTGCGACGACGGTTTCGAACATCGATAAAGGCGCAGGATCAGTCGGCGTATCAGCCTGGCCGGCTTTGCCGAACACGGTGACCGCTTCGGGAATTTTTTTCAGTTGCCGGTCTTGAATCTGCAGAATCTTTGTCGCCTCGGTAATGGATATTCCGGGCACAGCTGTGGGCATGTAGAGAAGCGTGCCCTCGTTGAGCGGAGGCATGAATTCGCTGCCAAGTCTTTTGAACGGGAAAACGGTGAGCAGCAAGACAACTAGGGCGCAGGTCAGTGTGAACCAGCGATAGCGCAGCACGAAATTGACGCATGGCTGATACGCGCGGATCAAAAATCGGTTCACCGGATTTTTGATCTCCGGCGCGATCTTTCCACGAATGAGTAAAACCATCAGCACCGGCACGAGTGTCACGCCGAGGAATGAGGCGAAAAACATCGAGAACGTTTTAGTGAAGGCGAGCGGCCTGAACAGGCGTCCTTCCTGGGCTGTAAGTGTGAAGACAGGAATGAAACTTACCGTGATCACAAGAAGTGCGAAAAACAGTGAGCGACCAACGCTCTTCGCGGCAGTAATAATCACATTGACTCGCTCCAGACCAGTCGGCTCGCGTCCGTGTTCATTGCGAAAATGTTCGAGCGCCGTGTGCGCGTTCTCGATCATGATGATCGCCGAATCGACCATTGCGCCGATCGCGATGGCGATCCCGCCTAACGACATGATGTTGGAGGTGACATTCAGCCACCACATCGGGATGAACGAGAGGATGATTGCGATCGGCAGTGTGATGATCGCCACCAGCGATGAGCGCACGTGCCAGAGAAAAACGATGCAGACCAGCGCGACGACAACGCTTTCTTCGATCAGTTTCTCCCGCAATGTCGCGATGGCGCGGCGAATCAAATCGCTGCGGTCGTAAACAGGCACGATGCGCACACCAGTCGGCAACGACGGCTTTATCTCTTCAATTTTCTTTTTTACCGCATCGATGACGTTGAGTGCGTTTTCGCCGTAGCGCATCACGATGATGCCGCCAACAACCTCACCGCGTCCGTCGAGCTCCGCCACACCACGCCGGATGTCGCCGCCAAGGTGAACGTTTCCAACGTTCTTCAAGTAAACCGGCGTCCCATTTTCTACTTTGAGGACGATGTTCTCGATGTCCTCGATGCTTTTGATGTAGCCGCGGCCGCGAATATAATATTCGGTGGACGCGACCTCGAAGGTTTTGCCGCCAACGTCGGCGTTGCTCATTTTGATCGCGTTGACGACGTCGCTGAGCGGGATGTTGTAGGCGACAAGGGCGTTAGGATCGAGATCCACCTGGTACTGTTTTACGAATCCGCCGACCGATGCGACTTCGGCAACGCCTTTCACTGAGGAAAGCGCGTAACGCAGGTTCCAATCCTGAATGGAACGCAACTCGGCGAGATCGTGCTTGCCGCTGTCATCGACCAGCGCGTATTGGTAAACCCAGCCTACACCCGTGGCGTCGGGACCAATCACCGGATTCACACCTTCGGGCAACGAGCCGCGGACTGAGTTCAAATATTCAATTACTCGGGAGCGCGCCCAGTAGATATCAGTGCCGTCTTGAAAAATGACGTAGATGAACGACTTGCCGAACATCGATTCGCCCCGGACGAATTTTACTTTCGGCGCGGCGATGAATACGGTGGAGATCGGATAAGTAATCTGATCTTCGACCAGGTCGGGCGAGCGTCCTTCCCATTCCGTGTAAACAATCACCTGCACATCACTCAGATCCGGGATGGCATCGAGCGGCGTCTTGAGGAGCCCGTAAATTCCCGCTGTGACGGCAAAAATCGTGAAAATGAAAACAAGAAATTTGTTGCGCGCGCTCGCCCCGATGGCGCGTTCGATCAGTGTCTCGCGCTTGGCGTCGGCGGTCATTTCATTCCCTGAGATTGCCTCAGCTTCAATCATGGTTTGCTGCCAGGAGTAACGCCCTCTTGCGGTTTTGGCTCTTCCTCGAACCCTTTTAGCGCGCCTTGCACTTTCGATTCGGCGTCGATGAGGAAGTTTGCGCTCGCAACCACGCGTTCATTTTCCTTGAGGCCGCTTTTCACCTCGTAGATGTCCGCATATTTAGTGCCCAGCTCGACCATGCGCGGTTCAAGTTTTCCTTCACCTTTATCGACGAAGACCACGTTGCGTGTGCCTGTCGGCATGACCGCGCTTACAGGGATCGTGAGCGCCTGTCCCATGTCCATCGCCAGCTCCGCGTTGACGTACATCCCCGGACGCACCTTGAAATCCGGATTCGCGATATCAATGCGCACCTTGGCCGTGCGTTTCGCTTCCTCCAAGAACGGATTAATCAGGCTGATTGTGCCCTCGAATTTTTCACCTGGATACGATTTGGTTGTGACCTCGATCTTCTGGCCGACTTGCAACATCGGCAGCTCGTTTTCGTAAAACTCTGCCCACACCCAGACGACGCCCAGATCGGCGACTTCCACCAGCATGTCGCCGACTTTCACGTTCTTGCCTTGCTCCACAGGGACTGACTGCACTACACCCCGAAATGGCGAGAGTAATGTCAGTGTGTCGGAGGCTTTTCTTGTTTTTTCCAACTCGGCAATCTGCCCTTCGGTTACATTCCAAAGTTGAAGCCTCCGTCTGGCCGATTCGATCAAGCGCTGCGGCGTTTCGCGGGCGTCTTTACTCTTAGCCTGGTCGCGCATTCGCAAGAGCTCCACGAACTCTCGTTCGCTCGTGAGCAAGTCGGGGCTATAGATCGACAAAAGCGGAGCATTTTTTTCGACTAGTTCGCCCGGCGCAGTGACATCCAGTTTTTGGACGTAACCATCAACACGCGACACAAACTGCCAGTTGCGTCCTTTGTCGGGCACAATCAGGCCAACTGCACGAATGGTATGGAAGAGCGGTTTGCGTTCCACTCTCGCGTAACGAACGCCGATCTGTTGCTGGCGCTCGACCGGCACCAGGAATTCACTCGGCTGATTAGCCGCGCCGAGTGTTTCATCTTCATACACCGGTACCATGGCCATGCCCATGCTGTCCTTGGCCGCGTTGGCACTGGTTTCGCCGGGCATCATTGTGGACTTGTAGTATTTAATTTTGCGCTTGCTCAGCTGTGGCGCCGGCGTTTCACTGCCGCTTTTTTTCATCACCGGCACGAGATCCATCGAGCAGATAGGACATTTTCCAGGATCCATTGAATGCACCGACGGGTGCATCGTGCAGGTGTAATAATCGACGTCGCTCGGTTTTCCTGAGGCGCCCCTTTTCGTGCACGAATTCGCGCCGAAAAACAGCGCAACGAGCACAAACAGGACTGTGATTTCTTGTGCAAATATCTTCATGGATATTTCCTTCATTTCGATGATTGGCGTGACACCGAGTAAAGCTCCGAGCCGATGACTGCCTCCAACTCAGCGACAGCCATCTGGTAGTGGGCCAAATGCTCACGCCCCATTGCTTCGATATCGCGCAGGTTGCGTTGCGCGCTGATCCAATCGAGAAACGTCGTTTTTCCTGACTCATAACTCAGCTGTGTCGCCTCAAACGCCTGCTGCGCCTGCGGCACGAGCTTGTCACGGAAGAGTTCGACGTGATGATGAAACGTTTCGATTTTTGCCAACTGATCGCGCAACAGTCGCAACGCTTCTTTTTGTTCGCGCTCAAGTCCTTGCTCGGCAGCTGCAACATTCGCCCGCGCTTCGCGCACGCCGGCCGAATATTTGCTGGGGTTTACCCACGGAATTGTGAACGACACGCCGGCGTCGAGTTCGCTAACCGCTTCCGCGGCATCGTTGTACCGCTGACTTTTTACCATGAGCGCCGGGTCGGGAATCCATGCACGGTGCGCCAGCTGAAGCTTTGACTTCTCGCTATTAATCTTCGCGCGCGCCATCTGCACTTCTGGCCGCTGAGCCAGCGTGATCGCCTGCAGTCCACTCACGGAAAGATGAGCGTGGTTAATAGTTGCCGCGACCGGCACGCCAAGCGACGCAAACGCGTCACGATTCATCAGCGTGTTCAATTGCGACTGCGCGTCAGATAAATTGCGCTCGAGATCTCGGCGGGCTTCCTGTAGCTTGCTATAATCGGTCTCGGCGACGAGCACATTGGCAGCGCTCTCCAAGCCAGCTTCGTATCGGGAGCGGCTGATATCGGCGATCTGTTTTAGCGAAGTGAGATTGTTGCTGTTGATCTCCAACTGGTCGTAAGCATTCGCCAACTGGAAGTAAGTGGCCCGCGCCTTCGCGATTACATCGAGCTGAGTGCGTCGCGATTCCTCAAATGCCGAGAACGCTTCGGCTCCGGCAATACGGCCGCGCACGAGGTTTTTGCCAGTAATGGGAATCAACTGCTCAAGAGCGACCGTTTGATCCATGAACGCGTTCGGCGGAACATCCACGTAGCGATGCACCCTCGATTCGCCGGCAATTCGGGGATCGTCCCACGCGTTCGCTTGTCGCACGCGGTGAGTTGCGGCCTGCCAACGACTCTCCGCTTCTTTGATCGCCGGATTATTCGCTAGCACGGTGCGCGTGATTTCGCCTAACGAAAGTCGCGGCGAAGCAGCGCCGTAGTCGCCGCCATCAGCGGTGATCTGACTTCGAATTGATAAAGATGTTGCTAATAAGATTAAAAAAGTTGTCGTTTTCATTGATCCAGGACTGCGGTTGAAGACCTGGCATGCCCGCAAATGGGCACACCCCGGGCGTCAGCGTCCTTGGATCAGATGAGAAACGTGCAGAGTAGCGCGAGTCGCGACACTGAAATGAGCCCGGACTCAACGCTGGAATAGGCAGCCGATTGGGCCGCTGGCTGAATCGCCAGCGGAATGGAAATGATAGCAGAAATTGTGGCGATATTTTGCTGGTCGAAAGTCGTTTTCGCCAGCGGCTGAGGGGCCGACCCAGTGCGTTGATGCGAAGTGGCGCAGCAGGTCTTGTTCGCGCAGCAACCAGGCACGCACGGCTTCTCGCTCGCAGTGTTTGTGATGATACACGGTGCAGCAGGCAACCGGATAGTCGCCGCAAACAACGCGACTACAATTGCGGCAGAAACCGTCGTTCTTCGAACCATCGAGGGACTGATAGCACAATTGTCGCCGTAGATCGAATCCGTCATTAACCCGCTGAAAGACTTTGTGCTCGTTTGATTTTGAATCAGCCGGCTCAGTGGCCGATCTAATTTCTACAGGTTCAGCTATGCCAAACGCCCTTGTCCAGAATGCCCCGCGCGCGACCGATATGCGAGAAGGTCGCCGATTAGAGTATTTCACGCTGGGCTGGAATCTCACTGAGAGACGGCTGCTTTGGGGTGGAACATTCATGGTGCAAGGAAGTCGCGGATTACTGCGCCGATCTCCTTCGCATGAGTCTCCAGCGCGAAGTGGCCGGTGTCGAAGAACTGGACGGTTGAACCGGGAATGTCGCGTTTGAAAGCCTCGGCCCCCTGCGGTAGGAAGAAAGGATCGTTCTTTCCCCATGCCGCAAGGAAGCGTGGCTTCCGCGTCCGGAAATAATTTTGGAAAGTTGGGTAGAGTGCGACGTTGCTCTTGTAGGCACCGAACAGGTCCAACTGGATTTCGTCGGCGCCGGGGCGGGCCAAATAGAAGTTGTCGAGCGAATAGCCGTCTGGAGAAACCGCGCCCACGTCGGGCACACCGTGCGTGTACTGCCAGCGGGTTGTATCGGGCGCGAGGAAACTGCGAAGCGCTTCTCGGTTGGCCA
>DATFXP010000075.1:0-19725 GCA_035315785.1 Candidatus Udaeobacter sp. | reverse complement strand
CAGAGGCAGTGCGTGCCCTGTTGATGAAGACATTTCATAGCGATCAAGTGATCCTAGCGCAACGAAACGCGAACCTTCAGTAGTGGTAATAGCCGATGGACTAATCCAGTCGACCTTTCCAGTGACAGTGCCGTAACGTTGGTAAGGAAAGGCTTCGAAAAAGTAGCGGACACGCTGAGCCACAGCAAGCCTTGGGAGGCCGGCTTCAGTTAACGTCATTCGAGCGCGTGGCTTCGACCCTTTGGGCGCCAACTGACAAAGCATTTGTCCCTGCTGAACAAAACTGCCTGCGGTTCGCTGGTCCACGGAAATGACTACGCCCTCGTAGGGACTGCGAACCATCAACAGATTCTGTTGGGCATTTTCCAAGTCTTTTTTCAGAGCCCCGATGCGCACCTTTAATTTTTCAACTTCAGCCTGTTCTTCGCCGCGCAGGCGAGCATGGTCCGTTTGCATTCGCTCACGATCAAGATTGACCTGCTGCAAGGTCCTTTGCGCGACGCTCAAATCCTTTTCCGAGCCAGCCAAATCCAGCTTCAATTTTATAAGGTCGACCTCTGACTCTCCGCCCTGTTTCGCTAGTTTCTCCATTCGGGTAACTAGCTCGCGGCTGGTCTGCGCGTGGTTTTCGCGAAATTTCACCTCGCTTTTGGCTTGCTCGATCTCCGCACTTTTGATTCCGAGTTGTGCAGTGTAGGCGCTTTCATTTCTGTTGAGGCTCTCTTGCTTAGTCCGTAAATCTTCGTTGAGCATGCGGAACTGTGTATCCCAGCCGCCGATCTCGTCAGAGCGTAGAACAAACAAATCTTCGCCGGCTTTTACGGGTTGGCCTTCTTCGACCACCACCCGGCTGATTACCGCCTGCCGCGGGGATTGGATCGGATCAGCGCCCGTCGCCGGTATCAGAACGAAGCGGCAATCAACCGTTTCCGGCAATCGCAGGACAACAGCGATGAGCAGAGCAAAGAGAAAAGCGACAACTAATACCCAAGCCGTCCAGCGAATGACCCAAGGAGGCGGCTCCTGTGGCGATAGCTCGGATTCCGTATCGACTGAGTCACGTTGAGTTAATTGTGAGCTCATCGAAATCCCGTTTAGATTCCGAGTTGCTGGCTCGAAAGGTAGTAATACAACCCACGCTGCGCCATTAACTCATCATGGGTGCCAATCTCGGCGACACTGCCTTTTTCCAGCACGACAATAGAATGCGCTTCTCGAATGGTGCTCAAACGATGCGCAATTACAATCGTCGTGCGGCCGGCCAATAATCGAGAGAGGTTGTCTTGGATCGCGCGTTCGGATTCTGTATCCAGCGCGCTCGTCGCCTCGTCAAAGATCAACACAGGTGGATTGTTGTAGATCGCTCGTGCGATGGCTATGCGCTGCTTCTGGCCCCCGGACAGGGAGAGACCTGATTCTCCAATCTTTGTCTCGTAACCGAGCGGCAATCGCATGATGAAGTCGTGAGCAGCGGCAGCCTGGGCAGCTGCCAGGACGCGATCGATGTCCGGCTCAGGATCGCCAAATGAAATGTTCCGCACGATCGTATCGTTAAACATGTGATTTTCCTGAAGCACGGTTCCGATGTGCCGTCGGACGTCGCGATAATTCAGAGTCTGTAAATCGACATTGTCGAAAAAGATCGCTCCCTCAGTAGGCTCGAGCAGGCCTGCGATCAATTTAATGAGCGTGGTCTTGCCGCTTCCGCTGCGGCCAACAAATGCCACCGTCCGTCCCGGCAAAAGGTCGAGCGTGATATCCTTTACGATGTCGGGTGACTCAGGTCCGCCATATTTGAAGCTGACTCCGCGCAATTCGATATGCCCTTCCAAGCTACGCACGGGGACCAGGCGAGAGCGATCATGACCCTGCTCCGGCTCTTGTTCGAAAATGTCATTCAGACGATTCAGCAAGACAGAAGCGAGTTGCATATTGTCCCAAACTCCCAGCGCTCGCAAAATCCCCGCATATGCCATTGCCGTAAGTGAGCTAAACGCAACAAAACCACCGACACTTAAATTGCCGTGAATGACTTGCAGGGCACCGACCCACAGAAAAATCGCGGTAGACAGGAGACCGATCGTTTGCAGCACGCTCTCCCAAGACATCACGATGAATGTCGCCTTGAAAAGTTTTTGCGAGACCGAGAGAAACTCGTTCAGCATGGCGTCACGAAATGAACCCTCCGCAGCTGCGGCTTTTACAGCCTCGATTCCCTTGATCGCATCGATTTGATGCGAACTGTATTTGCCCTGACTTTCTTCCACCCCATGATAAAGGGGGCGCAACACCTTGACCGAAAAGATCATTAGCCCGACATACAATGGCGTTGTCGCCAGAAACGCGACGGTCAGTAGGGGGCTATATATCGCCATTACAATGAGTGCCCCAACGAGAAAAACGGCTGCCAGTAACGCGCCCACTCCCTGTTGCACGGCCAATTGCCGAACTTGCCGCGCACCTTCGAGCCGGCGCTGAATGTCCCCCGTTCGACGGCTTGTAAAGTAACTCATCGGTAGAGACAAGAGTCTCCGGCTCAGGAAATCGAGAATTGTCGTGTCGAGGCGAACAGCGACAAATGCCAGCAAGTATTCCTGCGCAAGGTTGGCGAGCTGGACGAAAACGAGCGCTGCGAGCATGCCCAGCAGGATGATCTTCAGCAGACCCACGTCATTTTCAACGATGACTTTATCAACCACGATTTGCGTGAATATGGGGAAGAGTAATTCTAGGAAACTCACAGCGACAGCCAGCCCGAGCGCCTGCAGTAAGATTACTTTAAACCGCGAGAGAAACGGCAGAACCCAAGCCAGGGTTGGCTTACTCTCAGGAGCTTCTTTGAACGCTGGCGTGTAATCGAACAGTGCGGCGTACCCAGTCCACTTTGTCTCAAAATCCTTCCGCGGAACTTTGCGGAGCCCAAGCGCGGGATCGGCGACGCGCACAAATTGTTCATCAACGTCGTAGAGTACGATCCAATGGTTGCCCTCCCAGTGCACGATTGCTGGAAGCGGCATGAGCGGGAGATTGCGGTACGAGATTTTCAGTGGACGCGCCGCCAAACCAAGTTCGGTCGCGGCCCGAGAAATCGCTTTCAAGCTGGTGCCATCGGTCGCCGTGTGACAGAGCTGTCGAATCCGTGACAAACTTACCTTGCGACCAAAGTGTCGGCAGATCATTCCGAGGCAGGCGGCACCGCAATCCATCTCGTCGATCTGCATTATGTGATCGATCTTTCGGAGACGTTTTCCACGTTTGCGGAACAAACCTCGTTCGTCGGCGAACGGCTCCTCTTGCCCGTCGGTCTCCTCCGGGGGCAGTTGCCTGTCGAGCTGCACTTTATCGTGTACTTGTGTTTCGGCAGGGAGCAGTTCCGTCGCGAAATCAAGCGGAACACGCGCTTCGGTTTTCGCCTGATAAAGGGCTAGCCGGTCGCTTAACAATTTATCGAATTCCGGAAATCGTCGGCGGAGCTCTCGCACGGCCTTCGGTTCAAGGGAAAGCAACTCGCAGTCAGTGAATGCCTCTACGGATGCTGCGCGTGGCGAGTCGTTTAAAATCGACAATTCACCAAAGAAGTCGCCTTCGCGATAGAATGCGAGATTCTGCTCCCGTCCATTTAAGCCAGCGAATGCGCGCGCCCGTCCTTTCTCAATTACATAAAGCGGCCCGGCGTTGTCCCCTTCTCGAATGATCAAATTGCCTTTTTCAAATGTGACGGGGGTTAGCTTGTCGATCATTCCACGCAATACGGGAGTGGGTAATCGGCCGAAGTTGCTGAACTGATAAAGAAAACTTTGAAGAGCGCGGTTGCGCCCGGTTGTCTCGATATATTGTTTGAGGTCGGGTTCTCGGCGAACCAGTTGAAGAAAGTCATCGCGATCGATCCGCAGGACGTCGACTGCGGTGCTGCAGCGCACGGTTGCATTTCGCGTTCCACCCTCGGCTAACGCAGCCTCCCCAAAAGAGTCCCCCGGCTTTAACACTCCCAACGGGATCTCCTCACCATCCGCCTTGATCTTCAGCGCACGAGCCCGTCCTTTGGTTAGTACGTAAAATGAATCGGCCGGATCCCCTTGTCTTACGATCACCTCGCCGAATTCATAATGTTCTTCCTGCAGCAGCGGCTTGATCGCACCAAAATGTTCATCGGAAACAAAGCGGAATACCGATGACCGACGCAAAATTTCGCTGTCTTGGGTTTTCATTCCACTGAGGCAGGAACGCATAGCCGTGGGGAGGTATACTTGGTCGTCAGGTCTGAAAAATAGTAGTTAAGCAATCGCTGGTCGATACGTGATTTCACGGTTGGATCCTCTAGACGCGGCTCGACTTTTTTGATGATCCGACAGAGTTCGAACCCGTCGCCCCGCGACATCGGTTCCAGCATGTCCCCCGGCGATGCGCTTACAAACTTCTGCTGCGTCTCCGCCGGAAGATCTTCCAGGAGAATGTCCACACGTCGATAGGGATATCTCCCATCAATCGCAACCTCCTCCATTGACATCCCATCCTCGTGCACGCAAAACAGCGCTTCCTTTGCCGCATCGCGCGATTCCAACTCGATCAGTTCAATTTCGAATCGTGTCAGTCTCAATCGCAGCGCCATTAATTCACGCTGGCGTGATGCGGGGATCAGCAGCCCATCGCAATGCGTCCCGTACGCTGCCTCGATCGCGAGCATTTCATTTAACCACTGTGAATCGCGACCCAATGCCTTCAGCCACTGTCCCAGCCGCGTTGCTTCAATTTTAATCCGATCTAAGAATTTTTGCTTTTCGGCGGCGATGGCTTCTGATGCGGGCTCTTTTCCAGCGCGGCGTGCGGCCAGACGCCACATAAGTTTAATGGTCATATGCTCTAGTGCGCCGGACAAAATCAACTCCGCCACGAACAAGTCGCGCAGATCTGGATCTGCGGTGGTATATCCGATCTGGTCAGAACAAATGCGCTGATCAATTGCACCGACGCAATATTGACGCGCAAAGTAATCGCTGAAGTCCTCAAATGTCAGGCCACGATTCGTCAGCCATGCTTCCGTCTCCTCCGCGGTGATCAGATCATGCTGGTAACGAAATTCTTCTGCTGCAGCAGAGATGGCAGACTCGTCCAACTCTAATTCCAATTCGTCTGCACGCTCTTCCGCTGCGATGTGACAGAGAAATGTCTGCCATTTTTCCTCAAATTCGCCCCGGAAGATAGCCGCATCGATCGCATCGCGCGCCGTATATTCCTGAGTGCCGCAGGCGCACACGATTACATCGTGAGGGGAAACTGACTCTGTGCTCGACATTAAAGAGCACCTTTCTACAGCATTTTAGCAAGAAAGTCGAGCCCTCTCCCTAAGGAAATCCCGCGGCGCTAAATGTCCCGATTTTGTGTTGACAAGACGGCTAAATGTTTGCCAGTAATTATATTAGTCTGGTAACCTAAAACGGCCATGGAGGAACAAACGCCGAATATCCATGTAGTTCAGTCCGTTTGGCGCCGAATCAAGAAGGCCAAGCTTCGTGACCTGGAGCCGACACAGGACGTGAAGGGTGCTGGCGGTGTGACAGACACATCGAAACCCACCACAAGCGGCACAGGCACCACGGAAAATAGGGGCAACCGTTAGAAATTTGGCGTCAATAGCGGCGGGGATCGCACTGGCTTTGCTGGAATGCAGCGTCCGGCACGGTCACGAAGAGCTCGAGCTGCTATCTCAATCTTAAGGAGTTTAGATCCGCCGCGAAAAAAATCGTGTTCGCGCACTGACCCTACTTGATGGTGACGAGGATGCTGGCAGTCTTACCTTCGCTTACCACGCTCATGACGTAATTCCCGGCAGCGGGCTTCTTTCCATCCATTGTCTTGTCGAGGTTCGTTTTGGTTTTGCCCTGGAGCAAAATCACCGCGGGCGTTGAGCCTGGAATCGGCTCGTTCTTCGTGTTCACCGCGTTCAGGTTGACAATGATCATGCCGTCTTTTGATTGGACCGACAGCTCCGCATCGGCGGCCACCGGATTTTCGATCTTCGCGAACGGCGTGCCGTCCTTCGCCGTCTGACCACCCACACTCACGGGGAATGGGAGTGATCACTTCCAAAAAGAACGTACGAAAAGGCTGCAGAGATGACGAAAAATAGCAAAAGACGTTGCATAAAGAACAGGTTGATGCCGAATCATGCCCAGAAACGCAAGACTGAATTTCTTCACCTCTGAATTTTTCAACCGCAGACATAGCGAATCGCTTCCGGTCGTGCGCATGACGTGTCAACGATCCAGATTCTGCGTCTGCAAACAAAGAAATGTTGACGGAAAATAGGGATCCAGATTCGATCGCCTCATGAAAAGAAAAACGACTGGATTGATTTTGGCGCTTTGCTTTTTTGGATTGGCATTGTGTTTCGCTGACGACCTGCACACGGCTACCGCGAACTCGAACGAATCCAAATCCAAGCTTACTTCAGGGACGGAAAGGATTAAGCCGACGTACATCAGTTTGGTGAAATTCACCGAGAAGGGCATCCAGAACGCCAAGCAGACCACACAGCGGGTAGCCGCCTGGGCCGCCAAGGTTCAGTCGATGGGAGTCACTATCAAGCAGATGTATTGGACGCTCGGCGAGTATGACCAAGTGTGCATCTTCGAGGCCCCGGACGATGAGACGGCCGCCAGCGTGTTGCTCGCGGCGGACATGCTGGGCAATATTCGTTCGCAGACAATGCGGGCTTTCTCCGCACCGGAGATGGAAAAGATCCTGTCAAAGGTACCCTGACAACACCATAACCTTCGATCTTAGGGACCGAGCGCGCGACGAAGTGCGGCAGCACCCGGTGGTGGCTTGGTGACCCCGCTTAAGATCGAATCGGCCCTAACAAGTCGTTCGTAATAGTTGAAATTGGATTGCCTTTGCGTTCCAATCACCGCGCCTTCCAATGACACGCCAACGAAAAGGCCTTTGCTCCGGCTGTAGGTGTAAACGGCTGCCGTTGGCATGACTGCACCAGCTGCGGTACGGCCCACCGGTCCGGCTGCAGCGCTGAGATCCACGCCGATTGTCACATTTCCTCCTCGGGAAAACGCCCGCACGGCAGCATCGGTATTGAGGACGACCACGAAATCAGTTACCTGGGCACCAGCCTGAAGGCCCCAGCCTCCACCGCCCGTGGCGATAAATGATGGGCCGGACCAGCCACGTGGCGTGCGAGCAACCACGACACCCTGCCCGCCTTTGGCGCTGAAAATAAATCCTGCTTTGACCACGCTCATGATCGCGAGCCCTTTTGCTTGGCGGAGTACGTCTCTTGGAATTGCTTTCTCCGGCATTTGCTGAAACTGGCTAATGATCGTAGCGCAACGATTCACAGTGTCCTGTTCGGTGGCATCTGCCATGGCCAGTGCGAGACACGACATCGCAAGAACAAAGAACAATTTCTTCATTGAGTATTTTTGCTTCGCCAACGCTTATCGCAACGGATGCATCCTGACGCAAACCGAATATGCGAACCTTCACAGCTGGTCACACGCTGTTATTCGGTTCGAAGTGCCGTAATAGGATTCACACGAGTGGCGCGGTTGGCCGGGAAGAAACAAGCAAGGAGCGCCGCACATGCCAGCATTAAAGTTGCAGTAATGAGCGCCAACGGATCGCTCGGACTTACGTCATACAAGATTTTGGCCAGGACGCGTCCTGCAGCCAGTGAAAGAAGAATGCCAGCACCAACTGCGAGAGCCGTTTGCATCGCGCCCTGTCGCATAATGAGTCCGAATACGTCGCGCCGATGCGCACCCAAGGCCATACGGATCCCGATTTCGCGGGTCCGGCATGCAACGGCATAAGCTTTCACACCATAAACACCGACGACCGCCAAGATAAGTGCAACCGCACCAAAAGCGCCGAAGAGAGTTGCTCCAAGTTTGACGATCCAAAGGTTGGGCGATCTTTCGATCAAGTCGAGAAATGGAGTTATCTGTAGGAGCGGCAGATCGGGATCGATCTGCCGCAGCGTTTGTCGCAGCGTCGGAATAAACGCGGCGACCGCGTGAGGATCCTGTGTGTTAAGCCGCACATGCAGATAGGTCTGGCCGGTATATCCCTGCGCCAACGGCACGAATAAGCGGCAGACGAGCGAATCATTGTCAACACTATGCCGGTGCTTGCTCACGACACCTACAACTTCCATGTCGTTAGGCGAGCCGTCTTTCGGCGGGTTGGTGTAACGAATGTGTTGACCGATCGGATCTTCATTTGGAAAAAGTTTTTTCACCATTTCCTCATCGATGATCGCAACACGTCGCCCATCCTTGTTTTCGCATTCACTCTGGGTGAAATCGCGACCACGTAGCAGTTTTATTCCGAGGGCCTCGGAATAGCCGGGCGTGATCGCAGTGAAGAGCGAATTGACACTTGGATCCGGAGCTTTCGGGTCGGTAGGCATCCCATCTTTCGTACGGAGAACGCGACGCGCGCTGGTGAAATCAGAATACGGTAGCATGGTGCCGGTCGCCGACGCGGTTACCCCGGGCAACTCACGTACGCGTCGCACTATGTCGAAAATCAAGCGACGCGAATCGGCTGGTGCCTTCTTGATCAAACTGAAATCGAACTCACTAATGATATCGCCACGCGCGACGAAGCCCGGATTAAGTCCAGCCGCTTTGAGCGCGCCGCGGAAAAACAATCCGGCGGCGAAAAGCAACATGAGCGAGAGCGCGATTTGCGCCATCACCGAAATGTGACGCGGCGCGAAGAAACGACTCAAACGGCCGATGCGGGCTGGTTCGCCGACTTGCTCTTTCAGGTCCTTAACGAGATCGGCTTTTGTCGCCTTCAACGCCGGCCCAAGGCTGAAGAGCATTGTCGCGATGAGACAAAACAACAACGTAGTTGCAAGCACAGTAACGTCGGGCCGCAATTTCACCACGAACGAAAAATTGACCGACGCGAGCAGACCGCGCAGCTGTTCAAGTAAGACATCATTGCACCATGCACTCAGAATCAGACCGATGAGGCCACCGCACACAGCCAGCAAAAATCCTTCACACAATAATTGCCTCACAATCTGCCAGCGTGACGCGCCGACGGCGAGCCGCACTGCGATTTCCTTCGAACGCGATGTGCCACGCGCGAGTAACATGTTCGCCAGATTTAAACACGCGATGAGCAAGACCGCTCCAGCCATCGCCATGAGCAATGTCGCGATCAGCGTGAGCGGGCCGTCATCCTCTGGTTGTGTGCTTAGGCCGAACCGCGCCGGCTTTTGAATTTGTAGCTCCCGTGTACCTTCGCTGCCGTCCGGTTGAGTCGCATTTAACCTTTGAGCCAGCACTGGCAAACGGCTTTTGGCCGCGTCGATTGTCAGGCCGGAACGCATCCGCGCCACCAGATTGAAGGTGTAATTTTTTGGGTCCAGCAGATCGTGCGTAGTTTCGGAATCACCGAAAGCCGAACCGAACTGCGAGCGAATGCCGAGCGGCAGCCAAATATCCGGGGCAATCAACGCGTTCGCGCCGCTGAATCCATCCGGTGCGATGCCGATCACGGCGTAGGGCTGGCCGTTGATTTGAATGGTGCTACCGACAAGATCGTCGCGGCCACCGTTGCGTTTCCAGAAGCCGTAGCTTGACACGACTACAGCCAGGTTCGCATTCGGCTTACACTCCTCAGCATTATAAAACCGACCGCGAAACGCCTGCACGCCCAGCATCGGGAAATAATTTTCCGAAGTCAGGAACGCGAAGCTGCGCCGCATCTCATGGTCGCGCCCGATGCCCGCGACGGCGAACTCGAGCGCGGCCACATCGGCAAACACGTCGCCCCCGTTCTCGTGCAGCGCGCGGTACTCGTTATAGGAGAACTGGCGATAATCGTGGCTCGCATTCTGTCGGGCCGTGAACACATTCACGACTTCGGCAGGCCGAACCGGAACTATTGGCTTGAGCAGCACGCCATTGATCAGCGCGAAAATGGCCGAGTTAACGCCGATCGCTAGCGCGAGCGTCAATACCGCCACGCTTGTGAATCCCGGCGTCTTGAGTAGCTGACGCACCGCAAACCTGAAATCCTGCATCATAAAAATCCTTCCGTGTTTTCAGTGAGATGCAGTCTGCCTTGGATTTGGATTCAACAGTTGTAGTCAGCGGACAATTTTTTGCGTCAGCGAAGCTTGCGCTTCATCGCACAACGATGCTATGCGAACCTGCCCGGCCATGGTCGTCCAGCGCCGTAACTTCATAATCGCCGGTCGTGGCGGCCCACTCGAGAACCTGATTCGGCGCTGCTTTGCCCACGAATTGCTTGCCAGCGAACCAGAAAATTTCACGCACGTCGGCATCGGCTTTGGCTCGTAGTGGAATTGTCTTTTTCGAGGCGAGCAGAATTTCTTTGTTGTTCGGAGAGACAATTATTGGTTTCTGCCCGACCCGACTCGCCACCTCGCTGCCAGTATCCGGCAGGAAGGGAGGCGGGACCCTGCGTGGAATTCCGGCTTGCTCGAACAGCGTTAGAAAGTCGCCGGGCCAGAATTCGTAAACTTCGCGTTTTAGCTGACGTGTGCCGTCGTCGATTGGAACGCGCAGTCCGCTGGCGATATCAACCAAGGCTTCGCGATGCACATCGCAGGTTCTAATGGGTGACACGCCGGGAATGAACCAGCCTTCGACACGCTGTCTGCAAAACCGGTTCGGGAGATCTCCCGACAACGCGCAGAACTCAACGCGTTTCAAATTTGCTCCCGGCGGAGTTTGATGCGGAACAGTCGGTTCCGGCCATGCCGCGCGCAGACTATCGATGATCTGAAATAGTAGCGGAGCTGCCGCAGTGCGGCCGACAAACGCCGGATTGGCGCGCCCATCGAAATTGCCAACCCAAACCCCGAGCGCGTAATGATCGAAGACTGCTATTGACCAGGCGTCTCGAAAACCATGTGACGTTCCCGTTTTCCAATAAACCCGCGCGCTGTGACTTCCATCGGTGCAATTCATTTCCGGTCGCGGCACATTGCCAAGCATGTCCAGAGCCAGAAACGCGGCTTCAGGCGAAAGAATTCGTTTTGGCTTTGCATTACGATCGCGCGCTGTGAATCGCAGCGGTCTCAGTTCGCCATTGTTCGCAAATGCAGCATAAAGCCGCACCAAATCCTGCAGCGACACTTCCGCCCCACCGAGCGGAAGCGCGAGACCGTAGAACGATTCGGCTTTCGGCAGACGTACCTCGGCTGTGCTCAGAAATTCGTAAAGCGTGGGATGCGCCAGGTGAGACGCGAGTTCGACCGCCGGCACATTGCGGCTGCGCGCCAGCGCGTCGCATGCGCGGATCGGTCCGAGAAATTCGCGATCGAAATTTTCGGGATTGTATTCACCAAAACTGCGCGGAGCGTCTGCCAGGATCGATAACGGATGAATTAATCCCTGCTCGAGCCCCAGCGCGTAAACGAATGGCTTCAAAGTCGAACCCGGTGAGCGCAGACTGCGCGTTCCGTCGACCTGACCGTTAATGTCGGCCCGATAGAAATCTGCCGAACCAACCTGCGCGAGCACGTCCATTGTCCGGGTATCGACTAAAAACACCGCTGCGTTTTCGATGCCGCGATTGCGATTATTCGCGATGTAATCAGCTACTCTTCGCTCAATCGCTCCCTGCTTTTCCAAATCGAGTGTGGTGATGATTTGGTCGCGGCCATGCGACGCCTCGAGTACCTCCTGAACAAAATGAGGCGCGAGGAATTTGCGCCCCGTTTGCATGCGTGGGCGAAATTCGCGCATCGAAAATTTCGTATCGGTGTCGACCCCGGCGCGATCATACCAACTGGATTGCGCGAGATGCACCGAATGATTATCGCGATCAGGATGTAAAGCGCGGCGACTCGGGCTTTGCGGGATCACGCTGAGCGCGATTGCTTCTGGTCTGCTGAGTTTCGACGCAGGCTTATCGAAGTAAATCTCGCTGGCGGCGCCAATGCCTTCGATGTTGCGCCCGTACGGCGCGAGATTCAAATAGGCTTCGAGGATCTGATTCTTTGAATAATGCCGTTCTAACTCGAGTGCGCGGACGATTTGCTCGACCTTTCCGGAAATCGTCCGGGTGTGAAGCCGAAACCGAAGTCGAGCCATTTGCATTGTGATAGTCGAGCCGCCTGTCGTGGCTCGATGAAAACGCAGGAGCTCCGCGACGCCGCGGGCTAGTGCGATCGGATTCACACCTGGATGACGCGCGTAATATTTGTCTTCGTAGCGCAGGGTCGCGTCGACCAGATCCGGCGAAATTTCTTTCAGTGGCGTCCAAATCCGAAATTTTTGGTCGGCACTGAGGGTAACCCGGAGCAATTTGCCACGGCGGTCACGTACGCATTGCGAAAATGAAATTTTATCGAGCAGCGGCGGCTTTGGCAATAGCAACCAAGCAAACCATGCGGTCATCCCGAGCACGGCGAGCGATCTCACTGATTGAGCGCGGATCACACGTCGTATTTTGCATAGCCCACGTTCTTTTGAGAGATCCCTCACTTCGTTCGGGATGACACGCGTTCTCATTTTTTTGTAGCAACCGACTATTCGGCGACAGTGATTTTTCCGCCGACGCCGCGGCCTTTAACGTTGCGGTCATACATTGATTGCGCGAACACGGGCGGCACGATGAAGTGGCCGCGGTTGCACGATTTGATTTGGTAATCGATCTCGAGCGCGTTCGTCGGCGCGGTGACGAAAAATGTTGCGCGGTCCTCGCGAACGTCGACGTAATCCACGCCATTCATCGGAGACGCACCCGTGCGTGCCGTGGAATCGATAACTTCAAACCCGCCTGGCAAAAGATCGATGATCGCCACGTTGGTGATCGGTTCCCGCTGCACACTGCGAACGTGCAGTCGCACGTGGAGCGACTCGCCAACGTGCGTACTGGTTATCGCTTCGTTATTTTTGCCGAGAATTTCTCGATAAATCTCCAGGCCATTCGTAAACGACTCAGTTGCCGCGTGGCCGTCGAAGCCCGCTTCAACCACTTGGAAAAACGCGCCGGGACCGCTCAGCTTCCGGCTGCTCGTGAAGCGCAGCGCGTGCGCGTCCCCTGAAAACTCCGAGCGCAGAAGCGGCTTCGTTCCGCTCACCAGCCGGGTCTCACTCTTATTTTTACGCATCTCGGCAATCGTTAGCTCCGGCGGATTTACCGCTGCTGCATGCGAGTACGCTTTCAAAGCACGCACTGCATAGGCAGAGGAAAGCGTGTTGAAATCGCCGTCACCAATCGGTTTGAGAATATGTTGGAATTGCTCGGCTGAGATCTTGGGCAGACGCGCCGGGAACTCGCGAGCGATCACGGCGATGTATTGCGAATTCATGCCGAGTGGCTGACAGAAATCGTCGCGCTCAATCGTGTCGCGATTATCCATCTTGTAGCTGTCGACCAAACGTTCAGCCTCAGCGTCTTTGTGAAGCAGGTGCAACGCGCCGGCGAGGTAGACGCCGCTGATATCTTTCTGCCAACGATCGTGCTCATGTTTTTCGAGCCAATCGCGCAGGTTCAAAATGTAGTTTGTCGTGATAACACCTTCGCGGGTGAGAATGTATATCCCGTAAGCAACAGTGCGCGCTTCAGCGAAATCTGTCGGCTCGCGAGTGACCATTTTCTTCAAGTTGCGCAAGCCGCTTGCAAACATTTCCGGCGGCGGCACGAATCCCGCCGCTTTCGATTCACTCAAGAAATCCATCACATACGCCGAGACGAAGCTGATTGAATCGTCGGTTTCCGGGGCCCAGTAGCCGAAGCCGCCCTGGTCATTTTGCCGCCGTGCCAGGATTCCAAAGGTGTGTTCGAGTTGCTTGTTGATCTCGGCACGGCTTAGGCCGAAGTCGGCTTCATCCGACAACATCAACCGGCAGAACGCGCCGCTGGTGATTTGTTCGCTGCAGCCGAACGGAAAATCTCTCAGATACGCATCAAGCCCGTGCGCGAGACCGAGCGGTAGGGCTGAAACTGTCGCATCGAGTTTGCGAAATTCCGGGTGCATCTCGCGAGTGATGGGGACTTCGATCTTCTCTTTGAAGCTGCCGCTGCGCACGTCAGTCATGTATGGGATTGGAGGCCGCACGCTCAGCGTAGTGCGGCGCTTTGTTTGCTGACCGTTCGCACCCGCGATGAACGTGATTTCTCCGGAGCCGAGTTTCTCCGTCGCCCGGAACTTGAAGATCGCTGTTTGCTCTCGGCCTTCAGCAATATGCAACGTCTGCGACGCGCCGCCCGAGATCGAGAGTCTGTCGTTGGTTTGCGCACGCAATTCGATCTCGGCGTTCGGGCCAGAACCTTCCACGTTATTGGCGACGGTCACGCCGGTTTCGAATTCGTCTCCAGGCGCAGCGAGCACGGGCACGCTCGGTGTAATGACAAAAGGCCCACGAATTAGCGTCTCGCGCTCGCTCGAGGCCACCGCATCATCGGCGATCGCAACAGCCATGATCTTCAGCGTGCCATCGAAATAATCGGGCACGTTATAGACGACTTCGCGTTTGGTGCTATCGGCATCAACGATGCCAGACCAAAAGACGACTGGCTTTTCCGTCACGCGTTTGAAGGGATTCAAGCGTTGAATGTCCCCGCCGCCGCCGAATGCCGACACGGATCGCAGCAGCGAAAATTCCGGAATGATCAGATCCACAATTTGTGCCGTTTCCACGCGCAGCATGCATTTGCGGAAGTAAAACCCGAGCGGATCCGGTGTCTTGTAATCGGTGACTTGAAGAATTCCTTCATCGACCGCGAAAATGACGATCTTGCTGGGCCGATCTGTGTTGTAACTAATGTGCAAGGGTTCGCCTGGCTTCGCATTGGCCGATGCATTGATTTCAACGTTGAGCCGGCGCTTTTCTTTGTTCGCGGTGAATGGCACAACGCCGTAGCTCAACGGACTCACGAAAATTTCCTTCGAATCCGAGGCGCGAACGAACGCGACGTTAACGTAACCACTGCCTTCGAAATCGTCCGGAACACGAATGCGTTGGACGCTGCTGGCCGAATCCGCGTGAAACCATTGTTGCGCATAAACGCGGTCGCGCTCGATAGTAATCAATCCGCTACCAGCATAAGGAGCGGTAATGCTAACCGCGATTTCATCGCCACTGTTGTACTGCGTGCGATCAAGCTTCACCTGCAGCTCGGCATTCTTTTCGAGTGATCGCGAAACAGCGCCGCGGCCAATCACACAGAATTGCAGCCTGGTCAGACGCCGATCCTGATCGTCGCGGAGCTCGAAAACGTAATTGCCTGGCTCGTCCGTGGGGAGTGTGTAGTGCAGACCGTTTGCAGAAACCGAAATTTTTTCCGACTTCGCGACGCGCTCCTTCAAGACTGATTCATAAGCAAAGTTGCCATTCTCCTGCTTGGTCAGAACTGACACATGTTCTTGAGCGATGACGGTCGCAGTGACGTTTGCCAGGGCGATACGGTTGAGCTGCGGATCAACTGCGACAAGATCGACCGAGCGCGGTTTATCCGTTTCGATGTAACGCAAGTCGCCGTCGGGTTTGCAGCCGATCACATACGGCAAGGCTGAAACGAGCGCATCCACCGTGCCGGTAACACTGCGACCGCCTTCCGCCTCGAATCCTTCAGCGATAAAACGCATGGAGTAAGTCGCATCGGCGAAGCGCTCCAGCTGCAGATCAAATTCCGTTTTGCCACCGTCATCGGTTTTGTTCTCACCTAGCTCGACCGTCTGTTCATGCCGTTCTTTCTTCTCGTCAAACAACGGATCGAAAAAGACGTAGTTTGGAAATTGCGTGAAAGAGAACGCGCTCGGCGCGAGCTCCAAGCGCGCAGTTACCTTGCGATCCGTTGCCGGCGTTCCATAAAGATTCGCAAGCATAACCGCGGCACGCATGTCCTTTGGCTGGATCCAGCCGCGCGGGGCAGTTTGCGAAAGCCTTGTCTCGATCTTCATTCGATCCGGCAGAAATTCCTTCACGTTCGCCGTGGTCGAACCGAGCAACGTGGAGCGCTTGCTGTTTTTAACGAGATAAACGTTGAAGATGTAAAGGCCGGTCGCCGAGTCATTGGCCGTTTGATAGATCAGCTCGGTGAAGCCGCTGTCGGGCAAATTAATTTTCCTGGCCTGGACCGGGTGATCCCGCGCGTCTACCACTTCGGTTTCAATCGGAAGGCCTCCGAGCTTCCCATTCCAGTTGCGCTGCTTCACGACGATGCCGACATGAACGTCATCGCCGGGTCGGTAAACACCTCGCTCGGTGAACACGAACGCGTCCAGGTTTTCTGGTAGAACACTGTCAGCGCCGTCGATGTCGAACCGCGAAAAGTTCAACTGCCGATCTTCGCGATTGTACGGGATAAACGATACGTCATCACCGTTACGCGCCACGAATGCGACCGGCGTTTTCTCCCGCGTTGACTTCGCGACCGATCCAAAGGTGCAATGGCCGTTCGAGTCAGTCGTAGCGGTTTGGATCGCGATACCATTTTTGCCCAAAATATCGACCACCACATTCGCCAGCGGCGTCCCCTCCTTGATTGACATGAGAAAAACCTCGTGGCCGCCATCAGCGTTTTTCTTCGTCAGAATTCCGGTGTCGGTGACGAGGATGAAACGGGAGTCGCTGACCGCCTTGATCGCTTTTTTCCTCTCTGAATCCCAACCGCGCGCAGTCACGAAAAAGAGACCGCGCTCGCTGCCGCCGTCTGCCGGTTTGCGGAGATGTTCCGAGAAGTCGAACGCCGAATAGTTTGCTTTCCATTTGTTCTCAAACGCGATGCCCTGTTGCTCGAGTGCTATGCGGGAAATGTTTTCCTCGTCGAAGAGATCGGAGTCGCGGAAATGGGGATGCTCAAATTGTCCCTCGGTTTGGCTGACGAGATGATTGATCTGCGTCGTGGCAACACGGGCAATCTCATATTCGATTGCGCTGAGCCCGCGGGAACGAATAGATAGCTTTCGTTCGCCGTTGAGTGCAAGCAGCCCGCCCTGGCCTTCGATCTGCACTTCGCGAGGCAACGCCGGGACCGCGACGACGGCGTTGTAATCTTCACTAAGCGGAAAACCGCCAAACGCCTGTACGCCTTTGTTCACGCGGACGTAAAGCTCGCCATCGCTTTCAACGCGCACTCGAAACGCGTGTTGTCGATCAAGCGGCTTCTCGGATTCCATCGGCGTGAATGCCACTCGATGCGCAGCGTCCAGAACCTCGTCGGGAACATCGGTCGCACTTTTCCAAAGCTCGGTTTCTTTTACCTGCGAACCGACTGAATCGTCATTGGAATCATTTTCTTCTTTCGACGCGGTCGACTCATCTGAGCTTTGATCGAGGTCTCCTTCCGTTTCGACTTCGGCGGCCTTTTCGGCGTCGGAAACTTTACGTTTGGGGAGCAACCGGATCTGAAGCGCTTTCGACAATTCGCGCGTGCTGATGTCGGCGGTAGTGGTAAGCACTATCAATTGCTCGGGCTCACCGTTTTTGTTGCGCGCAACAGTCGTTTGAATCGAATCGATCTGAAACATCGACGCGACGGATGGGATCCGGAGTTTTTGCTCGATTGAATCCCGTGTCTGGGCACCGCCTTGAGCGGTGCGAAGACCTTTAGTGATTGTTAAATTGAGAAAATCCTCGTGCTCCGGCAGAACGATTTGTGAACTGTGGATGTAAGCGATGCGACGATGTAAGCCGTAGTCCGTAGTGAAATGCGGCGCTGGGTCGTTAGGCGGAAAAATGTTTGAACCGCCGACCATAGCGAGTTGGACGTGTCGCTCCAATTCGCCGAGATCCACCGCGTGCGTCAGCTCCAAGGTCGCACTGATTTCACGTCGTGCCGCGTTTGTCGGGTCCTGGTAAATTTGCAGTTCTTTAATGCTGACTGAAAATGGCGGCGTTCGTGTTTCATAGGCGAGCCGCTCCATTAAGACGTGGTGCGGAAAGAAATTCTTGTCGAAGATCACCCTGAATTTCTGATCTGCCGGCCAATCTTCGGTTGGCTCAAACACGAGAATGTCGGCCTGAGCCCAGTGCCACGCGCCGTTCAGGTTGGGCTCAAGCCGCACGCCCTGCACAGATGGCTTCTTTACGTCCTCCAGGCGAGCAGCGGATTCACTGAAACGAACAACCAGCCGCGGGAACTTCAGCTCTTTATCCAGCTTTGTGACTTCGATTGGAACGATCTTGGCCGAAACCCTTTTCGGTTTCGGCAGATGCGAATACCACTTCCAAGTCCACACTCCAGCGCACGAAAGCAGAAGAATCGCGAGCATCCCTGACGCGATTAGCCTCGGATGGGAGCGCGTGAAACGATTGCACGCAGCCAGGTTCCGGCTAAGCCAACTCGGTGGTCGCCATGAAATGTTTCCAAACACCAGCTCAGCGAATCGCCGTAGCGAGCCGGCGATCCGGGAGATGGATTTGTTCAGTCTCGAGAGAAGCTCGGGGATGTTCATGAGGGGAATACGGGCGCCGCGCCAAAATCTTTCAGAAAATTTCGGAACAGCCCGTTGCGCTGTCTGGACGCCGCGGCGCGGCGTCCCTACCATGTCCCTGTGAAGCAGCCCAGCTTGCTGGCGACGCGGCGCAGCTTGGTCGAGCGCTTAGCCGACTGGGGCGATCAATTGCGCTGGCAGGAGTTTTTCGACACGTACTCGAAGTTGATCTATTCAGCCGCGCGCAAATCAGGTCTCTCGGATATTGAAGCGCAAGAAGTCGTGCAAGAAACCGTCATCACGGTTGCGAAGAGCATCGACAAGTTGAAATACGATCCAGCAGTTGGTTCGTTCAAAGGCTGGCTATTGCAGATCACGCGCTGGCGAATCGCCGATCAGTTTCGCAAACGCGAGCCCGGCAATGCAAAACGTGCTCCTTTGTCCGACAATCGTGCCACTGCAACAATTGAGCGTGTTCCCGATTCGCGCGGCATCGATTTGCACGCGGTCTGGGAAACGGAGTGGAAGGAAAATTTATTCGAGGCAGCGATCGCACGGGTAAAAAAGCAAATCGAGCCGAAGCAGTTTCAGATTTTTGACTGTTACGTGCGCAAAGAATGGCCGGCACAGAAAGTTGCCGCGCGATTGGGAGTCAATATCGGCCAAGTGTATCTGGCGCGACATCGCGTCGGCGCGCTGTTGAAGAAGGAAATTCGAGCACTCGAAAAGAAGGGCCGGTAATCGGCGAGTTCCCTCCGGGGAGCGCACGCGCCACGCGTGCACTCCCCGGAATTGCTTCGCATCACTCGCTTGTGTAAAATCGCCCATTCCCGATCAGGTTACGGCTCAGATACCAATCATTCCCGATCACCAATTGCTGCGCGTGATCGGACGCGGCGCCTACGGTGAGATCTGGCTGGCGCGCACAGTGACCGGTGCGTTTCGTGCGGTGAAAGTCGTTTACCGGAGCACGTTCGAGAGCGAACGTGCGTTTCTCCGGGAATTCGAAGGCATGTCGGCCTTTGAGCCCATTTCTCGCGCACACGACGGCTTTATCGATATCCTGCATGTCGGCCGAACCATCGATTATCTTTATTACAGCATGGAGTTGGCGGACGATCACTTGGACGGGCGCAAGATCGACATTGGCAGCTACGAACCGCGAACCTTGAGGACCGATCTCGCGCGGCACAAACGCCTCTCCGCCGAAGAGTCGATCAGGCTCGGGCTTTCGCTAACGGACGCGCTGGAAGCATTGCACAAACGCGGGCTGACCCATCGCGACATCAAACCATCAAACATCATTTTTAGCGAAAGCATGCCGAAGCTTGCCGACA
>DATFXP010000074.1:0-3146 GCA_035315785.1 Candidatus Udaeobacter sp. | reverse complement strand
AGGTGAGCGCTGGCAACGTGATCGAAACGCACGAGCACACGGGCGAGTTCAAGGAGTTGTGAGCTGCCTTCTTACAGCCGTATCGCCGCTGGTAACCGAAATATAAGTAGAAGGGTTGGGGCGATGAATGGCCTAAAGCATGTTTACGAAATTCGACCGTCTAAATATCTCCGCACATTTGATCTCATCTCAAAGATGTTGCCCTTGGGGCACCGCGGGAACTTTGTCGACGCTCCTGCCGCTGTCCGCTACGCGAAGTCTTGCTCCCGCCCGCACGCGGCAGTCATCCGCGTATACGATGACGCGGGCAACGTGATCGAAACGCACGAGCACGCGGGCGATTTCAAAGAATGGTGAACGTTCTTGACATAGTTAGGAAAAATTCCCTAAGGATGTAACTGGACAACACTTCATCACACCAACGAGGTGAATCCGAAGTGCTAAAGGGCGGTGTGTGGTTAGGTGGATGACCAGAAGATCACACCGCCCCCGTCCCATTTCTCAGAAATCTTATTTCCGATGCGCTGCCCTTCGGTCGGCTCTGGTAGGACGAGTCGAATGCAGTGAGCAACGCCATCGACTACGCGATACACTACAGCCGTTCACATGACGCTGCGATTCGCGTTTACGATCAGGCTGGCAATCTGATCGAAGCACACGAGCACAAAGGCGATTTCAAAGAGCGGTAAAGTGATTGCACCAGACCGTGTACGCCGCCCGCGAGAGGCAGCTGCTCCGAGCCTGGTCCCGAACGCGGAACGAACTAGTCCTCTGCGCATCGCTTAGGATTTGGTTTTTCTTTGGGCACATAACACCATGTGCTTGTGGTGTCCGTGGTGCCAGTGCCGCCTGTGATGGGTTTGGATTCACCCGTAAGACCGCCGCCCCCTTTGACGTCTTTTACCGGCTTCAGATCACGAACTTTGATGTCCTTTTTGACTCGGCGGCGCCAAGCGGAGCGGATCACTTCGATGTCCTTTTTGACTCGGCGGCAAAGGGAGCGAATCACTTCGATGTTTGGGATTTTGGTATTCACGCCAAAATGGACTTGGCAGGCAAATTCATCGCGTGTCCGAATATCGGAAATCGCCGGGCGACTGGGTATAGGACGAAGGTCCCATCCCGGGCAAAGGCGAAGGGCGACCGTTTAGGAAGTCGGGATCGCCTCTACTCAATGCCTTTCATGGCGAGATCGCCAGCGCGTCAAGCCAATTCGCCGCGAGCGCGAATCGCAGATGTCAATTCCACAAAAGCAGTCAGCTTTTCATCAGCACGCACGACAAAACGCTTTCCGTCGTTGTGATGCGCGTCAGCAATCCAGATCGTTCGCTCCTGAGAATCCAAAGCTGACACGCAGCCCCAACTCCATCCAGCCTTGCTGAGATTGGTCAGCGATGATTTCCCAGTATTTCACGGGCCATCATTGGATTTCGTTCAAGAAATTGCTCCAGCTGCTTTAGTTGCGCCTCCCGTTGTTCAAGCAGCTTCCTGGACTCGTGCACCACGCGCTGCGCTTGTTCTACCAACATTGCGGTTTCCAGCCGTTGACATTGCAGCCGTGCTTTCATACTTCTGCCATATTGTTCGTGGTGCATCGGCCCCTTGGATGCGTGTCCAAAGCCTCGCAGACTCGCGTTTACGATGCCGCTGGCAACGTGATAGAGACGCACGAGCACAAGGGCGATTTCAAAGAACCGTGAAAGTTTTACTCGCGTCACGATGAACCCCGAAGAGCAAAATCAGTGGCTCGTTCAACATATCCCCCACCGCCTCCGTGCGTGTCTCGCCTTCTCAGAGGTTCAAAAAGAACTGATGCCAGACACTGCCGATCAAGAGTCGCAACGAAAATACTGCGGATCGGATGTCCTAGCATTACGCCAACTCGGTCGGCGCCATGGTCTTGTTACTGCTATATCGACTGATCTTCAAGCGCAAGACGTGATCCTTGCACCGGACGGCGCCTTGGGCGATTATCTATGACAATGTCAGCGAAGCCAGAGTGCCTTGGCGTATGCGAAAGCTAATGCCAGTATTTGGATAAGTGAAAATACGGCGGAGCGGCGCACTCGCGTTTCGCAGGTCAGGAGCTTGATCTAATCTGCAACCACAAATTCGTGTAAACGGTCGGATTCGCGCTCGCGAAGTCCGGGTCATTCTGGGGACCACCGGCGAACAGCTCGGCGTCATGAAATTGAAGGACGCGTTGCGCAGAGCTCAAAATCTCGGGCTCGATCTGGCCGAGATCGCGCCGACGGCAAATCCGCCGGTGTGCAAGATCATCGATTTTGGAAAGTTTCGATACGACATCTCGAAACACACCAAGGACAAGAAACCAGCCAGCGCAAAACTGAAGGAGATTAAGTTTCGCGTTAACATCGACGAACACGATTACCTCACGAAAGTCCGCCACGCTGAGGAGTTCCTGGACCGGGGAAACAAGGTGCGTGTGCGGCTGCAATTTCGCGGTCGGGAGATGGCGCACCAGGAATTTGGAATGCAGCTCGTGGAAAAAGTGCGCGCCGATCTTGCCAGCATGTCGCAAGTAGAAATGGACTCGAAGATCACTGGCCGCATTATCACGATGACCCTGGCCCCGCTTCCGGCGAACCGCCGCAAACGGCGACTCGCGCCACCACAAAAAACAGCTGACAAAAGCGAACCAGCTGTTTCGCAGACTGGTGCGTAAATAACTTCTCCGCCACCTTTACCGCGTGACATCACAGTCTGGCGGGGTAGGTGGGCCATCCTGTTCACTCGAGACACTTCCGCAAGAAGCAGTAGCTATTGTTAAAAGCAGATGGCGAAAACGTAACGCCAACACCTCGTCCGCCGTCTAGCTTGTTAGGCCCGCTTCGCTGGCAATAGAATTGCAATCTATCTCAAGTGTTCTCAAGTGAGCCCAAATTTTATCGTCGGTGGATAAAGAAGTGGATAAAAGCGCCCATCCCCGAGAGCGGCGCAATCGGGGCACTGCTGAGCCCAAAATCCGTCGCTACGCTAGGTAGCGATGTCGCCATTGCCGTCTTATTGCCGTTTTGAGGATTTCCCCGGCCCGCTTCACCAGATCGCGCTAGAATCGCTTTTGATTGCCCGACGGCAAATGCTGGTTAAACATCACATGAACGCGATTAACGCGGTTTGTTGCC
>DATFXP010000073.1:0-23793 GCA_035315785.1 Candidatus Udaeobacter sp. | reverse complement strand
GCACAGCGGGTATGCATGTCACCGCGCAATTTCACTCGTTTATTCAAAGCTGCTTTCGGAAAGGCGCCCGCGGAGTTTGTCGCCAATGTGCGCATCGCTGAAGCGCGACGACGGTTGGAGATTCCTCGGAATAACATTGATAGCGTTGCCACATCTGTGGGATTCGGAAGTGCCGATGCCTTTAGTCGAGCATTCGAGCGGGAAGTAGGTTGTCGCCCCAGCACCTATCGCGCGCGTCGTGGAATGACTCGGGAGGAGGATTTCCCGAAGCAGCGGGCAGACCTGGCAGAGCCGTTGTTGGCACACGCGTGAGGTGCCCTCAGGACTGAACGTTTTAGTCGATCGAGTGTCGTCGATCTCTCGTTCCGAGGGATCAAATAAAGTTGCAGGTTAACTGCGCGTGGTTGTGGCCGAAACTGCCGGATTTATGGCCTAACGCCTTAGCTCACGAAAAGGATACTCTGCCCTCACAACAACGAGCCGACTGACAGTCAACTCGATTTTGTAAATCAAATAAAAGCCAAAGGAGAAACTAATGACACAAAACGCACTAAAAACGTTTAGATCCGTACGTCTCGCGTTGATGGCGAGCGTCGGATTTTCATTAACGCTTGCGTCGAACGCACTCGGACAATTGCCGGCTCCGGCTGTGCCTGCTGAGCCAGGAGCAGCTGCGCCGTCCGCGGCTGAGGTCGAACGCGTCGTCGTGACCGGTTCAAACATTCCCACAGCGGAAGAGACCGGCCCGAACCCGGTGGACACGTACCGGCCGCAAGACATTGAGAAATTGGGTATCCGCACCTCTACCGACCTTCAGGAATTCATTCCGCAGGAAGCGGGCGGCACAGTCAACCTGAACATCGGCAACGGCGGTGATGGCACGGTTCAATTCAACCTGCGTGGTCTGTTGCCGAAGGAAACTTTGATTTTGATCGATGGCAAACGCGTCGCCTTTGGTTCATTGAACGCCGCTGGATTTAGCGGTGGCCCGGACATCAACCTGATACCATTTTCGATGATTGATCACGTTGACATCCTGAAGGATGGCGCCTCGGCCGTGTATGGTTCGGACGCGATCGCCGGCGTGGTCAACTTCTTCCTGATCCACAAATTCCGCGGTCTGGAAATCGGAGGAACGTATGGGAATACAAACGCGGGAGCTTCCAACGACATGGGTGAGTGGGAGGCATGGATCAAAGCTGGCACGGGCGATGACAAGACCGACATCGTTGTGATCGCCGATTTCTGGCAACGCACTGGTGGCGTGTTCAGCGCTGACCGCGACATCTCCGCCAACGGATTCTTTATCCCATTCGGAGGCTTCGACAACCGCAGCGGCAACTTCCCCGGTCGTGTGCAAAGCCGTCGGCTGCTTCCCAGGTTGTTCTTCGCTCCAGAGGGGCCAACACAATTTGGGGTTAACTCTCCGCCGCCGCATTCGGCCCCGAACGCGGCGCATTCGCCATTCTACAAGAGTCCGTATGCGGTCAATCCCAACGCCTATCCCGGTGCGCCTGGCATCATTGGCCCCAATGCGGTCCAAGCTCCGATGCCCCAGTTTGGGACTGATTATAAGGGAGGTGGCAACTACTTCTTCTTTAACTTCGCTGCTTTTACACCGGACTTGCCTCCAGGAGACCGGCAGGTGTACTACGGCTCGTTTACCCGCGACTTGTGCGACAAATATCTGACTGTATTTGGCGACTTTAAGTATGCGCGTTCGTTTTTCGATTCGTCTCTTGCCGCGGTGCCGTTTACGCCCGATCCGTTCCACCGGGCGAACGGGACGTTCTTTAGTCCTTCCGGTATCAGTGTGCCAATTACCAATCCGTTCAATCCGTTCACGGTTGCAGACGCGACGATTCCAAACTTCTTCCCTGATGGGTCTGGTCTCCCGGTCACGACCGGTGTTCGCTTCCGTGGTATTAACGACACCGGGCCCAGGTTTGAAAAGTTCACTTACTGGGATCAGCTCTTCGACTTCGGGCTGCGTGGCGAAATGGGGTGGATCGCCGATTATTTCAAGACGTGGAACTGGGAACTGGGTTTCCGGTATTCGCGAAACGACGGGCAGGACCTCTCGGTGGGCGAGGCCAGCCAGCCTGGCTTGAGGCAAGCACTCCTGGATACAAATCCTGCCACGGCGTTTAATCCTTTTCTGGGTATCAATGGCGTTAACACACCCGCGGCCAGGGCCCAGGTTTATGTGGACCTGCATAACTCCGGTGCCTATGAATTACCTATCTATTATGCCACGTTTAATGGTGACTTGTTCAATTTGCCCGCCGGCCCGGTGTCCTTCGCAATCGGCGGTGAGTACGACGCGCCGCGATTCGATCGTGATCGGGATGCGCTGAATCAAACTTTTAACTCCATTGGCTCAACGGATGGCCAAAGCTTCAGGGTCAACCGTGATATCTGGGCGGTCTACGAGGAAGTGCGAGTGCCATTTACCAGTCCTACCTGGAACTTCCCCGGGTTCTACAGCTTAGAGGTAGACTTTGCCGAGCGCGAGGAATGGTATAGTCAAAACACCTCGTCAGTCTTACCTTCTGGCCTCTTCCCGTTTCAACCGTCGACGCACACCACGTATAATGCGCAGAAGCCGAAGGTATCTGTCCGGTGGCAACCGTTGGATCCGAAGTACATCGGTGCGCTGACGCTGCGTGGCAGCTATACCGAGGCGTTCCATGCGCCGCAACTCTCCGAGATTACGCCTGCTTCCTCGCAAAACTTCCCTATCGTGAAGGATCCGTTCTCCCCCCAGACCGAGCCACAGATCGAGGAGCGAATCCTGGGTAACCCGCTTACGCATCCAGAAACGGCCTATGAGTGGACCTACGGAGCTGTTTACAGCCCGAAATGGATCAAGGGCCTGACCCTGAGCGCCGATTGGTGGCACATCGATATGCGCGACATTATAGCGGCGCTCGGGGCGCAAACCATTATCCTGGAAGAGCCCCCGCCGCCGGTCGGTACCACACCGGGAGGTAACGGCGCGTCAACCGTTGTAGGCTCACTCGGGCAAACCGTAGTCCGTACTGCTAGTGCAGTTCCCGGTCAAAACGGGCCAGTCTCGTTTGTTATCGATCCTAGTGCGAACCTTTCTGGCGCGATCTTCGAAGGTCTCGATTATGAGGCAATCTATATTCTGGATTCCTCGATTTTTGGCCACGGTGACTGGGGTAGGTTCACTACAACGATCAACGGCACCTGGCTCTCGCGAGCTGAGTTTCAAGCTTCATCTACAACAAAACGGTTCGGCATCGCTGGCGAATTCCTGCCGCCAGGATTTGCTCTAACTAGTTCGCTGCCATGGAACCGGGCTAACTTTAGTCTCTTCTACGATGGTCCAGCAGACACGTGGATGCAGGGTTTGGATGTCGGTGCGGTAGTCCACTGGACCGGTCAGTATAACGATGATAACGCCAGTCTGACAGCGTCCCAATCAAACCCAATAAAGCTGCAAACGCCTAGGACGCAGGGACCCATTCTGACGCTGACAGGTGACCCGAATCCTAACGTAGGGGAGCAGTCTTTTCGGGCGCGGAGTGTGGCCGCTTGGACCACGCTCGACCTGATCCTCAACTACACGTTTAATCTGCCACCGCCTGCGCCGGCGGAAGTACCGGGCTTCGCCAAGGACGGCGGCAAAAACGTGAGGAGCGGCAAGGACGGCAAGGAGAAGAATGTTGTCCCTGTGTCGACAGCCGAGTATGGCTGCAGCAACTGGAAATGGTGGCTTAACAACATGACAGTTACGTTGGGCATGCAGAACGTGCTGGATCAAGATCCGCCGTTCGTGGCAGGCAGCTTCGAGAACGGGTACGACGAATCAATTGCCACTATCAAAGGCCGATTCTGGTACGTCGGACTGAAGAAGCGATTCTAGTTTTCTCGGTTAGTTAGGTTAACGAAGAGGTAGTCCTGATGTTTTCGGGACTGCCTCTTTGTTGTACTCCTGCTGGCAGGCTCGCACTTACGCTAACTCTGTTGGGCGTCTCCCCAGGAGCTCCGCCTTACCCTCGTACCGCAGGGTTCTGCAGCACCCAGGTTCGCGCAATGGACGTCGGCGGAAATAGGCAAATTTGCCTGAACTTGCTATGCATCAATGTTATGCATTTGACGATTCAGCAGCGGTTCACCGGAGAAACCGAAGGGGTGGGATTCGAACCCGCGGTCAGATGGATCACCTCCAACGCGTGCAAACCAACTTCCCGGCTTCTTTACTTGTGATCGCGCGTGAGTGAATAGTTCGATCTTATCTACGTCACTGAGTCTCAAGGGAAGTGAAAACCGTCTGGCGGGTCTTTGTTTATCTAAAACGCTATCCGATGCTCGCGATTGCGACGCTGGCTTGCGCGATCGCGGGCACGCTCATGATCGTCGTTCCACCAGCGGCGACGAAATATATTCTCAATGACGTAATCAACGGTCACCACCCCGAACGTTTGCTTCCGCTGCTTATTCTCGTGGCTTTCGCGATGCTAGTTCAACGAGGCTTGGATTATCTTCGTCTCTTGCTCAACAACACCTTCGAGCAAAAGGTCATTTTCGATCTGCGCCGCGATCTGTATTCGCACATTCAAACGCTGCCCCTCCGCTGGTTCGATAATCGCCCTACCGGCGATCTAATGACGCGGATCTTGGAGGACGTAAGCTCGGTCGAGCGCGTCCTCATCGACGGCATCGAGAAAGGCACAGTAGCGATATTGCAGATCGTAATAGTGGTGGCGGGAATGTTTTACCTCGGCACAAAACTGGCGTTGGTCGCGCTCGCGCCGGTGCCGTTCCTGGCCGGCGGCGCGCTTTGGTATACGCTCACGGCGCACCGGCGGTATCGGCTGCACCGGCACGCTGCTTCAGCCATGAATTCGCTCCTGCACGACAATCTCGCCGGCATTCGCCAGATCAAGAGTTTTGTGCGCGAGCGTGAGGAAGATCGTCGCTTCAACAAAGCAAGTGACGAGTTGCGGCGAGCCACCTTCGTCGTCACGCGGGTGTGGGCGCTTTACCATTCCGCCATGTATTTGTTCGGATCGCTCGGAGTGCTGCTGGTGGTGGCCGTGGGGGCGCGCGATATTTTATCAGGCGCTTTCCAGTTGGGGGATTTTGGCGCCTTCCTTGTGCTAGCGAGTTTTCTCTACGAGCCGATGGGGAAATTGCATGAACTCAATCAACTGGTGCAGGCAGGACGCGCCGCGGGTGAACGCGTTTTCGAAATTCTCGATTCAGAAACTGAGCCCGCTGGTGGAGAAACGATTGCTGATACAATGCGTGGCGAGATTGAGTTCCGGGACGTGAATTTCAGCTACTCCGGTGAGCTGCCGACGCTGAGTGAGATTTCATTTCACGCACGCCCGGGTGAAACGGTCGCGCTCGTCGGCACGACAGGCTCGGGAAAATCGACGGTCATCAATCTACTCACTCGCTTTTACGAGTTCGATAGAGGCGAGATTTTAGTCGACGGAACTCCGATTCGTGATTTCAACATTAGAGCTTTACGGCAACAGATCGGAATGGTGACGCAAGAATGCTTTTTGTTCAACGGCACCATCCGGGAGAACCTGCAAATCGGGAAACCTGATGCGACGGACGAAGAACTGCTGGAGGCAGCGGCGGTGGCAAACGCGCGGCTCTTTATTGATCGATTACCGCAGGGATTGAGCAGTGTTGTAGGCGAGCGCGGAGTAAAGCTGAGTGTGGGCGAAAAGCAGCGGCTTTCGATTGCGCGGGCACTCTTGAAGGATCCGCCGATTTTGATTTTGGATGAAGCGACTGCGAGCGTGGACATGACGACTGAGCGACTCATCCAGGAAGCGCTGGAGACTCTGATGTTCGACCGTACTTCCATCGTAATCGCGCACCGGCTTTCCACTGTCATGCACGCAGACCAGATTCTCGTGCTTGATCACGGCCGTATCGTGGAGCGCGGAACCCACGAGCAGCTGCTCGCGCTTGGTGGAAAATACGCGCTCTTGTACGAACAAAGTTTGCTCGAAACGCCGGACGGCGAGCCGACGATAAAGCGCGTTCGCTTCCCTCAAGGCGCCACGTTCCTCGCGGAGGTTGCACTCAAGATTGCGAATGCGCTCCTCGAATCGACATCCATCTGGCGGCGGACGACGCGACGGTCCCTCGCGGCGCGCCAGAGAGCGTAAAAAACTCGCGTTGCTGCGCAGAAGCGAGTGCAATCGTTGACTTCCACAGGCCACGAAAGGCAAAACATCGGAAATCAGATTGAAAGACAGGAATGGCGGAAGGGGTGGGATTCGAACCCACGGTGGGTTTCCCCACGCTCGATTTCGAGTCGAGTGCCTTAAACCGGACTCAGCCACCCTTCCGTGACGAGAACAGAAAACCCCGAACGTCGAACGTCGAACATCCAACCTCGAATGCAACTGCCTTGAAGTTTGGCGTTCGGCGTTGGACGTGAGGCGTTTTCAGTCGGACAGTCCCGCTCTGCCGGAGCCTGCACTGTTCGGTTTCCGGGCAGACCAGCGCGCCTCACGAAGCAAAAAAATGTAACAATTAAAGGCTTGCCATGTCTGCCAAGCGTACTGCATCTTGTATATCCACACGGACAGCCACGCTATTACTTGTTGTTGACTGGTATTCACAGGTTCTTGGCGCCGCTGTTCACCAGTATTCCCAGCTTATTCCGAAACCTCAACCCCTCCCATATCGCCATGATTCAACTCAAACCAGGAATTCCGCCCGCTTCGCTAAATAAACCGACACACTCCGCCGCACGTCGAAAAAACAGGATGGAGAAAAAGAAAAACGGCGGCCTGCGTTTCAAGCGCGTGTTCAGCGATGCTGCGGTCGCGCCATTTGATCAAATCGAATGGGAACGACGCACTGCGGAGATCACCGACGATGGCGGGAAGGTCATTTTCAAACAGGAAGACATTGAAGTCCCGAAGAATTGGAGCGCGCTCGCCACGAAAATCGCCGTGTCGAAGTATTTCTATGGCGACATTGCCAACGGCACCGACCCGTACAAAGGCGGAAGAGAAACTTCGGTGCGGCAGTTAATTCATCGCGTCACGCGCACGATCACCGACTGTGGAATTGCTGATAGTTACTTCGTAGATGCGGAAGCTGCCGAAACTTTTTATGACGAGCTGACCTGGCTGTGCTTGAACCAGCACGCCGCGTTCAATTCGCCGGTTTGGTTCAACGTTGGGTTGTATCATCAATACGGCGTCGGCAAAGGCGCGGGTGCGGGAAATTATTTTTTCAATCGCGAGACGGGCAAGGCAGAACGCGCAACTTCGCAATATGAATACCCGCAGGGCAGCGCCTGTTTCATCCAGAGCGTGGGTGACACGATGGAGGACATCATGCGCCTGGCGACCAGCGAAGCGATGTTGTTCAAGTACGGCAGCGGCACCGGCACTGATCTATCGTCGCTCAGATCGACACGGGAGAAATTGAGCGGCGGCGGCAAACCGAGCGGGCCGCTCTCGTTTCTGAAAGTTTACGACCAGATTGCGAATGTGGTGAAAAGCGGCGGAAAAACGCGGCGAGCCGCCAAGATGAACACGCTCAAGGATTGGCACCCGGACATCGAAGAATTCATTGACGCAAAACAGAAAGAAGAAAAGAAGGCGTGGGCTCTGATCGAACAGGGTTACGACGGCAGTTACAACGGCGACGCCTATGGCTCGGTGATGTATCAGAATGAAAACGTCAGTGTTCGGGTAAGCGATGAATTCATGGACGCAGCGCTGGAGGACCACGAATGGTGGACGCGTCGTGTAACCGACGGCAAACCGTGCGAGAAAAAGGATGCGCGCGGGCTACTGCGCAAAATCGCCGAAGGCACATGGATCTGCGGTGATCCGGGGATGCAGTTCGACACCACGATTCACAAATGGCACACCTGCAAAGGCACCAACCGGCAAAACTCTACGAATCCGTGCAGCGAGTACCTTTTCCTCGACAACACGGCCTGCAATCTGGCCTCCCTGAATTTAATGAAGTTCAAAACCGCCGACGGGGACTTCGACGTCGAGCGATTCAAAGCCGCGGTGCGGATTTTCATTACCGCGCAGGAAATCATCGTCGACAACGCGAGCTATCCCATCCGGGAAATCGCGGAGAACTCACACATTTTCCGGACTCTCGGTTTGGGTTATGCAAATCTCGGCTCGCTTATCATGAGCTACGGCTACGGCTACGACAGCGTCGAAGGCCGGGCGCTCTGCGGCGCGATTACGGCGATTATGACCGGCGAAGCTTACGCGCAGAGCGCGCGCATGGCGCGCGCGATGGCATCGTTTCCCGGGTATCGCGATTCACGTGCCAGCGGCGTGGCGAGGCCGGTCGCAAAGGACAACGTCGCCCCAATGTTGGAAGTGATCGAGCTGCATCGCTGCGCCGTGCATCAGATCCCGGATGCAAAGGAGTTCGCGCATTTGAAAGAGGAGGCCGCAAGCACCTGGGACAACGCGGCGGAAGTTGGAAAACGCCACGGTTATCGCAACGCGCAGGTAACTGTGCTCGCGCCGACCGGCACAATCAGTTTCCTGATGGATTGCGACACCACTGGGATCGAACCCGACATTGCGCTCGTGAAATACAAGCTCCTCGCCGGTGGCGGCATGCTCAAGATCGTCAACCAAACCGTCAAGCCGGCTCTTGAAAAGCTCGGCTACGGCTCCGATGAGATTGAGCGCATCATCGCGCATATCGACGCGTTCGACACTATCGAAGACGTGACCAATCCGGACGGCACAAAAATTTCATCGGGACTGAAGCCGGAACACCTAACGATTTTCGATTGCGCGTTCAAGCCGTTTAAAGGCGAGCGCTCGCTGAATTACCTTGCGCACCTGAAAATGATGGCGGCTGCGCAGCCCTTCCTCAGCGGCGCGATTTCGAAGACCGTTAATCTGCCGGAGTCAGCCAGCGTGGACGACATCATGAACACGTACATCGAAGGCTGGCGGCTCGGTCTGAAATCGGTCGCAATCTATCGTGAAGGCTCGAAGCGTTCCGCGCCTCTCAATACGCGCAAGACTAAAGACATGGGCACCGCAGCCGCTGGTGCCGAGGGCGAAACAGCTGGAGTCGAAGCCCGGATTCTCGAACTGGAACAGGAACTGGCGACGCTACGGAGACAGCTTGATCAGCCGGTGCGCCATCGCATGCCGGATACGCGCACGTCGTTGACACACAAGTTCGAGATCGCCGGACACGAAGGCTACATCACCGTTGGTTTGTACGAGGATGGCCAACCAGGCGAACTTTTCATCACCATGTCGAAGGAGGGCAGCACCATCGGCGGTTTGATGGACACCGTCGGCACGCTCACCTCGATTGCACTTCAGTATGGCGTGCCACTCGAGAGTTTAGTGAAAAAATTCGCGTATCAGCGGTTCGAACCGAGCGGGTTTACAAAAAATTCGGACATTCGTCATGCGACGAGCATCACGGATTACGTTTTCCGCTGGCTCGCGTGCCAATTCATCAAAGGTTACAAGGAAGCGACCGCGCCGAATCGTGCGCAACCTGATCTACCGCTCAAAGAAATTCCCGACATCGAAAAGAAAGCACTCAATCGGCCGGTGACGGATCTCGCACGAACAGGCGACAAGGAAGTAATCGATGTTATTACCGGTCATCCGTCCAATCATGGGAATGGCGGGAAGTCTGCCGGAAACGGCAATGGCAATGGCGCTGGCAACTCATCAGACCGGGTAACAGTAGCGCTCGGCAGCATCTTCATGGGCATCACCTGTTCAGTCTGCGGCAGCGACAAAGTCATTCGCGCTGGCGCATGTGGCGTCTGCACCGAATGCGGCACGAGCCAGGGATGCAGCTGAGGACGAAGCTTAGGTAGGTTAGCCGCACCGTCGAATTTCGGATTCCCGACGCTTTGGGACTGCAAGGCGCAGATGCACCTGATTGGACATGCGAGTACGCACGGCTAGAATTCGTCGCCCGCTTTTCAATTGAATGAACAAACTCGACGCAGCGCGACAGAAAGAGATTCAACAGGCTGAGGAATTGCTCTTCACCGGGCCCCAGGCGATGGGGTTCGCCAAAGGACTTTTCCAAGGGCATTTCGTGTCGGATTGGGTGATGCCATATGCGCGTATCCAGGAGGCGGAACAGACCGAACTGGATCAGACGCTCACTGAACTTCGCAAATTCTTAAACGAAGATCTCAATCCTGCGGAAATCGATCGGCAGGCTGATATTCCCCGCAGCGTAATCGATGGGCTAGGGCGGATCGGTGTGCTTGGAATGACGGCGCCGAAGGAATACGGCGGACACGGGTTCTCGCAGATGGCCAACTGCAAAATCCTCGAAGAGATCGGGAGGCGTTGTGCATCGACATCGGTCTTCGTTAACGCGCATCACTCCATTGGGATTCGCGCGTTGCTGTTGTTTGGCACGCACGAACAAAAACAGAAATGGCTTCCAAAATTGGTAACCGGCGAGCAGCTCGGCGCGTTTGCGCTCACCGAGAGGGAAGCCGGTTCGGATGCGGCAAACGTGCAAATGCAAGCGCGTCCCAGCGAGGACGGTTCGCATTTCATTTTGAACGGCGAGAAACGGTACATCACGAACGCTGCGATTGCGCAGGAGCTCACTGTGATGGCGCGTACTCCTGTGCCTGGCTCGGATAGAACAGCTGTCACGGCGTTTCTGGTAACGCCGGACATGCCGGGTTTCGAAATGCTCGAGGCGCGGATGCCGAAAACCGGAATCAGAGGCACGGCAACAGGGCGGTTCGCGTTGCGAGATGTCAAAGTGCCAAAAGAAAATATTCTCGGCCCGATTGGCAAAGGTTTGAAGGTCGCACTGACGGTGCTCGATTTTGGACGGACCACATTCGGCGCCTGTTGCACCGGGGCAGCCAAAACCTGTTTGGAATTGGCCGTCGCGCACGCGAACACTCGCAGGCAATTCAACAAAACGCTCGGCGAATTTGAGTTGGTGAAAAAGAAAATCGCCCGCATCGCGGCTGACGCTTACGCAATGGAAGCCATGACTACTGTCACAGCGTCGTTCATCGACCGCGGCCTTGAGGATTACATGCTTGAGACCGCGATGTTGAAAGTTTTTACGACAGAACGGCTCTGGGAGTGCATCAACGATGTGTTCCAAATTTATGGCGGCTCGGCGTACTTCACGGATCTGCCGTTGGAGAGAATGTTGCGTGACGCGCGGATCAACCAAATCGGCGAGGGCGCAAATGAAGTTCTGACTTCGTTCATCGCGCTTGTAGGAATGCGCGGGCCGGGAATGGAGTTTAAAGAAATCTACGACACGATAATGAAGCCGTCCCGCGATGGAATGAGCAAAGCGTGGGCGGCCGGCAAGAACCGGCTCAGCGCGACGGTTCGTGTGCCAGACGTGCCTGTGCAAAGCGAACAGCTTCGCGCACACGCCCGGCAACTCGGCCGTTTAATCCGGCATTTTAATTTTGCCGTTAATCGCGCGTTGATCACGTATCGCGAGCCAATTCTGGACATGCAGCTTGTCCAGGAACGGATCGCGAACGCGGCCATGGATCTTTTTGCTTCGACGTGTGTGCTGAGCCGCATCGATGGCGAGATTCAGTTCGGAGGCCGAAATGGAAATGCGGCATCGCCGGACGACTCGGCAGCAGATTTGTTTTTGCGTCAATCATTCCGTCGGATTCGCGGTTTCCTGGCGGGACTGACCGATAATGACGACAGAGCCGTGATTGCGGCAGCAAAATCTTGCCTAACGACCCAGACCGGCAAGACGAACGCGTAAAATTTCGCTAAGTCGCCCCAAAGTTCACAAGCGGTTTAGACCAACGTCCTGTGATGGGACTAGTCACAGAAAAATATGAATTCCCAACCGTGCTACCGTACCAGCAGCACGGCTATTCACCCACAATAATCGCCGGAGCTTTTAGTAACTGCTCGGACGACGACCGTAAATGTCCATGTGGTGAGCAGTGGTCGGAATTGCAGAGAGACGATCGCATCGCTGCGGAATCCGCGAGTCACCCGTTACCACGTAACAAATTTTCTTTGTGGTGGTAGGTAGTGGCTGCGAAGGCCGCGCTACTACGTTCTTGCTTTGATCATCAGCGAATGCCGACGCGCAGAATGCAAGGGCGAAGATCCCTACTACAGATCGGACCGACCAGCCGCACCCGCGACTCAGTCTGGTTCCTCTTCCCATGACCTAATTGTGAGCCCGCTGTGAATTTAAGCAAGCTTATTCGCCAGCCCACTTCCGATGTTTAGGGCCAGCCCGCTTTAACCACCATTCGCCAGGAATACTTCAATCCGTCCAAAGAAAATGTTCTAGGCGAATGTTGTTCAGACGCGCTTTTGCTTCTTCGCTACGGCTGCCTCCGGCTGCGACGAGCTTGTCGTAGATCGCGACGGCAGATTCCCACTTGGAATCTTCCTCCAACAACCGCGCTGCGTTGAATCCAGCCTTATAATACCAAAACAACTCGCGGCGCTCATCGGGTCGCGACTCGGCCTCCAGAATCTTATAAAAGGTCGCCATCGCTCCGGCTCGATCGCCTTTTTTCTCGAGGCATAATCCTTTCTTAAACAGCGCCTGGTTACGCCAATGAATCGACCCCTCCTTATCGGCAGCCAGTTGGTCGTAGGCCTCAATAGCCCGTTGATAGCTACTGGGGTCCGTTGCGCCCGCCTCGAAGAAAATGTCACCTTTCCCGCAAAGCGCCTCACGCTTTTCGGACGCGCCCGCGTCACTCTTCAACACCTCATCATACAAGGCGAGAGCGTCTTTAGGTTTTCCAAGCTTACGCTCGATCACCGCTTGTTCGTTGCGCGCGGGCCAGCGCATCGCGCCATTCTTCTGCACGACTTGGTCGAATAAAACGAGAGCTCGATCGAGTGTATGCTCGCTCATGCTCGACATGGCCGATTCGGCTGCGAAAAAGAGCGCTTTTTCTGTGAGCGGGTCATTCGGATTCTGTTGCGCGATCATTTCAAACTGCGTCTGCGCATTGGCGAAATCCTGGCTGCGGTAATAAAGCTCCGCCAATTTCATTCGAACTTCCCGAGCAAATTGGGACTGGCTGTGCTGATCGAGAAATCGTTTTCCGAGCTCAATAACTTTCGCTTCGTTTCCGCCGGCTGCTTCTTCTACCCAGATGCGGAGATAATCGGCCCGTTCGGCGGCGGCTGCGGTTGGTCGGGAGTCGACCGCATGATCCAGGTCCTTCCGTGCTTCATCGAGGCGCGGCGGTGAGGAATGAAACGCCAACTCGGCCAGGCCAACCCACGCCTCCGATACCCGCGTATTTGTTGGAAAATCGTGAATGAATCGTTGCAACGATCCCGCGGCTTTTTTGTCTGCTTTGGCAGCCTGCATCAAACCTTCCTCCAACCGCAAATCGGCACGCGATTGTTCGTCGCCTCCCTGTTTTTCCAGTTGGTCGTAATCGGCAAGGAAGCGAGTGTGATTTCCGACTTGTAACCAGCCACTGGATGCGTTAAAGAGAGCGGCTTTCGCCGAACGCGACTCGCGCTGCCCGATTTGTTCGAAAGCAGCTATTGCGGCATCGAATCGCCTCGCCAGGTACTGCGCCTGCGCAGATAAAAAATCGATCTGCGTCAACAAGGCTGGCTCGGGCCGTAACAAGCGCGAATCCTCCAGAATGGCTATCGCTTCATCAAAGCGACCATCATCAATTTCGAATTTGGCAAATTCGAACAGTGCGGGGGCAATCGCAGGCGATTTGATTTCTGTGCCTCGCAAATCTTCAAACAGTTGGCGGGCTCGCTCTCTGCGGCCCGCGCGAATTTCCAATCGCGCAAGATACCAGCGCGCGAATGTTCGCCGCGGTTGTTCGGGCCTGCGCACCCACTTTTCCAGTTCATTGCGCGACGGTTTGTGTTCGTCGCGATAAAGCTCATCGAGCTTTGCGAATATCAGTGGCAGATCGGGGTCTGCGTAGTTACGGTCGATGAAACGCTCAAGGACGTCATCTCCGGTCTCAGGCGTTTTGAGCTGCAAATGCGCTTCAGCGATGCCGAAGAGCGCTGAGAGTAGAATTGGATGAGGCGTTCCCTCTGGTCTTTTCAGAATCGCCTGAAACATGCCGATTGCTCGCTCAGGCCGATGCGAAATCAGTTCGAGGCGGCCGCGTAACACACGCCGTTCGCGCCGTTCCGCAACCGAAACTGGTTGCAACTGCTCCAGTAGCCTGCGTGCCTCTGGAGCGTTGTTCAATTCAATGTGCAGTTCAGCCGCTCGCAGCTGTGCTCGTGTGCCCCATTCTTTATCGCGCGCGAGCAGGATGAATTTCCCCAAGGCATCCTGGCGTTTTCCTAAGGCGCGCAAAGCGTTGCTCGCTCCGAAAACAGCTGCTTTCTGAATCGGCGAAGTCTCGTTGCTCAGTGCCTCGTAAAGTGGCAGCGCGTCGGTCCAACGGTACAAACTGGCCAGTGCCTGAGCGCGCCAGAATTTCGCCCACGGCAAGTCGCGTAACCTGGCGTCACCCAAAAGAACCAAAGTGGCCTCTGGCTGTTTTGCGGCCACCTGAGCTTCCGCAAGTTTTTCGGCGACCGCGCGCCATTCTGGTTCTGGCAAATTTTTGTTTAGGAGCGACTGCAAGCGCACGACGGCCACCTCCGGCACGCCTTCTGAAAGTGGCGTGCTGGCTTGGGCTATTTCAACGGAGATGTCTGCTCGAGCGGCGGGGCCAAGTACCCCGATCATACATGTGAGCGCTAAGCATCCGACGTGTTTCATCTGTTCTCCAGCATTGGCCGTAAGTATTGCCCTGTATGGCTGGCTGGAATAGTAACGACCTTCTCAGGCGGACCGGACCCGACCACTTCGCCGCCATTGTCGCCCCCTTCGGGGCCCAAATCGATGATCCAATCTGCACACTTGATCATCTCAAGATTATGTTCAATCACGACGATGGTGTTGCCCGCATTGCGGAGTTTCATCAGCACCTCCAGCAATTTTTCGATATCCGCGAAATGCAACCCGGTCGTCGGTTCATCGAGGATGTAAACAGTGCGACCGGTCGCTTTTTTGGCAAGCTCAGTAGCAAGTTTCACGCGCTGCGCTTCGCCGCCGGAAAGGGTCGTTCCGGCCTGGCCCAGTCGCAAATAGCCCAAGCCAACGTCGAGCAGTGAATTGAGCTTTTCCGCGATGGTCGGCACATTGCGGAAGAATCGAGCGGCTTCGTCCACAGTTAAGTCGAGCACGTCTGCAATGTTCTTGCCTTTGTAAGTGATTTCGAGGGTTTCGCGGTTGTAGCGCTTGCCTCGGCAAACCTCGCATTCGACGTAAACGTCGGGCAAGAAATGCATTTCGATTTTGATCAAACCACCGCCTTCGCAATTCTCGCAACGGCCACCTTTGACGTTGAAACTGAATCGACCTGCGTCGTAACCGCGGACCCGCGCCGCGGGTAGTTGGGCAAAGAGTTCGCGTATCGGGGTGAATGCGCCCGTGTATGTGACCGGGTTCGACCGCGGCGTCCGTCCGATTGGGCTCTGGTCGATCACGACTACTTTGTCGATCTGTTCGAGTCCGCGAATTGTTTTGTGAGCACCTGGCTTATCCTTCGAGTTATAGAAATGCCGGAAAAGCGCACGTCGCAAAATGTCGTCTACTAGAGTCGATTTGCCGCTGCCGGAAACGCCAGTCACACACGTTAGGCAACCGAGGGGAAATGAGACATCGATTTTTTTCAGATTGTTTTCACTCGCGCCTACGACTGTAAGCCAGCCATCGGGCCGTGGCTGAGTGCGCTGTTTTGGAACTGCTATGCGGGCTCGTCCGGAAAGATAATCGCTAGTCAAAGAATTTTTCGCGCGCGCGACGTCGTCGAGAGTTCCCTCTGCCACAATCTCGCCACCGCGCGGCCCTGCGCCCGGACCAAGATCAAGAATGTGGTCGGCAGCCCGAATCGTCTCTTCGTCATGCTCGACTACGATGACCGAATTCCCGAGGTCGCGTAGTTTTCGCAGCGTTCCCAGTAAACGCGAGTTGTCGCGTTGATGCAGACCGATGCTCGGTTCATCGAGAATGTAGAGAACACCAGCCAGCCCGGAACCGATCTGTGTCGCGAGCCGTATCCGCTGTGCTTCGCCGCCGGAAAGTGTCCCGCTCTCGCGATTCAATGTGAGATATCCGAGGCCGACTTCTGCGAGAAATTGCAGACGCGACTGAATCTCGCGGACAACTTCAGTTATGATCGTTTGCTGCTGCTCGGTCAGGTCGAGGCCGCCAATGAACCGCAGCGCCTCTTCCACGGTTTGCTGGCTGAACTGATCGATGTTCAGCTCGCGCCCATGCTTGTCCGCCATGGCCGCGGCGGAGCTGGGTCGGGCCTTGATCGTAACAGCAAGGATTTCCGGTTTGAGTCTTGCGCCGCCGCAAACCTTGCATGTCTCGCGAGCCATGAATGTTCGAATGCGATTCCGCGTGAACTCGCTCTCGGTCTGCTCGTAAAGCCGCTGCATTTGGGGCACGAGTCCCTCGAACGGTTTTGTTACTTTCTTTTGGCCGTTGCCGCCAAACGCCATTTCAATCGGCTCGCCATTGGTGCCGAAGTAAACCGCGGCTTTGAATGCGTCAGGCAATTCGCCGAACGGCACGTCTTCGTTGACTTTGAAATGTTTGATCAGCGCGTGCTGCAGATGCCGATAGTAGACTCGCATGCGTTTTGTGCCGCGACGCCAGGGTGTGATTGCTCCTTCGGCCAGCGTTTTGGTTTGGTCGGAGATCATCAACTCAGGATCGACTACCAATTGTGTTCCGAGACCATGGCAAGCCGGGCACGCGCCGAGGTAACTATTGAAAGAAAAATGTCTCGGCGTGAGCTCACCTAGATTGAAGCCCGTTTCAGCGTTGCCGTAATCCGTCGAGTAGCGGCATTCCGCCCAATTGTCACCTGAAGTGGCTGTTTGACACAAAACGACAATGCGATTGCCGCCCCAGGTAAGAGCAGTTTCAACTGAGTCAGTCAGCCGCACACGAATGCCATCGCGAACGACCAGGCGATCAACTACCGCTTCAATCGTGTGTTGTTGGCCTTTTTTCAGCCGGATCGGCTCGGTGTGATCCAATTCGATCATCTCGCCATCGATGCGCGCGCGAACGAACCCTTCGCGCTTGAGCTTTTCGAGCACGTCCCGGAACTCACCGGGCTGATTCTCAATCAATGGTGCCAGTACAACGATTTTGCTGCCCGGTTCGTACGCCAGGACCTGATCGACGATTTGTTGAGGGGTTTGGCGGCTTAGCGGGCGACCGGTGAGGGGATCGTGCGGTTGACCGACCGCGGAAAAGAGGACACGCAGGTAATCGTAGATCTCGGTCGTGGTTGCGATTGTCGATCGTGGATTCGCGCCAGCGCTGCGTTGTTCTATGGCGATAGCAGGCGACAAGCCTTCAATGAAATCGACATCCGGTTTTTCCATTTGATCGAGGAACTGCCGCGCATAAGCGGAAAGACTCTCGACATAACGGCGTTGGCCTTCCGCATAAAGGGTATCGAAAGCGAGCGAGGATTTCCCCGAGCCGCTTAAACCGGTGATGACCACCAGTTTCTCCCTCGGAATCTCAACATGGAGGTCCTTGAGATTGTGCTGACGGGCACCACTAATCTTGATTGTCTGCGCAGGCATTCTGGCGAGAAGTGTCGAACCTATCAGTCAAGCACAACCGTTCTTTTTCTCCATCGAAATTGCGCGCCTTTCGAACCCCCGTTGCGGCGCTTTCAACGACCGCACCAACCCTAAGCGGCATGCCATCTATCCTTGAGCAAATAGGTAAATTGCGACGAGCGTGAGCAAAAAATAGGGAACAAGCACTGCAGCGCCAGCATAATCCTTCGCAATTCGCTGCCCAAAAAACAACGCAGTGATGGCTGCGGCGGATAGGATTGCCCCGTAGAACGCGATGGTCGAATCGTTCAACAAAATTACGAGCACGCAGCCGACAGCGCTCAGCGCGCCGGCCGTGACCTCTGCAATCGTGATGCAAATCAGCAGCGCGGGAACAACTCCAGCGAGTGGACTCTTGGCAAAATGTCGTTTCAACCATTCAAAGTTCCCCTGGTGATCGACAATCTTATCAATGCCCGATTGCAGGAACAGAATCGCCAGAAAACCGGAGGCAAAAATCTGTATCACGTAAATTGCCTGGGGCATGTGCATAACTGCGATCATCAGCGCAGTTTAGCCGAAATCGCGCGGATTTGTCGATGCCCTGATCTTCAGCGACAAAAAAAAGGGACGCGGTTACCCCGCGTCCCTCTTTGAACTACTTAACGATTACAATCCTTACGGAACGACGTGGGCGTAATACGCGAAATGTAGGTCGTTGTCCATCGGGCCATCGAGATTGATCCAGCCCTGCACAGTGGTGCCTTGCGGCGCACTGACGGTTACCGTAAGCGTGGTCGAACCATTAGCCGGCACCGTTACGCTGGCTGGGACAGTGATCCGATTATCGCCAGGAGTGATAGTTCCAGCGTTCCAGATCAGAGGCACTGTATTGCCGAAGGTGTTCGGAATGAATTTGGCCTTCGAGACCGCGAACGTCTGACCGCTGTTGGTCGGGTTGTGTAGTGTGATGTTAACCGAAGTCGGGCGACCAACCGTAACACGGCCGAAGCTCGCCGAAGCCGGATCCATCCACGTTGTCGCATTCGCGGCTACGGAGAGATTCTCGCGTCCAGCTCCCTGCGCTGTCGGGCCGACATCGTGCAACCCGGTCGCGGCATCCTTGACCACCAAATCAGCGCGGTTCACGAGTGCCGACTTGATTTGCGCAGGTGTCCAGTCGCTATGCAGTTGCAAGAGCACTGCCGCTGAGCCGGCAATATGTGGCGTGGACATTGAGGTGCCGCTTAGGAAGGCCCACGGCGCCTCACCACAATCGACAGGATCGGTGCTAACACAGGAGCTGAGGACGTTGACGCCAACCGAGGTCAAGTCAGGTTTGACGGCGAAATCAACTCTGGTCGGGCCCTGGCCGCTGAAGCCGGCGAGAATGTCTCTGTTTTCAGGAGTGATGAACTCTTGGAACGTGGCGTCTGCCGACGCTGTCGTTGCTGCAGACGCTCGCAATGCTGCCCCATCATTCTTACTGATCATAACAGCCGGCAGGTCATCGTTGAATCCAGCCGTCCTAGCCATTGCAATGGGGTCTCCAGCAACATTGTTGATAATGAGAACAGCAATTGCCCCTGCCGCTTTGGCGTTCGCAACCTTCTGGCTGAAGGTACACACGCCGCGATCAATGATTGCAAGCTGGCCGGAGGCGCCGGGATCGACGCTGGCGCACCCGTTTGATTGAGTGTCGAAGAGATTGAACGAGGCTGCAGGCAACGGGTCGAAGTCACCAACTGCGGCACCCACCGTTGTTCCGCCACCGGCGGGATATGTAAAGGGCTGGCCGACGAAATGTTGGTTTGTGCTCGCGCCGACCGTGATCACTTTGCGCGCGCGGCCAGGCGACTCAAGCGTGCCCTGCCCAGGTCCGCTGTTACCCGCAGCGACGGCTACGACTACGCCTCCTTCCACTGCATTGTCGAGTCCGTCTGCAAGCAGGTCATTATTACCATGGTAACTGCCGCCTAACGATAGATTAAGAACGTCCATACCGTCCTCGATCGCGGCGTCAACTGCGTTGAGAATGTCCTCGTTGCGCGCGCCGTGGCGGCTTTCATTGACTGAGTCGGGGAAAACGTTGTAGTTTCCCAGCCAGGCGCCCGGTGCTATCCCCGACATGTCACCGATACTGACGCCGTTGACGACGGCAGTCTTTCCAGTCACGCCGGCGGCGATGCCGGCGGTGTGAGTCCCGTGGCCCTCGACTGCCGTTGCATCGAGACCCTGCTGACGGGCTTTGTTGAAGAACACCTTGGCCACAATGACCTTTGGCGTGACGTGCTTGCAGTCTTGGTCTTTGTGGTGCGAATTGCTATCTGCGGCGTCGCATTTCGGGAAGCCCGGAGGATAGCTGAAACCAGTCGGATCGAAAAAGGGATGCGTCTCCTCGATACCCGAGTCAATATCTCCAATTTTGATACCTGCCCCGGCATTTGATCTGCCACCAGCGGCAGTCCAAGCGCCAGATGCGTTGATGATCTTATAGCTCTCGCTCAGGTTGGGGTAGTAAAGTGCGTTGTACTCGGCGCTTTGCACCATCGGGGCGGCTTTGATGGTCGCCAGCGGCGTGCCATTGAGTTGCACCGCCACCGCATTGAGGGACACATCGTATTCGCTCGTGACCTTTGCGCTTGGCGCATTCGCGTGCAGCCACTGTTTGAATTGGTTCCGTTGAGCGTTCAACTGGGCACGATACGATCTCACAGCATTGCTGTTGAAATCAATTTTTTTGCCGTGTGGCGGCTTCGTGCTGGGATTCGTGCTTATTGGATCACCTTTAAGTTGCACGATGGCACTTGTGTTATCCACGTTGGGTCCTCGGGCAGTGGCATCAGTGTTTACATTCCGTGGAGACGAGCCGCCTACGCCAAATGCAATAACGCTCAAGCCAATCGCAGAAAATATTAGCAGTATTGCGAGTATTTTTTTCATGGGTTTTGGTGAGTGAAAAGTGTTTGGACTTTGGGGGGGCGGTTGCGATTGTCAACCCCATTTCAGATACAAAATTGACCTAGGCGAGAATGATGCATTTTAGGGCTTGTCAGCCGCCAACTGCCTAGAATCTATTGACAGTCGAGTAACGGTCGACTTAGTCGCTCTGAGCGACGGCATCAGCGAAGGCGACGTCGCCGGTTCTGAGATCCAGTTCGGCTTCCGCAGACGTGCCAAACACGCGCGCACGCCTGTCATCGAATTCGCCTTCCCATCGCGCCACCACGACCGTTGCCAGACAATTGCCGATCACGTTCACACATGTGCGGCCCATGTCCATCAATTCATCGACGCCGAAAATGATGGCGACACCAATCGGTCCCAACCCTGCGGGAACAAACGAGTTTAATGCCCCCAGGAGAATGACGAGTGATGCCCGAGGCACGCCGGCCACGCCTTTGGAAGTCAGCATCAATGTCAACATCATTGTGATTTGTTGGCCTAGCGACATGTGCCATCCCATCGTCGTCTCAGCGGCTTGGGCGACGAACACTGATGCCATCGCAAGGTATAACGTTGATCCAGTCAGGTTGAACGAATACCCCGTTGGCATCACGAATCCAACGATATGAGGAGGCACGCCAAAACGTTCCATCGATTCCATCGCTTTCGGCAACGCCGATTCGCTACTTGTCGTCGCAAATGCGAGCGCCGCAGGCTCGCGCACCGCACGCACAAATTGTCTTAGCGGAATCCCTGCGATCCGAATCACCAGTCCGAAAATCAAAGCGATGAAAATTACGAGAGCGAGATACAGTGAGCCGATCAATTTTCCGAGATTGAACAGCACAGCTGGTCCTTGCGTTCCAATGGTATGTGCCATCGCCGCGCCCACACCGATGGGTGCAAACAGCATCACGTAATTCGTGAACTTGAACATGATTTGTGAAAGACTCTCCATTGCGCGGATGATTGGTTTGCCTTTTTCGCCAACAGCTGACACGGCGAGTGCGAAAAGCACGCTGAATGCGAGAATCTGCAAAACGTCGCCACGAACCATCGCGTCGATTACGCTTGCAGGGAAAACATGCACGAGCGTTTCGACGAAAGTCTGGGGATGAGCTTGGCCGATTGTCTTCAGAACATCGGTGTTTGTAGCGGCGAGAGTCACGCCGGCACCGGGCTTTGTGAAATTGACAACCGCCAGTCCGATTACCAGTGCGGCTGTGGTGACTATCTCGAAATAGATCAGCGCCTTGATTCCCATCCGCCCCACTTTCCGGAGCGCACCGGCGCCTGCGATTCCCACCACGATGGTTGAGAACACCAACGGCGCGATGATCGACTTGATCAGGTTAATGAAAATGTCGCGCAAGAAATAAACCGCGTTGCCCCAATCCGGCCGCAGCCATCCAATCACACCACCCGCGACCAGCCCGATCATGATTTGCACCGTCAACGAAGGGCGATACCATGGCCTGCGCCTCAATTGAGCAACGCTCGCGGTCATCCCGGTGGTATTAGCACAAAGAGAAATTCAAAACAGCACGCGTTTCTGTTCCTGCCGAACAGCAATGTAGGGCGTCTGTGTCAGACGCCTGGCGTTTCATAGAAACGCCCTAAAAGATCTAATCGATCAAACGTCGATTGATCTCGCCGTAAGCATCGATTCTGCGATCCCGCAAAAATGGCCAGTGCGTCCGGTGCTCATTGACCCGAGTCCAATCGATCTCTGCCGTTACAATCTCTTCCTGGTCGATCGAACCTTTGGCGATGATTTCGCCGTCAGGTCCGCACACGAAGCTTTGCCCCCAAAATTCAATGCCATCCCCGCCGGCAGGCGCTTCGTGACCCACGCGGTTCGCCACCGCGACGTAGCACCCGTTGGCAATCGCGTGGCCACGCTGAATCGTCTCCCACGCGGAGTGTTGCGCTTTTCCAAATTGCTTCTTCTCACTCGGATGCCAGCCGATTGCCGTTGGATAAAAAATAATTTCTGCGCCCCGTAATGCAGTCAGTCGCGCCGCTTCCGGATACCATTGGTCCCAGCAAACGCAGACGCCGATCTTGCCGCGCGCGGTGTCCCACGCCTTGAACCCAAGATCGCCAGGCGTGAAGTAAAACTTTTCGTGATACAGGGGGTCATCGGGAATGTGCATCTTGCGATATTTACCCAGCAATTTTCCGTCCGAATCGATAATTGCCGCGGTATTGTGATAAAGACCGGCGCTGCGTTTCTCGAACAGCGACGCGATGATTACCGTGCCGCTTTCCCCGGCGACTTCTGCCAGCGCGTTGGTTGATTTTCCCGGCACTTCCTCGGCCAAATCGAAGTTCTTGTGATCCTCTGTCTGGCAAAAATATTGCGATCTAAAAAGCTCCGGCAGGCAGACAATCTCCGCACCTTGTCGTGCCGCATCGCGAATAAATTCGATCGAGCGCGCGAGATTCTTCTCCGGCTCCGCGCCGCAGCCCATCTGGATTAATGCAACCTTTGTCATGTCGAGCGGAGTCGAGACATCTCTCGATTCTCTGAAAACAGCAAGAGATTCCTCGACTTCGCTCGGAATGACAACAGCGTTACCAGTCGCTATTTCACCGAATCAGCCGGAACGATTTTGATGCTCTCGATCACCACGCGTTTGGACGGTTTGCTGGGTTCGCCCATGCTATTCCTAGTCACCGGAATATCACCGATTTTCTCCAGCACATCCTGGCCTTTGATCAGTTTACCAAACGTCGTGTATTGATGGTCGAGCCGGTGTACCGGCGCGAGACAAATGAAGAATTGCGAACCGGCGGAATCCGGATCCGGCCCGCGCGCCATCGAAAGCACGCCACGGTCGTGGCTATGATCGTTGAATTCGGCCTTGATGTTGAAACCGGGTCCGCCTTGCCCGTAGCTATCTTCTTTTGCGGGATCTTTCGAATTCGGATCGCCGCCCTGGATCATGAATCCTTTGACGATCCGGTGGAAAATCGTCCCGTCATAGAAACCCTGGCCCGCCAGTTTCTTGAAATTCTCGATCGTGTTTGGTGCGGCATCAGTCCAAAATTGCACCACCATATCGCCTTCGTTCGTCTTGATAACGGCAACTTCGTTGGATGATTTCGTGGGCGTTGTCTCCTGTTTCTTTTCTTCAGTTGCAAAAACTGCCGAGGCTACCAATAGCATCAACAAGATCGAATATTTCATTGGGTCTTTTTAGCGGCGGTTTCGGACCGTCGCAAATCCGAGTCT
>DATFXP010000072.1:0-14474 GCA_035315785.1 Candidatus Udaeobacter sp. | reverse complement strand
TGCGCTCAATATCACGTTTGAAATCCGCCAGCTTGCGCTTCGCTAGCTCATAATCAGTGGTTCCGAGTTTGCGCCGGTGAAGTTTGCCAGTGTGTCGAACCCGTGCGAAATACTGGCCGGTCGGTTCGTAGCGGTATAGGCCGACCTGCCGTTTGATTTTGGTCCATGTATTCTTTGAATCATCAGTTTTCACCCGGAGAAGTGTCGCAGTATCACACAGCAGTGACAATGATAAAATTGTGCCACACCAATTCTTGTCATAACTCTCTGATAGTGAGCATTTCGGGCTGTGGCTCAGCTTGGTAGAGCGCCTGGTTCGGGACCAGGAGGCCGTGGGTTCAAATCCCACCAGCCCGATTTTCAATAACTGTGGTCGTAGAGCCCTCGCCCGCGGCGACAGGCAGGGTTCAATTCACACCAGGCTGATTTACTCGATATGCCAAGTGTAGCGGTGCTCGCCGCTCGAGGAAAAGACGTTTGGCACAAACGCCTCTACATTGTAATTGTCGAAATTCCCCTTTTTGCATGTATTCCTCTGTTGCGATCGTAGGCGTCCTCATCGGCATCGCGATTCTGTTCTTCGGTCGAAAGCTCTTTTGGCTGTGTGTCGCCGCGGTCGGATTCGCGTTGGGCGTGGAAATTGCACCGCACATCATCCAAGAGCCGTCTTCGATTCTGGGATTAATGGTTGCTCTCGTTCTGGGCCTGGTCGGAGCGTTGCTCGCGCTCTTTCTTCAGAAAGTTGCGATCGCAGTCCTCGGTTTTTTGGCCGGAGGCTATCTCGCCGGTGCAATAGCCGCTGCGTTTTTTATTCACTCTGCGCAGCACTACACAATCATTTTTCTCGTCGGGGGCGTCATCGGAGCAATTCTCCTCCTCACTGTGTTTAATTGGGCACTCATCGTTGTTTCGTCCTTGATCGGCGCGCACCTGATTGTCTTTCAGGGGGTAATTACGCTTCCGCCGACGGGTTCGACGCTTGTATTCGTCGGACTCGCCGTCATTGGCATACTTGTTCAGGGAGCGTCTTTCCGCAGAACTGCGAAATAAGAGCACGGATTTTTACTGACAAGTCGCGGCGCAATTTCGACAATCGGATTGTGAACTCACCAAAAACTGGATTGCGTGTTGCCAGCGTTCTTTTCGGCGTTTTTGCAATCGGGCACCTCGTTCGGCTAATCAACCAGGCAAAAGTTACCGTCGGAACGATCACAATCCCAATGGGCCTAAGCTGGGTCGCGCTGATCGTCGCCTCTGTTCTGTGCGTCTGGCTGTGGCGACTTGCTTCGCCACGTTGAGTCGTGAGGCACTAAATTGTTGAAACGGAAATCCGATGTGACGGTGCAGAGATTTAACGAATCACGTCAGTTATTCAGTGCTTCGTCATTTCGCTAGCCAGTCCCGCGGAACATTGATGTAGGTTCTATTGAGTTCCGCAACTGACGCACAACCAAGCAGCTTGAGCGTGCGTTCGAGATCCGCGCGCAAAATGTCGATTGCCCGCGAAACACCTGCGGCACCTGCCGCTCCCAGTCCGTAGGCGTACGCGCGACCCACCATTACCGCACGGGCTCCCAAACAGAGGGCTTTAACGATATCGCTGCCGCGGCGGATGCCACCATCCACCAGGACCTCGATGCGCTCGCCTACCGCTTCTACAACTTCAGGCAAGACGCGTAGAGTCGGCGCGACACCGGCGAGTTGCCGCCCGCCATGATTGGACACAACCAACCCCTCTGCGCCCATGTCCACTGCGCGGCGGGCGTCTTCAGCCGTGTGAACGCCTTTAATCACAATTGGCCCGTTCCACGCCTGGCGAATCCATTTGAGATCGTCCCAAGTCACGACGGATTGCTCAAGAGCGGCGGTGACATCGGCATACAGCATCGGTCCTTCCCCTGGAATGACGACATTCTCAAATTTCATCAAACCGCCATCCGCGAGAAAAGCCGCCAACCAGCCTGGCCTAACAAGAAGCTGATTCACAAACGGCAGCATTGGTCCGAGATTTCTACTAAGGAGTTCTCTCGCGCCATTGCGAAGATCGCGTTCCCTGAAGCCCGCGACTGGCGTGTCGATGGTGACCACCAAGGCCGAGAACCCAGCCTTGCGGGCGCGGTCGATACCACCCAGAGCACAGTCGCGACCGCCGACAAGATAAAGTTGATACCAGACCGGCCCCTTCGATGCGGCTGCAACGTCTTCGAGCCTGCATCCCGAAAGTGTCGAAAGCGTACAAATGATCCCTGCTTCGCCAGCAGCGTGCGCGGCCGCCTCTTCGCCGCGTGGAAACATCAAGCGACAGCTTCCAACCGGCGCGAGGATCAGCGGCATGCTAACCGGAATGCCGAGCACCGTGGTGCGCAGATCGCACGACGGTGTTGCGACCGCACAGCGCGGCCGCAGGGTCACCACTTCGAATGCCCGGCAGTTTGCACGCAACGTCGATTCGTCTTCGGCGCCACCGTCGATGTAGTCGAATACGACACGAGGAAGCCTCCGCTTCGCCCTACGCCGCAGGTCTTCAATGTTCAAAACGCGCGGCGATTCAACCGATCGACGGTTTCTGTCATGTTGAGCGGAGCGAAACATCTCAAATGTTGGATTGTAAGCGCGTCGAAAGACAGATCTGAGATTCTTCGCTCCGCTCAGAATGACAAGCCACGTTGTGATTGAAAAGGTCGAGACATCGATCTCATCAGAAATGCGCGATTAATGCCGAAAGTGCCTAACGCCGGTGAAGATCATTGCCATTTTTCGCTCGTTAGCGGCAGCAATCACTTCTTCGTCGCGAACTGAACCCCCCGGCTGAATCGCGCAGGTTGCGCCACCTTCAGCAGCGGCGAGCAGGCCGTCAGGGAATGGAAAGAAAGCGTCGCTCGCAACCGCGCTGCCTTTTAGCGAGAGTCCGGCCTCGTTCGCCTTCCAAATCGCAATACGCGAGGCGTCGACTCGCGACATCTGGCCGGCGCCGATTCCAAGTGTCCGATCCGCTTTGGCGTACACGATGGCGTTCGATTTCACGTGTTTGACGACGCGCCAGCCAAACAACATCGCGTTCAGTTCCGCTTTCGTCGGCTTCCGCTTAGTCACAACGTTGGGCGTCGGTTCACTCTCGATATCTGCGTCTTGAACAAGCACGCCGCCGGACACCGAGCGCAGATCTGTTGTTGGTCTTGTTTCTTTCGCCGGCGTCAACAACCGAATCAGCCGCAGATTTTTTTTCTTCTGGAGAACGGCACGCGCTTCGATCTCAAAATCAGGCGCGATGATCACTTCGCTGAAAATTTCGCTGATCACTTTTGCCAGCGACTCGGTCAAAGGCCGGTTGCACACAATGATCCCGCCAAAGGGCGCCTGCTTATCTGTCGCAAACGCTTTCTCCCAAGCCTTGCGCAGATCTGCATCCGAACCGACGCCACATGGGTTCGTATGCTTCAGGATCGCGACGGTCGGCTCATCAAATTCGGCGATTAAATTTGTCGCGGCACTGACGTCGAGGATGTTGTTAAACGAAAGCTCCTTTCCTTGAAGTTTTTCGAAGTATTTGTCGAAGTCGCCGTAAAGCGCCGCGTCCTGGTGCGGATTTTCTCCGTAACGCAAACGCATTGCCAGCGGGAGTGAAAGTGAAAAGGAGGCGTCGGTCTTCTGCTGTTTGTTCAGGAAAGTGCCAATCACCCGATCGTACTCCGCGGTCCTCTTGAAGGCTTTAATCGCGAGGCGTTCCCGAAGTTTCAGCGTCGTTTCGCCATCGTGCTTGGCCATATTTCCGAGCACCGCTTGATAGTCTGCGGGATCAACGATCACCGTTACCGATTCATAATTCTTCGCGGCGCTTCGAATCATTGACGGGCCGCCGATGTCGATATTTTCAATTGCGTCCGCCAGAGTTACGCCACGCTTCGCAACCGTCGCCTCGAAAGGATAAAGATTCACCGCCACGAGATCGATAGGATCAAAACCGCATTCGCGCGCTTCTGCTTCATGTTTAGCGTTCCCCCGTTTGTAGAGAAGGCCACCATGCACGCGGGGATGCAAAGTTTTCACACGGCCATCAAGCACTTCGGGAAATGCGGTAAAACTCGATATCTCGCGCACAGGAATTTTTTCTTTCTTCAGGAGGACCGCTGTTCCGCCCGTGGAAATGATGTCTATGCCCTGGCCTTCCAGCGCACGAGCAAACTCGGCGATGCCAGTTTTGTCAGAAACCGAAATGAGAGCGCGGCGGATTTTCATCTGATCGTTAAACCGCTAGAGTGTGGAAGCGCTGAACCGTTCAAGCGTGAAAATCCAGAGCTCGCCTTAACGCTTCAACCGTTTAACGCTTCAACGATCCAGTAGCACGTTCTGGGCCACAGGGTACAGCACCGGGCAGCAGCCGATTGTTTCGCAAAATGCTTTGCTGAAATGACTTAGGCTCGAATAGCCGACTTCTGTCGCGGCTTCGGTGACATTGTAACGGCCAGTGCGCAACAACTCGGCTGCTCTGTGCATGCGAACATTTCGCAAGTATTGCGGAATTGTGTGACCAACTTCGCGCGAAAAAATTCTGCTCAGATAAAACGGGCTGCAGCCCACCTCTTGCCCCAGCATTTCCAGTGTGGGCGGATTCGCCAGATCGCGCGTGAGAATCTCCTTCACTCGATCAACTCGCTGACGCGCCAGACGCTTCTGACGCATGCAGAAAAATTCTGGATTTTTCGGCGCAAAGAAAAACTGAGCCATAAGCTCCAAGGCCTTGCCTTGATACCAGAGGGCCTGTGCCGCCTTGGTGACCGGCGGCTCCGTCAGGCTGGCCACGACGCTGCGTTGCTGCATCGTCATTGGACGCGCGGGTACGACGACGTTCTCCTCTTTCTTGCCGAAAAGGATGCGTCGAATCTCGGGTTCAAGATCGGCTTCGTTCTGCGTAAGCTGGTTCCTCAGATGCTCGCGCGAAAATTCGAGCGTCACAAATTGGTGATGATCGTGTGCGCGCCGTGAAGCAGGCAATGGCTCATCGGTAACAGCATAATAACCGCAATTGCCCGGCAAATAATCGCTACGTGTGCCGCCGGCCCCGACGGCTCCGTGCCCGTTGAGGTTCAGGCAAAACTCCAGGCTATTCGGATGAAACGTGCGTCCCCAGTTAAACGCATGCTCAATGCGAAAATCGTGCCACTCGATCGCGACACCGATCTTGTCGACGTCTCCATACAATGGACGCCATCCGTCTTTCAGTTCGCGCCATGCAGCTTGTTCCGCCGCGCAACCAGGATTCATCTTGACTCAATTACGAGTGCGGGTGCGTAAAATGCAAGGAAGGTTTGACTTCCTGTAACGCAGCGCGATCCCATTTTCCCAGCATTGAGGCCGCATCATACGTGCTCTGGGAGAATTCAAGCAGGATTTCATCCGGTTTTTCAGCCCCGCGCATGTTGTCGTATGGCAACATGAACTCCCGAAATTTCGTTTCGTAGAAGGCTGCCCCCGGCTGAACCTTCGCCTCTGTAAACCCCGGTGGTTCGGGATAGGCGTACGAATAAAAAATCGGCGTCGGCGCCGCGGCGTTGCCGGGCCAAAAACCGAGACTACTCACCTCCTGTGAGTACGCCTCTCGCGTAATTGCATCGGGCAAATGCGGGATCCCGCCGGGATGTGGCGGAGCCGGTCGCCCGGAAAACCGCGTCACCGCCAGGTCGAAGCTGCCCCAGAAGAAATGCACCGGACTGCATTTGCCACAAAAGCGCGATCGAAACTCCTTAAATACCCTATCGCTCTGCACCAGAACCCGCCAGAACCGATTGGCGTATTCGCGATCGTACGAGCGGTGCTCTTCGTCTTGATCGAACGGAATCGGGTTTTCGATCTCGTTAGGCAACTTGTGGATGGTCACTGGCAGATGAAGCTCGTCCAGGCTCTTCATTACGAGCCCGTAAAACTCGGCAACAGAACGTGGTTTCAGTTCGATCGTTTCGCTTCTGCCATCGCTTGTGAGGATGCGCAGTCGGTGGTCGATGAAATCAAAGCGTATTTCGAACGTGCGTGTACCGTGCGGGATCGGCGAGGTCGTTAGGCCCCGAGAAGTGACGTAGAGCGTCACGTGCCACGAATGGTTTGTCCATGGAGTCAGTGTCAGGCGAATTTTTCCCACGATCTGCGTCCACATGTGCAGCGTCGTCGCGGTATCCTGCCATTCTGCAAAGGGCAGAGCCGGCCACGCGTTAGAAACCTCCTTCACTTGTCTCCTACTCCCGGTTGATGAAATCGGAAAATGACCGCTTCACTTTCTCGAACATTCCGCGGGCTTCCTCCTGTGCTCTGTTGAAACCATGCTTAATCGATCGTTTTGCACTCCTGAAGACGCCGGTCGCTTCTCCCCGATCATAATCGCCTTCGACGTCTTCCATGGTTGCCCCAGCAAACATGCCCTCGGTTCGCATCACCGTGCCCCGCGTTCCGCCGATATAGATCGTGCCAACGGGACGCGACGAGTTGTTTCGGAGAGTCACAATCCACATCGGTTCGCCACGATCGTCTGTGCGCAATATGTAATCGGCTGTCGCAAAACTCGTGTGTGACGCCTCAGCCGTGTGACTCGCGACTGCGTACGCGCCGCTGGAATCGAGGTTTAATTGCGACACATCGATCGTCGCTCCTTCAGTCGAACCCGCTATGTCGCGGTCTGCCTCATTGTCAGAATCAATCCTTCCTTCAGCAACTTGCAATTCGCGCACGCCGCCACCCTGCGGATCTTCGACAACAATTTTCCATTTCTCCGGCTGCGGATCGCCCTTGGCTCCACGAATCGAAACAATTTGATGTAACGCGTCACGACCGAACTCGCTGCCGATCACACGCAATGCTTCGTACGCAGTGGCGTTCTCCTCCGCCCAAACGGGTGTTGCTAGAAGCAAAAGCCCAACCCACACTCGCCACATCCCCGAAAATTGAACAGCGCTTTGACTGACTGTCCATTGGCTTTTTGCATTGCGGCGAGATCTCGGCGCATTTCAAAACATGGTCACCCTTGAATCAGCGGCTGAAATCTGCTCACGTTTTCACGAGCTGCGATGAAACGAAGCAAAGTCGAATTTAGCAGTCACACTGCCAACCTCGCGTTGCTGAGGAAATGCGTCCGCGATTTCCTTAAGGGCTATCCGTTCTCAGAAAAGGAGCGAATGTTGATGGTGCTCGGCGTGGATGAAGCGTGCACGAACGTCATCCGGTACGCGTATCGTTTGCGCGACGACCGACTCATCTCGTTGCAAATGGAGGGATTACGCAAATGCGTACGCATGCGTTTGCGGGACTATGGTGACAAAGTTTTCCCGCACGAAATGAAAGGCCGTTCGCATGACATGATCAAACCGGGCGGGCTAGGTCTTCACTTGATTCGCTACGCCTTTGACCAAGTGGATTATATCCACAAGCGCCGAGGGACCGAGTTAGTGCTAACGAAAAAGCTGGAGTAATGGAGTGCTGGGGTATTGACGTTTTTAGACCATTACTCCAGTACTCCAACACTCCATCATTCCATTGCCGATGAAACCGCCAGAGCCAGATGCGGCTTTTGAAATTTCGCTGCGACCACCCGCGTTCAGCGAGTTTAACGGTCAGATAAAGGTGCGCGAACGGCTGGAGTTAATGGTAGAGGCGGCTAAGAAGCGCGGCGACGTCCTCGAGCACATTCTCCTGAGTGGTCCGTCCGGGCTCGGCAAGACGACGCTTGCTTACATCATCGCTAACGCGATGGCGGTGAATATCAAAAACACGAGCGGCCCTGTCATTGAGAAGGCCGGAGAACTCGCAGGACTTCTTACCAGCCTCGAAAAAGGCGACGTGCTGTTCATTGATGAGATTCATCGGCTGCAACCCGCCATCGAGGAGTACCTCTACCCGGCGATGGAAGATTACCGGCTCGACATCATTATTGACCAGGGACCGCAGGCGCGCAGTCTGCGTCTCAATTTGCCAAAATTCACGTTGGTCGGCGCTACGACGCGGGCCGGAATGGTAAGCGCACCGCTGCGTTCGCGTTTCGGAATGACGGCGCGACTCGACTACTACAACGCTGACGAAATGCAGAGGATCATCATGCGCAGCGCCCACTTGTTAGGCGTGGAGATCGACGCGGCGGGCGCGGCCGAGATTGCAGCACGCTCACGCGGAACACCACGCACGGCGAACAATCTGCTGCGTTGGGTGCGCGATTACGTGCAGGTCAAGGCCGAAGGGAAAATCACCGAGGAACTCGCAGATCGCGCGCTCGCCATGCTTGAGATCGATCGCGACGGATTCGATCAATGGGACAAACGCATCATCGAGGCATTGATACATAAATTTAATGGCGGTCCTGTCGGCCTGAATTCGCTTGCCGTCGCAGTGGGCGAAGAAGCCGGCACAATCGAGGAAGTCAATGAGCCTTATTTGATCATGGAAGGCTACATTAAACGGACGGCGCAAGGCCGCGTCGCCACCGCAAACGCTTATCGCAAACTCGGACTTAAAATGCCGGGAGGCACGCAGCAAGAGCTTCTGTAGACAGCCGGCGTCTGACACAGACGCGCCACAACTCTTACGCTAGATCCGCGTCACGCGCAGATAGGAATTGGAGTTGACCAGAAATTCGAAATCCGTTTCGATTTCCATGAATTCAAAAACCTGCAGGGCCGCATCGGATTGCAGCATTGGAATGTATTCACTCGGCTGTGCTTCAAAGGTCACAGTCGGATAAATGCGCGCTTCGCCTCGGGTCACACGCATGACTTCCAAAATCGAATTGCTATGGAATTCGTAGTCGAACCGATCCTGGTACGCGAAGAGAAGATACGACACGAGGGTTAGATCGAACTTACCATCGGCAAACGGCAATCGAGGCAACTCTCCCGCGACGTAACGCTCTGGATGCCTTTCGAAGTCCGAGAAAAAAATAGCGGATGCGTGTTCCCGTAAAGCGCGCATGTAGTCAGGATTTTTGTAGAAACCCCAGCGATAGTCGGTACGAGTCCGATCGTTCGGTAAACCGATTCAAGGTCCGGATCGGATCGTTCCCTGATGTTTTCTCTCCGCAGCGAATAGATCGGATCGAATGCAGTGACATTAATGCCGAGGTTGTTCGCCTCAGCGCAAAACGAACTGAACCCGCCTGCGACATCCAAGACGGTTCGGCCAATCAACTCGTTCGGCTCGAGGAGAAAATAGCGCCGATACTCTCCGAACGTGCGACCGAGCAAAACGACCCGATCGAGCTGGAGTCCGCGTTTCGCTTGTTGGGACCGATCACACATACTCCGGATGTGGGGCCGTTTGTGTCAAACGGCCCAGATGTTTCGGTGAGAGCGCCTAAAAAATGGTCACCGCGGCGGCCGCTATTCTGATCAGAAAACTCTAAGGATGCCATTACTGTAGGCTGCGACTCGCACCCACGTGTAGCTGCCGTTGCGCAGTCGCACCGCCCAAAAGTCGAAATCGCCGTTCAGCCGGTCGCCGGCAGCGTCGAGCGCTGTCGACCCAGTCACGCCCTGATAATGGTCTGCTTCCTCGATGAATTCCGCTTTAAATCTGTCGAAATTTCTGAGTGGCTTTGGATGCTGTAATGCCAGGTTCACCACGAAGAGCGCATCGTAAGCAGACAACGCAAACGCATCCGGCTGGATGCCGGTGCGCGCTTCGACTTCATTCGCAATCGGCTGCCACCGATTGCGCAGCGCATCGGGCAAACCGAAAATCGCACTTGGAAGACCAACGCTTGCCGCGAAACCGGCCGCGCTCGAATCGCCGGTCAATGCCGCAGAAAGAGCGATGCTGTCGCTGCCGTACCACGCCGTATTTTCGAGCGTAGGGTTCCCTTGTGCTGAATGAAATACGTCAACGGTCTCGTCGAAACCAGCCATATAAACGGCAACCGCAGACGGATTATTCCCGCCGCGAATCAAGCTCGCGATCTGCGACGCGACAGAACTCGTTGCGGCGGAAAAGTCAGTCGTGGTCGGCTCGTAGCGAAATCCCGCAGTCACTCTGCCCCCCAAAGCCTGAAACCTTATCTTGACGGAATCGTGCAGACCGTTGTTGCCGGCGTCGTTGCGCCAAAGCGGAACAATGGCGCGAATGCCATCGTGCTGTAGCAACGCCACAATCGCTTCAGCCTCGCGCCTATCGTTAGGGCAAAACCGAAGGATATTATCGCCCGGGATGGCCAGCGAGGACGCTGTGCTACCCTGGCTGATCACCAGAATATTATGCGCGTCCGCAAAAGGTTTGATCATAGCTACTTCGGAACTGGTCTGCGGCCCGATGATGATCTTGACGCCACGAGCATTGAGGTCCTGAATAGCATTGAGCGCACGCGATGGATCATGCTGCGTATCGCGAACAAGGAATCGGTATTGCACCGGGTTATACTGAGGATGGATGTTTTGAAGATCTGCTGCTGCAATCCGCAATGCGGCGACGGTGTTCCTGCCCAGCGAGAACCCCGATCCGGTTAACGATGCGAGCACGCCGATTTTCACCGTGGAAGGAGTAGCCGCTCGAACTGCTCCGGCAGGAATGAATGCCACCAGAAGCAGTCCACAAACAATGACACGAAGGAAGACCCGAATTTTCATAGACGCCTCAATCATCTCCGAAGCGGTGTGACACAGTCAAGAACGATCACTTTTGTGTAGCAACGATCTTCGATTCAAGGTTTGTGGTGGACTCTAATCTTAACCGCTGGTAATTGGAGACAAATGCCCTAACGAGAAGTTTGGATAAAAATAAACTCTGCACTCTGAACGATCTCTGTGGTTAAATTTATACTTTGAATGCAACTGACAGCGGATTTTTTTCAGCAGACGGCGAAGGTGTTCACGGTTTCTGAGTTGACGCGAAGAATCCGTGGCACGCTTGAGACAAAGTTTGCAGCAGTGTGGGTGCAAGGAGAAATCTCAAACTACAAATTGCACCCGAGCGGTCATCAGTATTTCACGCTCAAAGATCAACGGGCACAGATCTCATGCGTGATCTGGCGAGACACGATACTACGGCCGCGAGAACCGCTGACGGATGGCGCACAGGTGCAAGTCTTTGGCACCGTCACTGTTTTCGAAGCACGCGGGCAATACCAGCTGAATGTTCAGATCCTCCAGCCGCGCGGAGTCGGTCTACTCCAGGCAAAGTTTGAAGCGTTAAAGCGCAAACTTGAGACAGAAGGGTTATTTGCTCAGGAACGGAAACGGCCGTTGCCAAAGTTTCCGCGGCGGATCGGGATTGTGACATCCCCAAGCGGCGCAGCGATTCGCGACATGCTGAACGTGCTGCGTCGGCGCGCACCATGGTTGCAGATTCTGATCAACCCGGTGCGCGTGCAAGGAACTGGCTCAGCTCAGGAAATTGCGGTCGCCATTCGCGAGTTCGGCACGCCTAACGAGGCATTCGCGCCTGTCGATCTCATCGTGATCACACGCGGTGGAGGAAGCATCGAAGACTTATGGGAGTTCAATGAAGAGATCGTCGCGCGTGCAATATTCCATTCCGCTGTTCCAATCGTCTCGGCCGTCGGTCACGAAATCGATTTCACCATCTGCGATTTCGTTGCAGACCTGCGCGCACCTACTCCCAGCGCTGCCGCGGAATTGATTGTCCCTGATGTCATAGATCTCCAGCGACAGATCGAACGTTGCTCGCGCACCCTGGGAAGTCAGTTGCTTAATCGCGTGCGCGACGCGCAACAACGACTCGATCACACGCGAGAGATCCTGCAGCACTGCCTTGCGCACAAGATTGAGGGTTACAAGCGTACGCTTCTGCACATCACGCGTGTGTTGCAACCCCGAAAGCTTTCGGGGGAGCTCATGATGCGCCGGAACCGTTTTACCGATTTGCATCGGCGGCTGGTTGCCTGCCCTGAGCGCATGATTGAAAACGCAAGACACCGTTTCAGTCGGATCGAAGGAATTCTGCGCGTGCTCGGACCCGATGCGACGCTGCGCCGCGGTTACAGCATCACCATGAATGATCGCGGCCAAATCATCCGGACAACTGCAGTAGTTAGGCCAAAGATGAGAATTCGGACCCGCCTCAGCGACGGTGAATTCGACTCAGAGGTGCTGTAGCAAAACCTTGTCGCGCCCGCGACCTGGAACTTTCTACGGCTTTATAATCACCACTGTGCCAACATGCGCAGCATTATAAAACTGGCGCGCCTTCCAATAAGGCATCCTAATGCATCCGTGTGATGCCGGCACCCCCGGCAGGTAACCTTGGTGTAATCCGTAGCCCGGCGAGAATTCCAGAAAGTACGGCATGGGGGCGCCCACGAAGTGCGAATGTGGCGGTTTGGCATCGCGCCTGATATCGACATTGGCTTTCACGACGCGTCCCGAGTCATCGACGTAGTCCCCATAAACACTCGAGCGATGAGCTTCGTCCTTGCGGGTGACTTGAAACCGACCAACCGGAGTGCGGTAGCCTTCGCGACCGCTGGATATTCGCGACTCCGCCGTTCTATGCCCTTCGCGATAAAGATAGGCTTCCTGTGCCCGCAAGCTCACAACGATCGACGGGCGTCCGGCATGAGACTCCGGTAGATGAGACGTGACCATGTCTGTCATAGTGCTGCAACCACTCAAAGTGATGAGCGTCGCGCAGAGAGTAGACAATTGTGAAACTGGTTTCATGTACTCTGTGCCCGACCATTATCGAGCAATCCCGCCTACTTCATTTCGTTTTGACCGCTCAGTGGCCTTCACATCTTTTTTGCGAGCGCTGATTACAAAGGTGTTGTTCCCCCCCAAAGTCGACCATGGTCCATGCGGCACTTCGCTAAAATCCACAAACCGCCAGTCGGTGACGTCCGTTTGTTTCAGTCCGAGATAATCTCGCACAGCGGGCGAGACGTCGAGGCCAGCGCCCTTATTTAGATTGGGTTTCGGCCGTTCATTGCCAAACACGTATTGCCAGTGGTCCGTTCGGAAGGGTCCTGCGTCTTCCCATTGCGCATAAGCCACCCGATTGCCTTTGCGGATTGCGACCCATCGATCTTTGCATGTAGAAACAGCCGGACCCTGGTACGCACCTTGAAACCACGGAACAACTCGAGGCGCTTCCGGCCGGTGGCCAGTATGCGCTTTGTCATTGTAGGGAAGTGCGCAGTAAAATGGGTTTTGCCGAGGCGTAAATTTTACCGGAACATAATTACGTCGATTCACAGGATTTGGGTCGTCAAAACCGCCGTAGTTTTTGCTCCATTGTTTGTCCCAGGCACTTGTGCGATTTGGGACGAGATTATTTCCACCTGGCTGTTCGCCGATCCAAAAAAGTGTCGTTACGATGTTTGTTTTCCACGGGAACGGCCGCGCAGGCCGAGAGGGCGACGGTTTTCTGATGCGGGCCTTGTCCTTTTCAGTGCCCGATTCCATTTGAGCAAACGCAGGATCGAACGCGAAGAAGAGAGCGAAATAAAAAAGACCAAACGAGCAGCGTTTCCCCATCACTTTCCTTTTGGTTCCCATTTAAACGCTGCGCAAACCTCCGAAAAGCTTACTTCGCGTTTCGCGATCTAGACTACCACTTCAGACAAGATTACAAATCGATATTTTCAGGATTCAGCGAGCAACCGGCAAATTCCTGCCGGGTTGGGCAGCGTTGCAAAATTGGCTGATAGCTGGCTGATCTGCGCAATCGCAGAACGCGATTCCTCAGCGGCGGCAAGTGCATTAGCAGTGTCGGGTGAAAATGGTCTTGGTGACGGGACGATCCAGTTCAGTCGGCCATCCTAGAAGGCGTCATCGCTCGCATGATCAAAGAAGAGAGTAAAGGGCAGTCGGTTTTCGCTATTGCACGCGCAGAGCAGGAGAAAATCGTCCAGGCACAACCAACTATGGGCCGCCGTTAGTCGTACTCGGTTGGATCGACGCAGCTCTGGGGCGGAGAGAAGAAGCACTGCGCGAAGGTCAGCGCACGGTCGATCTTCTTCCAGTAGAAAAAGATGCAGTCAACGGGCGCATTGTGACCACCTTGCCGCAGCCATCCGTTAGGCTAGTTCCCTTACCTGCGGTCAGTTAAAACTGTTGCCCTGATGGGACCCATTGCATGGTGATCCGTGCTTCGAACAAGTTGTCGCTTCGGTCGCGCCGAAAGAAAATTAATTACGGATAAGATTTCTACTGGTTGATGCGTGCAGTACCGTTAGGCTGGACGTCGCGATGGTGCCTCGAACCTCCGGTCAGCTTCGACGTGTTTTAGGCGTCACCTTCGGTTTAGCGGTAAGTATCGGCGGTACGATCGGTGTGGGTATTCTTCGCACACCGGGGTTGGTCGCAGAACAACTGCATGTGCCATTAGCGGTCCTTTTGCTGTGGGTCCTGGGCGGCATGTACACAATGCTTGGCGCGAGTTGTCTCACCGAGTTGGGCCTAATGCTCCCGCGAGCCGGCGGCTTTTATGTTTATGTGCGCCGCGCCTTTGGTAACACAGCGGGATTTGCGGTCGGCTGGACCGACTGGCTCATG
>DATFXP010000071.1:0-2206 GCA_035315785.1 Candidatus Udaeobacter sp. | reverse complement strand
CACAAAGTTAAGGCGAGCGAGAACCGGCTTCCGAATTAAATCTGCCGCCGTCGCAGCGTTTCTGCTGGTAGCGGTGCTCGGGGTTGGATTTTGGGCGCTTCAGCGTTCACAAGAGAAATTCATGAGTGCGGCCGGGGCAATTCCTTTCAAGAGCATCGCGGTACTGCCATTCGAAAATCTGAGCGCAGATCCCGAAAACGCGTTCTTCACTGATGGCGTACAGGACGAAATCCTTAATGATTTAGCAAGAATCGCGGACTTGAAAGTCATCAGTCGAACATCGGTGATGCAATACAAGAGCGTAGTGAAACGAAATGTCCGCGAGATTGCGAAGGCGCTCGGCGTCGCTCATGTAGTGGAGGGATCCGTGCAACGTGCCGCGAATCGCGTCCGCATCAGCGCGCAGTTAATTGACGCAAAAACGGACACGCATTTGTGGGTCGAGCGCTACGATCGACCACTCGATGATGTCTTTGCGATTCAAGCCGATATCGCCAAAGCAATTGCTGGTCAGCTTCAGGCGAAGCTCTCACCGGCGGAGCAAACCGCTATTGAAAAGCCTCCGACAACAAACCTTATCGCGTACGATCGTTACCTCCGTGCCGAAAAACTATGGGCGCTACAAACGACTCAACCCCCAAAGGATATTCACGAAATAGTACGGTTGCTGGACCAGGCGGTAGCGAACGATCCAACGTTCTTGCTCGCCTATTGTGAGCTGGCGCGAACGCATGCCTATCTTTATTTTCTGGGAATTGATCACACTCCCGCCCGCGTGGCGCTTGCCGAGAAGGCACGCGACACGGCTTTACGTCTCGGCCCCGAGCGTGGTGAGCCGCATCTAGCTGCGGCATGGGTCGCCTATTGGTGCTATAAGGACTACGAGACGGCCCTCGCCGAGGTTGACATTGCCCGGCACAGATTGCCAAACAACGCATCCGTCTTCGAGATAACCGGTACGATCACTCGCCGACAAGGTCATTGGGACGAATGTATAAAGAATTACGAACGCGCCCTCGAGCTCGATCCACGTAACCCCTTGCTGCTTGGCAGCGCTGGATACACCTATGAGTATGAGCGACGCTTCCCGGAGGCGGTGGCGTATTGGGATCGAGCTGTAGCACTCGCAACGGACGATCCGACTGTGGCTGTATTGCGTGCGCGAATCGATTTCGAATCGCGCGCCGACACGCAACCTAGATACGAAGCTGTTCAGACTACTTTAGCCAAAGACCCAAGCGTGGTGGATAGAATTGCTGACCAATGGTTCGATGTGGCTCTTTGCCGGCGCGATGCCGCGGAGATGGCCAGCGCCTTAGCTTCATTGCCTCCAGAAGGAACCTATGGAGTGCCTCGCTCCTTTGACGAAGGCTTGGCGGCGCGTGTTCGAAATGATCCGACCGGTGCTGAAAAGGCGTTTACTGCGGCGCGTGCTGAGATGGAAAAGATTGTGCGGGAGCAGCCCGACTACGCTCAAGCTCTCTCCACGCTCGGAATGATCGACGCGGCGCTCGGTAATAAAGAAGACGCGATGCGTGAAGGTCGTCGTTCTGTTGAGCTCTTACCCCTTACAAAAGATGCGATGACGGGTGCAGACCTGCTGACAAACCTGGCGATCATCTATGCTTGGGTGGGCGAAAAAGATCTCGCGATTAAACAATTGCAAGAAGTTCTACAGGTTCCTGGCCCGGCCTGCTACGGCCGATTGCGTTTGGACCCTTCCTGGGATCCGCTGCGCGGTGATCCGCGTTTCGAAAAACTCGTAGAAGAATCGAAGAAACCGGTGACGTTGGGATCACTCCAACGCCTGCCGGCGGGGATTGCAGTGCTGCCGTTTGAAAATCTGAGCGCTGATCCCGAGAACGCGTTTTTCACTGACGGCGTACAGGACGAAGTCCTGAATAATCTGGCAAAAATCGCTGACTTGAAGGTGATCAGTCGGACATCGGTGATGCAATACAAGAGCGGCGCGCAGCGAAACCTGCGCCAGATTGCGAATGAACTCGGCGTTGCGCACGTCGTCGAGGGCAGTGTGCAACGTGTTGCAAACCGCGTCCGAGTCAGCGCGCAGCTAATCGACACAAAAACCGATACGCATTTGTGGGCAGAACGTTATGATCGATCACTCGATGACGTGTTTGCCATTCAGAGTGAGATTGCGCAAGCGATCGCCAATACATTGCGAGTCAAGCTTTCTCCGAGCCAG
>DATFXP010000070.1:0-16368 GCA_035315785.1 Candidatus Udaeobacter sp. | reverse complement strand
TCTTGCCGGAAGCGTTTGCGGTAGTGAAAAACGCCGCACGCCGGCTCAAACAGCACGGACAAAGCTTCACGGTTTGCGATCAGCCGATGACCTGGGACATGGTGCATTTCGATGTGCAGTTGCTCGGCGGTATCGTTTTGCACAGGGGCCGAATCGCGGAGATGGCGACTGGCGAAGGTAAAACCTTGGTCGCGACGTTGCCGCTTTACCTGAACGCCCTCACTGGTCGCGGCGCACACCTGGTCACGGTGAACGATTACCTGGCCAGACGTGACGCGGAATGGATGGGCCAACTTTACGGTTTTCTCGGTCTAACGGTCGGCTGCATTCAACACGATCAGGAACCCGACGTGCGTCGCGAACAATACGCGATGGACATCACCTACGGCACGAACAGCGAGTTCGGCTTCGATTATCTGCGCGACAACGGCATGGCCACCACGCGCGAACAACAGGTTCAGCGCGGCTATTGTTATGCCATCGTCGATGAAGTCGATTCGATTCTCATTGATGAAGCGCGGACGCCGCTCATCATCAGCGGGCCTGCGACGATTTCCACGCACCAATACGACAAGTGGAAGCCGCTTATCGAGCAGTTAGTGCGGAAGCAGACGATGCTTTCTAATCGCACCGCGAACGAAGCAATGGACGTGTGGGAGCGCTTAAGCACGGATAGCTTTGAGCCAAAGATTCCAGATGGTGTGAAGGCGAGTTCTGACGTCGTGCGGCTGGCGAAAGACCTTCGCGTTCATCTCACTGAAGCGTTCCCGACGGGGAAAAAGGGCGAGTACACAGAAAGCGATATTCGCGCTGCACAAAAGGAGCCGGGCTTGCTCATGTTCAAAGTGAAGCTAGGCCAGCCACGCAATAAGCAACTTCTCCGAATGATGGAGGATCCAGACAAGCGTCGCGCAATCGATAAAGCCGAGCTTTCGTTTTACCAGGATACTCGTAAGGAGGAGTTGTTCCGACTTAAGGAGGAGCTTTTCTTCACCATCGACGAAAAATCGAACGAAGCCGATCTCTCCGAGCAGGGCCGCATTTTTCTAAATCCAGATGATCCCAACGCATTTGTTTTGCCGGATCTAATCAACGAATTCACCGAAATCGATCTCGATGAGACACTCTTACCGGAAGAAAAGGACAAGAAAAAAGCGGAACGCCAGCAACATTGCGACACGCAAGCGGAACGGATTCACAACATTTCGCAGTTACTCCGCGCCTATTGTCTGTTCGAGAAAGACGTTCAGTACGTGCTCGAGGATAACAAGGTCGTCATCGTCGACGAGTTTACCGGACGCAAAATGCCGGGACGCCGTTGGAGCGACGGCCTGCATCAGGCAGTGGAAGCGAAGGAAGGCGTGCAGATCGACCGTGAAACGCAAACTCTGGCGACCATCACCATTCAAAATTATTTCCGACTGTATCAAAAACTCGCAGGCATGACCGGCACGGCCGAGACCGAAGCGGCAGAATTCCACGACATTTACAAGCTCGACGTCAATATGATCCCGACGAATCGGCCGGTGCGGCGGACCGATTCGAACGATCGCATCTACAAAACGCGCCGCGAAAAATACAACGCCGTCATCAAGGAAATCAAAGAAGCTCACGCGAAGAATGAGCCAGTGCTGGTCGGCACGGTGAGCGTCGAAGCTTCGGAGTTGCTGAGCCGGATGCTGAAGCGGGAGAAAATTCCCCACAACGTGTTAAACGCAAAGTTTCACATGCAGGAAGCCGAGATTGTTGCCCGCGCTGGACAACCAGGCACGGTGACCATTTCCACCAACATGGCTGGACGCGGCACGGACATTAAGCTTGGACCGGGCGTTACCGAACTGGGCGGACTAATGGTGGTCGGCACTGAGCGCCACGAGGCGCGCCGGATCGATCGACAATTGCGGGGACGCTGCGCACGTCAGGGCGACCCTGGCGCATCACGATTTTTCGTTAGTTTTGAAGACGATCTGATGCGCAACTTCGGCGCTGCCGATCGGATGACAAAAATCATGGAGCGCTTCGGGCTTGAGGAAGGTCAGGAGCTTGAGCATCGCTGGCTGAACAAATCCGTCGAGACAGCGCAAAAACGTGTCGAGCAACGCAACTACCTCATCCGAAAACGGACACTCGATTTCGACGACGTCATGAACATGCAGCGCGAGGTCGTTTACACCTGGCGCAACGAAGTCATCGATTCCGAGGAACCGCGCACACACATCTACGAAGTGATCGATGAAGCCGTGCCGGTAAGAGTGAAAGAATACTTCGATGGCGAGGAGCCGAATTACACGGGTCTCATTCACTGGGTTAACACGACGTTTCCGCTGGGGCTGACCAAGGAGAAAGCGCAGTTTGAAACCCGGAGCGCCGAAGAGAACACGAAGTTTCTGATCGAAAAGATCAAGAACGCTTACGAGCGCAAATCGAGTCACGAAGAGCCGACTGCTGTAAAGAGCCTGGAGCGTTACATCATCCTAAACGCGATCGATCGTCTGTGGCAGGAGCACCTTTACGCCATGGACGCGTTGCGCGAAGGCGTTTATCTCCGCGGTTATGCGCAGAAGGATCCGCTCATCGAATACAAGACCGAAGCGTACGACATGTTCGTCGAATTAATGGCGAACATTAAGAATGAAGTCCTGAACAATCTGTTCCGCAGCACTTCGAATCTGCAGGCGTTCGAAAATTTCCTCGCAACGCTGCCGCAATTCTTCCTCCGCGAAGAGGGACCAACGGCGCCAACAGCGACCGCCGACGCACGTATCCGCCACCCAGTCGGCGCAATGGCCGCTGTCGGGGGAGACGGCGACGGCGATGGCGCCGGCGAAGTATCGATCGATCTGCCGATCCGCCGTTCATTGCCGAAGGTCGGTCGAAACGAACCCTGCCCGTGCGGCAGCGGGAAAAAATATAAGAACTGCTGCGGCCGCGTGGCGTAACGGAGCGCCCGGCTAAGGCCTACAGCTTCAGCAAGTGGCTGAGCTGTTTTGGGTCGGTCACCGGCGCTTTGCAGGCGAAATTCTGGCACACATACGCGGTTGCTTTTCCTTCCACCAGCGACATAGCGCGGACCGCCTCGTTTTTTTCGCCGAGGTACTTCTGCCCGTCACTCGCATCGGCAAGAATCACAACTGTGTTTGGAAGAAAATGGCGATGAACTTCTTTGAACAATGCCTTGGTTTCCGACGAATCCTTCTTCCCCGCGATCACGATCTGGCGCGGCTTGCCTAACGAGTTCTGGACGGCGACGAGCATTTGCGGCATACCGCTGGGGAACTGCGAGAGGATCATCGCAAACGCATCAATCGTCTTTCTCGCGCGTTCAGTTATCTTCGCATCGCCATAGACTTGCGATAACCGCTGAAGATTCAGCGCGGCGATAGAACTCGCAGCAGGCTCGGCACCATCATTATCATCTTTCATCCGGACGAACACGCTCTCGTCCCGGCCGCTACTGCTGAAGTATCCGCCGTTCTTCTCGTCGAAAAACAAGCGATCTTGCGTCTGTTGCAATTCGATCGCGAGCTTCAGCCATTCGACATCGAATGATGTTTCGTAAAGATCGAGGAGACCCTGAACAACGAACGCGTAATCGTCAGCGAATCCTTCGATGTTGCTTCGACCCTCCCGGTAACTGCGATACAAAGTCTCGCACGATGGATCGTACAACTTTGCCCGCAAAAAAATTGCAGCCCGTGTCGCGACTTCAAGGTAACGAGGATCATCGAGCACCTGCGCAGCGCGCGCGAAGGCAGAAATCATCAGACCGTTCCACGCGGTAATGATCTTGTCGTCGAGATGGGGACGCGGCCGTTGCGCTCGGATCGCAAACAATTTCTCGCGCGATCGCGTGAGCAGTTTCCAAATCTCCTCTTCGCTCTTCTTAAAATGTTGAGCTGTCTCTGCAGTCGTGTGTCGTTCGATTAAAATGTTCTTCCCGCCGAATTCATCATGCGGATCGCTTCCTTCCAGCGCGTTCCCCTTCGCCTGGACGCCGTAGTGAAAATCGAAAATCTCGGCCGAATCGCCGAGCGCCTCGTCGATTTCTCTTTTCGTCCAGACATAGAATGCGCCTTCCGCGGTCTTCTGTAGCGGCGCTCTATGAGCGCCGACATCTACGGGCAGCGCTGATGCCCCCCGGCGGTCATAGACCGCCTCTACAGGAACAGGGCTGTCGGCGTCCTCGGCTGAAAAAAAGCCGCCTTCTTTCGATGTCATATCGCGAGCGACGTAATCGAGAATGTCCCGCGCGACGGCTTCGTATCGCTTATCTCTTGTGATCTGGAAAGCGTCGAGATACGCGACGGCAAGCTGTGCCTGATCGTAAAGCATTTTCTCGAAGTGCGGAACGTGCCAGTAACGATCAACCGAATAACGATGAAATCCGCCGCCGATGTGATCGTGCATTCCGCCTGCAGCCATCTTGCGTAACGTAAACAGCGCCATGTCGAGAGCGTGCTTTCCGGAATCGCTCTTGGCGTCGCGCGCATAGAATCGGGCGAGGAAATTGAGTGTCACTGGCCTCGGAAATTTTGGCGCAGTACCGAATCCGCCTTCCTTCGGGTCATAACTACGATCGATCTGACGGTAGGCAGCATCTACAACTGACCCGTCGATTTTCCCTTCGCCTGGTGCGGCTGATTGAGATTCGCGGAGCGCCTCAACGATCCTGCTCCCCTGCTCTACAATTTTGCTGGGATCTTCCTTCCAGGCTGTTGCGATCCGCTTCAGCACTTTTCTGAAAGCTGGCTGACCGTATCGTTCCTCTGGCGGGAAATATGTTCCGCCAACAAACGGTTTCAGGTCTGGCGTCAACCAAACACTCATCGGCCAGCCGCCGCCGCCGGTCGTCGCTTGAACAAACGTCATGTAAACACGATCAACGTCGGGGCGTTCTTCTCGGTCCACTTTGATGTTCACGAACTCGCGATTCATGAACGCGGCTGTTTCTTCACTCTCAAATGATTCGTGCGCCATGACATGGCACCAGTGGCACGTCGAATAACCAATTGAGAGGAATATCGATTTGTTTTCCTTGCGCGCTTTCGCGAACGCTTCTTCACCCCATGGATACCAGTCTACCGGATTATGGGCGTGCTGAAGGAGATATGGCGACTTCTCCTGCGCTAGCCGGTTCGTGTGCTCGGTTATCTTTGTAGCGGGTTTCCCTGCGCCCTCGGCATCCACCGGTGTCGAGCCAGCATCGTTATGATTTGCTGTCACTACACAAACTAATGCCAGAATCCTAAACCGGAAGAGGCTTATCATGCTCGGTGATCACAGTCTTGTCATTCCGAGCGAAGTCGAGGAATCTCTGGCTGTTTTTCAGGGCGCATGGACGGCATTCCATAAAATCAGAGATGTCTCGACTCCGCTCGGCATGACAAACATGGACACGACGCAACTCATCCTTCTTTTTCTCGGCATCGGCGTAATCGCGTTGCTTTATTCCTCGGTCGGGCATGCTGGGGCGTCAGGTTATATCGCAACGATGACCTTGTTTGGAATCGCGCCTATCGTCATTCGGCCAACCGCGCTTGTGCTTAACATTTTGGTTGCGTCCATAGGCACGTTGCAGTTTTGGAAGGCCGGCTATTTCTCATGGAAGTTGTTTTGGCCATTCGCGTTGCTTTCCATTCCAGCGGCGTATCTCGGTGGTTATCTGCAGCCATCTGCGTCGGTTCTGAGAATTCTCATCGGTGTTGTGCTGCTGTTCTCCGCGGCGCGACTGCTGGTCCGTCGCAGCGATCCGCCGCAAACATCTCCTCCGTCGCAACCAGTCGCGATAAGCGTGGGTGCAGCGCTCGGATTTCTCGCAGGATTAACGGGAACTGGGGGCGGGATCTTTCTCACGCCGGTCCTGCTTTTTTGTCGCTGGGCCCCGATTCGACAGGCTGCCGCTGTCTCTGCGCTGTTCATCTGGGTGAACTCGATCGCGGGACTTGTTGGTTATTTCACAAAAGTCCGCACCATCCCCTCGCTTGGATTTATTCTAGCGGCGGCAGCAATTATCGGCGGCATTATCGGCTCGCATCTGGGGAGCAGACGTTTCGCCGTGCGAGTGATTTCGCTTTGCCTCGCAACAGTGCTGGTTATTGCAGGGATTAAATTGATCTTCACGCGATAGAGAGAGACATCTCATTAGCACCTGGCTTCAGCCAGGTGACACAACGATTCTTCTCGCACTAGCCGTTTCAACGGCTTCAATCCGTCGAGGTCGATTCGTAAGTAAGCCGTTGAAACGGCTGAGAAATCTGCCACGAGCCTACGCCGGTCTGAAGACCGCTGTTCATGAAAGACAGCTGCTGCCGTCTACTCGTGCGAGGGGAACGCTCCAACAGTTTGATCACCTCATACTAATTCCAACTTCGGCGCGCTTTCCGGTGACCAAGGATTTATTATGTATTCAGACGCGACAATCTCATCCTCGTAGCGGCGCAAAAGTTGGCAGAGCGCAGCAACATCCAGCGCGTGATGCCACGGCGCGAAGTTTGCCAAATTCTTCTCCGCTAACCGGAATAGACGAACGGCGGGAGGTAACCGCCTGCGGTGCTTCGCGTGCAATGGATGTTCGAAGTGCTTTTGCAGATGAACGAACGCGCCCGCAGCCTGAATCAACCCCTTGAAGAAATCCGCGTCGGGCGATTTGCTGTTGAGCCAAAGCTGTTCAAGGACATCGTGCGCGTCATAGTATTGCTGTTCATTCCAGCACCGAAAAAACGCGAGGTAATACGGGTGTCTTTCCACGTCTGCCTGGTTCGGATCTACATTTTTTCCGGTCACTTCGACCAACCAATGTGAAATCCTCTCGCGTTTGTTCATCGGGAGCTTTAATTTGGTTCCGGCTCAGAGGATGAGCAAACCACGAACTATCAACTCTTCGGAGGGACATTGTCCGCCCTGCCCTGTCTTTCTAGCGGGAAAGCTCACGCAAGGTGAGCGGCGTTTGGTGTCGCCAAAATGAGTGCCCTCACCCTGGCAGCTGTGCTGGGCGCTCTCGCCATTTTGATCTTCTGCTCCGCGTTGTTTTCCAGAGTGGAGACAGCGCTCTCTTTGCTAAAGCCGCATCAGTTGCGCCGCCTCGAAGAGAATCATGCGGGGCTCACCAATTTCATACAGCTTTTCCGCCAAAATCCGCGGCGCGTTTTGAATGTGCTGCTGCTGGGAGACGGATTAGTCAACGTGCTCCTTGTGGTGTTGTGTCTTTTCTTTCTCTGGGAAGGCCCATTGGCGGGGCGCGTTCCGCAATGGTTGGCCGGCATTTTGATCTTCGGCATCGTGGTCTTGCTCTGCGACCTGGTACCGAAACTGGTGGCGCTCGCGGCGCCCTCGAAACTCTCCGGCATCGGCGCTTTCACCTTGCAAATCGCCATGCCGTTTCTCGATCGCATCGGTCGCGGACTCGAGGCGGGAAGCGATTATGTGATCGATTGCTTCACGCCCGCGCATCTGCGCAGCCAGCCACGTTTAAGCGACGAGGAACTGGGAACGCTGCTTCAGATCGGTGAAGAGGAAGGCACCTTGTACCAAGGCGAAGCCGAGATGATCCAGGAAATCATCAAACTGGGCGATCGAACGGCGAAGGATTGCATGACACCGCGCGTGGACAGTTTCATGCTGCCGGATGATTTAACTAACGAGGAAGCAATCGGGCGTTTAAAGGAGAAACGGCATAGGCGCGTTCCTGTTTATGCCGATACGCCTGATCAAATCCTTGGTATCATCGATGTAAAATTGTTCCTGCTCGATCCGTTAGAGCATTACACAGAAAAACTCATCGCGCCGTCATTTATCCCGGAAACGATGCGCGCGCTGGAATTGCTTAAGCTCTTTTTGACACATCCCCAGGGCATGGGCGTCGTGGTGGACGAATTCGGCGGTACCGAAGGAATCATCACAATGGAGGATTTGGTCGAGGAAATTCTCAGCGGTATTGTGCCAGGGGACGGTTCGGAGTTTTATATTGAGCCGCTGGGCAACGGCAAATTTCTCGTGAGCGGCAACGCGCGCCTTGATGATTTGACTGAACATCTTGGCTTTGAAATTGACGCCGAAGGAATCGACACCATCGGCGGATTTATTTTTACGCGGCTAGGCTATATGCCGTCTTCCGGAACAAAACTCGAAATCCCAGGGCTTACGATCACTGTCCGTCGCGCGGGACGCAAAAGGATTGAAGAAGTCCTGCTGGAGAAAACCACAAACGCATTCGAGGAGGCGGCATGACAGCCGCGATCATCATCATTGTTTGCTGCTGGATCATTTCGTTTTTCTTCAACGGAATCGAAAGCGGCCTGTTGTCGATCGATCTGGTGCGATTACGGCAAAATGTAAAGCGCCGCGTGCCTGCCGCTTTGCGGTTGAATCGCCTGCTCCAACATCCCGAACGGTTATTGGCGACCGTTTTGCTCATCACGAATGCGGCAGACATCGTCGCTCTGATCTTGCTGACCAGCCAGTTGTTTGGCTGTTACGGCTATGCTGGGTTCATGTTCGCCTTGGTCATCGCGCTTCCTGTGTATCTATTCGTATTGTCGGTTCTCCCTAAATCATTGTTCCGGCGATTTCCGTTTCGCGCACTGGTGCGACTTGCCGGCGTGCTCGAATTCACGTCGATTTTATTTTCGCCGCTCCTCGAATTCGGCGCGCGTCTAGGCAAGTTACTTCTGCCAGGTCACGCAGGGAAACGCGGCCGTCTATTTGCCGCGCGCGAGGAACTCAAACAGATCACGAGCGAAAGCGAGCGTGAGGGTGCTCTTACTGCGACCGAGCGCGCAATGATTCACAGCGTCGTTGACTTTCGCGGCTCGAAAATCCGCGACGTCATGGTGCCTTCAGAGAAAGTTGCCGCGCTACACTCCAGCGCGTCAACACAGGAAGCGCTCGAGTTGAGTGCTTCGACCGGTCTTGATCGTCTACCCCTGCTTGCGCCCGACGGCCAGCCGGCGGGATTGGTCAATGTCCTGGACATTTTGCTCGAACGAAACGGAAACAAACCACTGAGCGAATATGTTCGACGCATTGTAACGACTACGGATGATGAGCCCACCTATCGCGTCATGCAGCAACTGCGCGGTGCACGGCTCGGTCTGGCGGCTGTCGTCGATCGAAAGAACAACTTTCGTGGCATCGTTACCAGCGAGGATTTGGTTCGCCACCTCGTTTCCGCAGGCAGCGCTTAGCGCAACAACATCGATTGACTCCCTGTAGCCACGGTCCTGTGGGCCTTTCGTGCGCGCCGATCATATGAATGTCACACGGCGTGCAGAGGACTACCCGCCCCACTAAATCGACCGACTATGGGCCAGCTCAATCGGCTGGAGCCAGACCCGTGTCTTCATCGCTCAGAATCCGCGCGCAACTTACCAACGCGACGTGCGAGAAAGCCTGAGGAAAATTTCCCAGCTGACGCTTTGCGCGTGGATCGTACTCTTCCGCAAGCAGTCCCAGATCATTGCGCACGTCGAGCAACCGCTCGAATAATTCGCGTGCTTCTTTTTTTCGTCCGAGTAGATGCCAGCAATCAGCCAACCAAAACGAGCACGGAAGGAATACTCCTTCGCTGCCTGGCAATCCATCCACGCCCGTTTCCTGCGGCCGATAACGTAAGACGAAACCATCATGCATCAGTTCGCGTTCAATTGCCTCAATCGTGCCGCGAACACGTTCATCAGTGACCGGCAGAAAACCGGTGAGCGGCATTGTAAGCAGACTCGCGTCCAGCGCATCAGACCCATAAACCTGCGTAAAAGCTTTCGTGTTCGGGTTATAGCCCCGTTCGCAAACGTCCGCGTGAATCTGATCGCGAATTTTCTGCCAGCGATCGAAGTGTTCATGAGCAGCGCAGCCGCAGTTCTCGACCAACTTGATCGCGCGATCAAATGCCAGCCAGGCCATCATTTTTGAATGGGTAAACTGCTGGCGGCCGCCGCGAACTTCCCAAATTCCCTCGTCGGGCTCCTGCCAATGCGACTCCAGGAACTTTACCACCGCGACCATGAGCGCCCAGTCGGGCTCGGTCATTTTTATTCCGGCAAGATGACCTTGCCATGCTGCGGCCAGCACTTCGCCATACACGTCGAGTTGAAATTGATTTGAAGCTGCATTGCCAATGCGCACAGGGCGGGAGTTTTCATATCCGGACAGCCATGGAATCTCGTATTCAACCAGTCGCCGTTCGCCGCTAACGCCGTAGATCGTTTGCATTTGCGCCGGGCTGCCGGCGATGGCCCGCAAAAGCCATTCCCGCCAGGATTTCGCTTCCTCGCGATAGCCTGAGCGGAGTAGCACCAGCAAAATCAGCGCCGCATCTCGCAGCCAGCAGAAGCGATAATCCCAGTTGCGCACTCCCCCTAGTTGTTCAGGCAACGAAGTGGTTAGCGCTGCAACGAGGCCGCCCGTAGGCGCATAGGTCAATCCTTTTAAGACCACGAGTGAGCGCACGACCGCATCGCGCCATTTGCCTTCGCTCTGAAACTGCTTCGCCCAATCTCCCCAGAATATTTCAGTGTCCCGCAATGCGTGATCCGCATGGATTTTTCGCGGCGGATCAGTGTGAGACGCGAACCATGTCAGCACGAAAGGCACACGCTCCCCTTTGTTCACAGTAAACTCAGCCGTCGTGGTCAAATCCTTCCCGCACGTTTCAACCGGCGTTCGTAAGATCAACCCATCAGGGCCGGCTATTGCCTCCAAGCCATCATGCTGCTTGCGCCGTCGCACCCACGGTACGATGTGCCCGTAATCGAATCGGATGATTAGTTCCATTTGCATGGACACTTTGCCGCGCAAACCTTCGACGATGCGGATCATGTCTGGATTTTCACCGCGCGGCGGCATGAAATCGATCAGCCGTACCGCGCCGCCGTTGGTTTCAATTTCCGTTTCGAGAATCAGCGTCTCGTCACGATAACGGCGACGCGTTGCCGTGACTTCCTCTGTCGGAAAAAAGCGCCAGTGCCCATTTTCCTTTTCGCCAAGCAGCGATGCAAAACATGCCGGCGAATCAAATCGTGGAAAGCAAAGCCAATCGATGCAGCCGTCGCGGCTCACCAGCGCGCCGGTTTGCGTGTCACTCAGGAAACCGTAAGCCTCAATCTTTGTAGTTGCCTGCGCCACTTTACTGCTTCCTCTTCCGGTTCGGTTCTGTAGCGGCGGCCGTGTCGGCCGCATTCGCTAATTTCGCGATTTCTTGCCGGTTGAGTCGAAACACGGTCCATTCGTGCATCGGCGTGGCACCAAGCGCGCGATAGAATTTGATCGCCGGCTCATTCCAATCGAGTACCGCCCATTCCATGCGGCCGCACCCGCGATCGCCCGCAATCTTCGCAAGCTCAACAAGCAACGCACGACCGTAACCTTTCCCCCGCTTTTCGGGCTTAACGAACAAGTCTTCGAGATAAAGACCCGGTCGCCCAAGCCAGGTAGAAAAATTGTAAAAGTAAACGGCGAACCCGATCGGGAATTCCTCTTCAAAAGCGAGCAGCACTTCCGCCACAGGCCGCTCACCGAACAAAACGTCGGTGAGCTGTTCCCCGGTCGCGACCACTTCGTCCGGCGCCCGTTCATATGTCGCCAAATCGCGGATCAACTCGAGGATGATTGGCACATCATCCACGTGCGCCCGGCGAATCTGAAAATGATCACGCTCTTTCATCGCTGCGAATCTCCACTTCAGAACGGAACTAACCACGAATGGACACTAATTCACACGAATGTTCTTCGGTAGCCGCAGCAAGGTTTTGGCGGGCGGTCTCCGCTATGGAACGCATTCGCCGTGGCACCTCCGCGCTCCTGAAAAACTCTCGACATTTTTATCCGATCTCAACAAGATCGTGCTCTAAAACCCACTTCCACACTGCCATCTTCGCCAACACCAACTCCACCAACGGTGTCGCATAGGCTTTGTTGAAATCCTTCTCGCGGTGTTCGCCTATTGTCCTTGTGAAATAGCTCGCCTAATGCGCTTGAGGCCCTCTGCAAACATTTCAGTGTTCACGCCCATACCGATGCGGAAGTGATCTGGCATTTCGAAAAACCGGCCTGGAACCGCTGACGTATTGTGCTCCGCTCGTAGCTTGCGCAGGAAATCATCAGCGTTGCGGTCTAACGCTTGTACGAACGATGTCGTGCCCCATTCTGTCCAGACCGCTGAAAATGCGGATTCCTCTGTGAGAAAATCCAGAAGCAGTTTGCGATCGGCCTCCACGATCCGCCGCGCTTTTTCCCGAAGCAGGTTCAAGTGTTTAAATACGGCGACAGACAGAAGTAACCCGGGATAAACAGCTGTCGCACTATAAAGATCGTTTAGGCGACGCATCTTCCATGCGAGCTCAGGTGTTGCCAGAATCCAGCCGCATCGCAGACCACTGACACCGTAAACCTTCGTTAGGCTGCTGGTCACCACAAACTCCGGCCCGAAATGAAATGACGTTGGTGGCGTGCCGTGGTAAACCGCATCGAGATAAACTTCATCCACCAGCACCAGCGCGCCGACGCTGCGGGCGATTTCACCAACTTCGCGCAAAACCCAGTCCGGCGTAAGTGCACTCGTCGGATTGTGCAGGTTCGTGATCACTATAAGCCGCGTCTTGGGCGTAATCGCGTGAAGAATCTCGCCCGAGTCGACTACCCAGCCGGTCTCGCTGGTGCGTGCGAACCGCTTCACGTTCGCCTGAAGATAATGCGCAATGTCCAGAATCGGTCCGTACGCTGGATGCTCGATCAACACTTCATCGCCGGGTTCAATAATCGCAGCCATGGCTAGATGGTTTGCCATGGACGTGCCCTCGGATTCCACAACGCAGTCGGGATCAACGCCGTGGTACGTCGCGATGGCTTTCTGTAACGGGGGATAGCCATAGCCACTGTCGCCATTAATTTCGAGTGTCTCCAGATGGACTGGCAGCTCACGAAGCGGAAAAGACGCTACGCCGCTTGTTGCGAGATTGAAACGCGCGCTGCTCTCCGTCTTGGACCAGTTCATGTAATCGGAATGCTTGTGTCTCATGATGTCATCGCTGGCCACCGGTTAGACGAACTAACAAGAATCGAAAAAAGCTTTCGCACGAAGTGCTTTCGGAGTGCGGGGCGTCTTCACACCGCTTTCGCACATCGCCGCGTTTGATCCAAAAGCTTCGCGAAATCAAGCAGAAACTCTTCTCCCGTGGCCCTCATTTGCGTGGTTCGTGAGTTAAAAGTCTTTTCCAAAAATAATAAACTGGCAGGCCTGCCATCATGATGCAAAGGGCGATCGCGCTATTTCGAGGTGAAGCGATGATGGCGCTAAGCACAATGGCCGCGCACGATAACACGAACAACATGGTCGTGAACGGATGACCGGGAACGCGGTAAGCAACGGAGTCTGACCCGATTCGGCGCCTGCGCAAAATAAAGAGCGCCGTCGCAGTCATTCCGAAAAAGATGAAATCGACGGTGACTTCGAAATTGAGAATCTCACCATATGTGCCTGAACAGGCGATGACGATTGCGGCGACCCCCTGAAGAATGATTGCGACGACAGGCGCCTCCGCTTTCCCGAACAGTTTCCCCACGCTGGCAAAGAAAAGTCCGTCTCGGGCCATCGCGTAATACACCCGCGGAGCAGTGAGCATGCTTTGGCTGAGGAAACCGAGCGCGGAAATCGTGATCGCGAGCGCGATCCAGCGGGCACCGTTTTCGCCCAACGCGATGCGGATGAGATCAGAGGCGGGCGTTGTGGTTGCATCGAGTCCTGCCGGTCCGAGCACGCGCAAACACGCGAGATTCACTGCAAGATAAAGCGTCACAACGCCAGCGACACCTAACAATAATCCGCGCGATAAGTCGCGACGTGGATCGCGAATTTCAGCGGCGACAAAAGTGGCCGTTTGCCAACCACCGTAGGCGAACGCGATCGGGACCATCGCAGCACCGATGGTTTTGAGAAGATCGAATGAGAACGGTTTTTCGAGCAATGCCGCCGATTGCTCCGGTGCATGACCGCCAGCAGCAAAGCCAATGACCACCAGCGCTGCGATTGCACCAATCTTTAGCAACATGAGAGCGTTCTGCACATTGCTTCCAGCGCGCGCGCCAAAACAGTTGATGCCGGTCAATATCAGCAGAGCAGCGGCCGCAATAACGCTGCCGTCCCAACCTACCCGGGTGAGGGCGCGAAAGTAGGAGGCAAAAATCACCGCGACTGCTGCCATACCGCCGGTCTGAGTAACTAGAAGCAATCCCCATCCGTACACAAATGCGACCGCAGGATGATACGCGTCGCGAAGATAGACGTACTGACCGCCTGCCGCGCCGGGGAGACGCGTGGCGAGTTCAGCCCAAATGAATGCGCCGCACATCGCGAGCAACCCGCCAAGCACCCAAACACCGAGAATCAAAAACGGCGTGTGTACGCGGTGTGCGACCTCGGAAGGATTAGCAAAAATCCCGGCGCCCACGATGCCGCCCATCACGATCATCGTCGCGTCAAACAACCCAAGCTGACGTCGCGGTTTTGAGTTTCCCGGCATTGTCATGTCGAGCGAAGTCGAGACATCCCTGATTATTAAAAGCCAATAGCGAGAGATTCCTCGACTTCGCTCGGAATGACACGCTTGAAAAATCGCAAAGCCATTACCGCTTTCACCTGACTGCGGTACCCAGTTTGTAAATCCTAAATTCAGGCGTCGCTTCGATCAGTGTTGCGTCGCTTATCAGGTGCGCAACAAACTCTGGATACGACTGCGTCCACCAGAAAGTATTCTTGGTGAAAACAAAATGCGTCGCGCCGCCGTGTCGCAACCGTTCGAGATTCTCGATTGCCTGCTCGCTGTCATCAGGGTTGCCGTTGTAAATGGCGCCGTTCTCTAGAAAATGCCAGCCCTTACGCTCGGCGTAGTACAAGATGGTCGGATCGCCCATGTCGGCGGCCACGATCAATGCATTCGGCACTGTAACTTTTTTCAATTCCAAACCGGCATCGCGAAGTTGCGCTGCAGATGACTCATAAAACGGGCGGACATGGATGACGGCAAAAATCAGGAACGTGGCTGCTAGCACGATTGGCGATGTAATTTTAGCAAAACGCGAAGGGATTCTGGATCCAACAAAAGCACATCCGGCGCCGGCAAAGGCAGCAAGGATCGGGACCACCGGAAGTTGATACCACCGGTGGCGATTCCCGTAGCCGACGATGATGATGAAAAGAATCATCGCAGCCAGCCACCAATGGAAAAATCGAGAGTATCTCGAACGCGGAGCGACAAATAAACCGACGAGCGCCATCACCGAGAGAGCCGGCGTCAGACCGGATACCAACGTCTGTTGTGCAATCTGCCAGTACCACCAGAAAGATTCGATTCGAATCCCGCCGGCACCGAAGAAATGGTGGGGATAAAATTCCTGTGCGATTTGGTACGCGTGCCAGTACCAGGTCGCCGAGGGGATCAGCGCGATCGCTGCGAACGCAATTAGGCCAACAATTGTAGGGCGTTTTTGTGAAATCCCCGGCGTCTGACACAGACGCCCTACAACGATATAGACCAGCGGCGCGACGATAACGATGCTCGTGATCTTGATTAGGAACGAAAGTGAAATCGCAATGGCAGCGAGGAGGAATGATGAAGCTTCACCATGCTCGACCCACCGCAGAAAAAAATACAATCCGACAATCGCGAGGCTAAGCGACGGGACATCCGGCATGAATGAACGACCAGCAAAAATACTCAGTGGCGCAAAACTATAGAAGAAGGTCGCCCAGACTGCTGCTGTGCTTCCGAAGATCTCCCGGACGAGCACAAAGAAAAATGGCAGCGAAATCGCGAACAAAATTACCGCCTGAATTCGGCCGATCCATTCGTGCACGCCGGTAAACTTGTAACAAAGCGCCGCAACGAACGGCAAAATCGGAAGTTCCGTTCCGACGTAACCGGCGGCGTCGCCTGCCCAATCAATCTGCGGATTGCCAAAGCGAAATCCGTTTTCCAAAAAATTGCGCGCGATCGCCGCAACATCGTTTTGCCGCCAGCTCCAGTGATCGACATAGGGCTGATTAATGAAGATGAACCGCGCCGCGACCGCGAGAGCGCAAATTGCAAATACAATCCTCGGCGCTGCATCTGTAGCCGTCGCCCTGCGGGGGACCTCCGCTGGGCTTGCTACCGGAGTCAAGCCAGCGCTTTCCACCGGAAAGCGGCTACGGCGGACGCGCTCTGATGTGCGCATTTCACGAGCGTCTTGACAGGCGACGTAAAGTCAATCGGTTAGAGTATTCGCGCAGGACGCGCTCACATGAAATCAACGGGTCGTGTTTGTTCTCCGGCAGGCGCCGGATTGTTTGCGCTAGCGCTATTTGCTGCGATTGGACTCGGAGCAGCAAACGCGCAGAAC
>DATFXP010000069.1:0-10487 GCA_035315785.1 Candidatus Udaeobacter sp. | reverse complement strand
TGTCGCCCTGGCAGCCGCATCCCTCGGCGTTGTCGGCATGTTTACACTTTTCGTTTTTCAACCTTCGCGAATCCAAAATGCGGCTTTGAATGTCGGGCCAGACAAAAGCATTGCAGTGCTTCCGTTTGAAAACCTGAGCGAAGACAAAGCAAATGCGTATTTTGCTGACGGTATTCAGGACGAGATTCTAACTCTGCTATCCAAGATCGCCGACCTGAAGGTGATCTCGCGCACTTCGACGCAACATTTTAAAACCGCGCCTAAAAACCTGCGCGAGATCGCAAAGCAACTGGGCGCGGCCCACATCCTGGAAGGAAGCGTGCAGAAGAGCGGCGATACCGTGCGCGTGAATGTGCAGCTAATCAAAGCGGCTAATGATTCACATCTTTGGGCAGATACGTTTGATCGCAAACTGACTGACGTCTTTTTCGTGGAGAGTGAGGTGGCGAGAGCCATCGCCGACCAGCTAAGAGCGAAACTGAGCGGCGAGGAAGAGCAAATCCTTACCGCCAAACCGACAGACAATCCGGAGGCTTACGATGCCTACTTGCGTGGGCTGGCTTATACACTGAAAACGACAACGTCACCCACCAACGCCCTTGCCGCACAGAAATACCTGAGAGAAGCCGTGCGGTTGGATCCGAAGTTCGCCCTTAGTTGGGCCCTGTTGTCGTATGCGGATGCGGCTGGTTACATTGTACAGAGTCTTCAACCAACAGTAGCCCTCCGTGAAGAAGCGCGGCAGGCAGCTGAAACCGCGCTCACTCTTCAGCCCAATCTAGGCGAGGCCGTATTGGCCAAGGGTTATTACCACTACGCCTGTCTGAAGGATTACGACACTGCGGTGCATTACTTTGAGCAAGCACGTCCGCTTCTGCCCAATAGCAGCAGGATTCCTGAATCGCTGGCCTATCTCACGCGGAGACGCGGCCAGTGGGAACAGAGCGAGTCGTACTTCAACGAAGCCGAGCGCCTCGACCCGCGCAACGTCAGCCTGCTCAACGAGCACGCGGGATCCTACATCATGCTACGTCGTTTCCCCGAAGCGCTACGGAAGCTCGATCAGGTTCTCGATATCACACCGGACGACGTCGATACCCTCACTGTCAAAGCGACTGTCGCACAAGCCCAGGGCGACCTCCCGCGGGCGGCTGCACTACTAGCTCCGCTCCATCCGAACGCCGACAACTCCTTTGTGTTGGAAACACAAGTTTACCAAGAGATCTTGGAGCGCCGCCCTGCACAATTCAGGTCTCGGCTAAAGGAAATGCTTACCAAGCCTGATCCAGCGTTGGGTTTTATCAATGGTGAACTGCGCTTTTGGTTAGGCTGGGTCCAAGAAGTTGCGGGCGATGATGCCGCCGCTCAGGAAAGTTGGAGGCAGGCTCGCAGCGAACTGGAATCTTTTCTCAAAGAACAACCGGACAATTATTTCCTAATTGGATATCTCGCGCTTATCAATATGAGCTCAGGTGACAAAGCCGCCGCTGTGGCTCTGTCGGAAAGGGCCATGGCCGCGCTGCCGATGGAAAAAGATTCGGTGACTGGTCCTATTCCGATCGAGATCCGGGCCCGGGTGACGGCGCAGATGGGAGACCCCGACCGCGCCATCGCCGATTTACAGAAACTACTTTCGACACCGTACAGTGGCGCTTTCTCTACCCCGCTCACCCCTGCACTGCTCCGGCTCGATCCAATGTTCGATCCGCTCCGGAACGATCCGCGCTTTCAAAAACTCTGCGAAGAGAAGAAGCCGTGACGGTCCGCGTGGCCGCTACCACTCCTTGAAATCGCCCTTGTGCTCGTGCGTTTCGATCAGATTACTTACTGAGACGCAAACGCGAATCACTGCATCACGTGAGCGGCTCGTGAAGTGCGCTTAGCTAACCGGCGCGTAAACGCGAGAGCAAGCGATTGACTACGCCACTAATCCAAAAAGGAACGACACAACATTCACGAGAAGCGAATACCCTAAAGCCTGACCGAAGCGAAGGGGCGCGACCTCTCTGCGCCGAAAGAAGCGAATTCGTGTCATACGCTGCAACACGATGGCCTCAATCCACACAATCGCCGCCTCCGCTAGAACGAATAAAAGAAAACCGTAATTAAACAGCGCCCTCTCTGAGGCTGTGCGCTCGAACAGCAAAAAAGCTCCTACCAGCATCATGAACGTCGCGCCAGTCACCGCACCCCAACAAAAAAAGAATCGGATAGGGTCGAAGCCTTTACTGCCCAAGATGACTGCAATGAGCAGAGCCTCCACGAACAAACCGATGCCGTATCGCCCTCCAATCGGCTTGGGATCGGCCAGCGCAACAGAGGGCAGTGCAACCAACATCAGTGTAATGATTGTAGCCCTTCACATTACTTGTTAGTCTAACGAGAAGGAGATAAGCCACGGCAGGATGCCGTAGCAAACAGATTGGACTTCTTTCCCGGTAGGGCCGTTGGCTTCATCGATTGGTTAGACCTCGTTGAAGTGCTGGAGCTGACGTCGTTGCTGGCTTCATCGTTCATAAGATGAGACTTTGGCCATGAATGCACTCCATTTTGGACCAAGACGACCGCCATCGAGCAGGATTCTCGGACATTTTTTGAAGCCCAAATCGCGGTGGTCACTGTAACGGATCATGCGCCAGTGCATGTGCGGGACAACATGATCGAGAGGGATATCATATTCACGCATAAGTTTTGCTGTGAGTTGCGCGGTGCGGTCGATGGTGATCTCAATGTTGTTGCCCCGGTTTACACACATTTCGATTCCGATGGAGGACCTGTTTCCCTCGCCTTCGTAATCCGCATGCTCTCCAGTTTCGTTAGTGGGAAGCGTTTGATAAATGGAACGATCGTCCACAGTGAAATGCCAGGTGAGAAATCCAGTGCGATTGCGACGGGCTCGGAGCCCCTTGTTCATGGCGAGCGCGTGATGCACTGCATCGGCGCTACGCGACGTATTGTCGGTCGAATGAATAGTGATAAATGTCGGGCGCATCGGCCGATGCAAGGGACGTCCGCATCTCTCTGCGGCGATAATGCTTTGCGTGACCGTCAATTCGGCTGCACCGACGGGAGCCGGGACGCTGATGGCAGCGCGTCGCGGACGCGCCGCACAGGAAGAAAAGAGAAGCCCTACCAGGACAATAGCAAGAAACCCAAAGGTGCGAAGTTTCACGGTCGGGAAGTAAATCCAACTAGAATTACACGGCAATTTATCGTCTAATTCTGCCTCCATGGAAGGAAGAGCACGCACCAGGCTTAAGATTGCCGAGCCGCACGTCGTCACTGTTACGGGCAAAGCGTTCTATTATATTGCCCACGCGCCAGCAGATCATTCAAACCGACGACAGTCGCCGAAAGATTACGCCGTGTGGGAAATTCATCCGGTGATGAAATTGGAAGTGGTCAAATGAAGAGTTAGTCGCCGTTGCTTCTTTCCATCGGAGACGACTCGCACATAGGTTCGGCTCAGTGATTAAACTTGCCGCACTGACAGGCGTTCTGGTTCTGCTGATATCGTTTTTACTCATCGCCTGCGCGTCAGACACTGAGGAAACGCTCTTGTCCAAGCCGTCGATATCGCAATCCAGCGGCATAGATGTCCCCGGAGAAAAAATGGGCGATGACGGACGTGTTTCTCCGGGCGCGATGGGATCCCACTAACGTGCACTGCAACCGAAAGAATCTGGATTGGATGCACAGCTAGCGAGAAGGCGTTCGACGTTTTGCTTTATGGTTAGTCGCCCGTTTTACTGGGTGCGGTCGCGGCGGGGTAGGGATTTGTCCCGGCTTGGCTCATATGATCGCAGCAATGCGAAACCTAAATTCCTCAACGGTCCCGACTGGACGCTGTTGTTTCACTGCGCAACGGCTTCTCTAACGTTCTCGACGTCTTCCTTGATCTCATGAAGTTGCGGATGCACCTCGCTGATCAAATCGTGCTCCTTCTGCGAAAGCTTTTCAACGCGCTTTGTCATTGCATGTAGCTCCTTCAACACGGCATCCTGACGGGATGAAATGCGATGCATCCACCAAAAGCAAACAATCCAGCAGACCATTCCTACGCAGCTCAGCGCTAATGCCATTGTGTCGAGATTTAGCATATTAAGTTGCGTCACGACGATGCGCTGTCGCACTTTGAGCGACCGTTAATCTCTGCTTTAAGGCGCTGCCGTTCAGAGCTGCCCTGCGAGGGCGAGGACTATCACAATTAGCAAGATTAACCCAAGCCCTCCACTGGGCCAATATCCCCACCCGGAACTATACGGCCATGCTGGCAGAGCGCCGACCAAAAGCAAAATCAGAATGATTAATAGAATGATTCCCATGACTTCTCCTTTCTCGAGCTATGTTCGTCAGCGCAATGCGTTTTGGACGCTTGGCTGTAATCGAATGGAACGTATAACGCGTGAGCGCGGACTGGTGGGACTACGCGTAAGCAGAGAGCAATCATTGCCGCTTAAACTGTTCCCCTCTGGCATCCGCGCGGCTAGCTAGTGAGCTGTCAAATACGCGCTGGCTCATGCGCGTGCTAACCTTCGGATTGTTTATCGGGCCGCCATTCGGACCCGCACTTAGGTCTGCACTGTTTTCTTGCGCGATCACGCCCACGATCAAAGCTACAAACCCGGCTGCTACAGAAGCTGCCACCTTTACTTCGACAGATAACTCCATTATTCCTCCCTTTCCCCACGGTATGCATACCCCTTTTGACTTTGATAACGGTTCGGATTCGCTCGCGGCCTCGGTCGCCGTGAGTCGGCACATGATTAATAAATTCAGAATTTCACCTAGTCCGCGCAAAGATAAAACGTTCGGTGATCTGTATCGGGATTCGTGATGTGTGATTTGTGATCTGTGAAGGAGCAAACGCCCAACTCCGAAAAATGTTCGGGAGTGAGGCGCTCACCTCGAACCCCCAAATGCCGAAGCTTCAGGGCGATTTTGAGGGCACGGCTGGCGCCTTGACGTAGAATCGTAATGTCGTGCGTAGTTGTCGGAGTGCGGTGATCTCGGGTCGAAGTGCGGAGGTGATACGTCCACACATTGATCTATTGACGATTGATGCAATTAAATGGCAAAGAAACCGTCGCTATCCGCTTCGAACTTGGTTCGACACGCGCCCAATGTGTTGCCGCTCAAAGGCGAACTCGATCTGCACGTCATACCTGAAATTACGGCATCACTCGATGCAATCATCGACAAAAGACCCGAGCGTTTGGTAGTCGATCTTTCCGATGTGAGTTACATCGACAGCGCCGGGTTGGCGGCGCTCATTCAAGCCATGCAGAAGGTTCAAGCCTACGGTGGCCAATTCTCACTGGCTGGTTTGGAAACGACGCTGCGGTCAATCTTCAACATGTCGCGGCTCGATGAAGTATTCGAGATTTTGCCGAAATGCTGATGCTGCGCTGATGTTCGAGGCGTCAGACGATTCCACGTGCACACGAGGGCCTAAGACCGTTGACGGCCGTTGACTCTTTCAGTGTCGAAACTGGTCGTTCTTGGTCGCCGACATTCGCACATGCACCATAGTAATAACTCGTCAGCTAGGGCTTTCATGAGATTACAAATCAGCTGCTCTAACCAACTGAGTTATGCCGGCGCTGCCTCATATGGAAGCCGCTTTAGCGAGTTCATCAAGAATTTCGCCTGAAGATCGCGGTTCCCCGTAAATAGCAGTTTGCTAACTAGCGGGCACCCATGTGCGAAGACCTGCGCTACGGTCAGTGCCGAGTGTTGTCTTCTTCCTTTGTCTGTTGCGATTTTTCTTCAACACCGTGTGCGTCGACATTTTCGATTGGATCACTGCCGCTAACGGATTCGGATTGGTTCGTCCGCGTTGGGTCAGACAACGCGAGAATTTCCTGCAGGATTTCGGCGAGCCGCTCCGGTGGCTTGGGTGGCGTGCTCATCTATGGTAGAGACGCCACCGACTTAAATTTTTGTCTAGTGCTACGCTCTTTTTGCTGCCGAAGGCGGGAATCAAGATTATTCGCGCGCGTCAGAACCATTCCACGCGCAATGTTGGTAAAACGAGCGGAGCGCGTCATGCGCGACTCCAGAAAACTGCTCGAACAACGGGAGCAGTTTCTTCAATCTGCAGCTCATAGGAAGATTCGTGGACGAATGGGAATCGAGAGGCTGACGCAAACTGGTTAGGTCTTTTCAACGCAGTAACGCGACTACCGAACTCATCCGGTAGAGTTGTCGCACCCATGCGCCAACGCTGATCCAGTGTGCGGACGAGCTCATAACGCGGCAAGGACCCAGAAATAGGACAATGTAACTCGGTCGGTGAGAAGGGCTTTCTCGCGCGCGGATGATGATTGCTCCTGATTGAGGGCGGCGAAACGGGCGTCTTCGTGAATGAGATGGCAATCGAAGCGACGGAGTCCTTGAACGAGAGGAATCATGAACGGCTCGACCGCACTTGATGCGGAGGATGCGTCAATCCAACGTTGATAGCGATCATCGGGCATGGTGGAATAAGATTTAAATGCGGAACCCAATTCCGGTTACGCAAGTCGTCCGCGCAATCAAAGGCATCGTCTTTACTTCAGCTTTCCACTCGCAGGCGCGCGTAGGTTCGGTCCTTAGCGGTGGGTCGTTTCCAAGCCCGTCGGCATCGGACGCTTGCGCGATTGAAGGAAAGCAGTGAGCTGCGCGAGTTCCTCCGGCTTAATTGAGTTGCCGAAGGCGGGCATATTGACGCCGCCGTTCACGATGCGGATCACAATATCGCTCTCAGCAAGTGTGTCCCCGATGTAGGTGAGATCAGGACCGCGGCGGCCGCCGTCGCCGCTGATGAGGTGGCAATTAAGACACCCTTTGGCCTGAAAAACTCTTGCGCCCTCGAACACAGGCCCACTCGTTGCACCGATTACTTTTTCCGTCAGCGGTTGCGGATCGAAGTTTGGCGACCACGGTGATCTCGCGCCCTGAATCCAGAGTGCGCCAATCATGATCACGCTGAGCAGCACGACAGCAATCGACCACGGCCGCCGTGACGGTGCGCGCTCACCTCTGTTGTTCAGCATTGGCGCCGCCAGCAAAACAATGCCGATGATCACCGGTGCGAGAATCATCACGTAGCCTTCGACCTGCGGCGGGATCAGCGCGAGCAACGCAAAGGCCCAAAGCAGATACCAGTCCGGTTTCGGATCGGCGTTGAGATTGCTCGGGTCTGGTGGGGAGTCGAGCTTTGGCGGCCCGACAAAATATGCAAGCAACGCAATCACGACGAGTACCCCGGTGCCAAAGACGAAATCGCGCCAGGCGCCTTCTGGCCAGAATGGCCGCCCCGTTTTGTGCATTCGTTCTTCGTATTCGGCGCGATACGTCGCCGGCTCGACTATCTGACCGGCAACTGGTGGCTCGGCGATGCCGTGGCGCAACACCAGCATGAGATGTATGCCGATGAAAAGAAATACAAGCGCCGGCATGATGAAGACATGGATGGCGAAAAAGCGGCTCAACGTTGCGCCACCGATCGTCGTGCCGCCGAGAATGAATTGCGCCAGGAAATTGCCAATGAAGGGTACGCGGCCCGCTTGTTCCGCAGCGACGACGACAGACCAGGTGGCGGTTTGGTCCCAGCGTAACAATTGCCCGGTGAATCCCATCACGATCGTAAATGCGAGGAGCAGCACGCCAGTCGTCCAATTCATCTCGCGCGGATACTTGTAGGAGCCAAATAAAAATGTCTGCGCCATGTGCGCCCCTACCATCAGCACCATGGCCGATGCGCCAAAGTAATGCATCCCTCGAAGGAACCTGCCGAAAGGCGCCTGATCGGTGATGAATTGCAGCGTCTCGTAAGCTTGCGAGGAAGATGAGGCGTACGAGAAAGCCAGTGCCACCCCGGTTACCACCTGCACGATGAACGCGAGCAGAGTTGCGCTACCGAAGACGTACCACCAGCGCGCATCATGCGGTACGAGGTGTCTCAAGCTCGGACCGATCAGCGCCGAAATCCCGAGCCGGTCATCAAGCCACCGCCACGATCCGATAATGAGCCGCTTCATCGCATCTGTAGCGGGGATCGTTGATCCCGGCTTTCTTGAAATGTTCGAATTCCCACGATCACCAGTTTCATAGGGTCGTGGTGATCGGAACTTCCATCGTTTTGATTTGAACCTGGCCGTTTGCGGTCCGCACCTCATACCGGATCAACGGCTTCGGCGGCGGTCCGGCAGCGACGGTTCCATCAGAGTAGTAAACGCCGCCGTGGCAGGGGCACATGAACAGATCTGCGTCTTGAAGCCAACGGACCGGACATCCCAGATGTGTGCAGTTCACCGAGAACGCGGTGAATTCGGCGTCGTTCATACGGCGAAGCCAAAGCGCACTCTTGGCCGTGATGCCCGCCCAAGGAAGTGATGACGGATCTGTGATGGTAACGCTGACGGTTTTGCCAATTTCATAGTCGGTAATCTTGCCGACAGAAATCCATTTGCCTGTTGTCTTGCGAAAAATCGGCGCGACAACAAAACCAACCAGAGGAATCCCGAGAATGGCCGCGCATACGCCGCTGAGGCCGATGCAGAGTTTTTCCAGGAATCGCCGGCGAGTAATTTCCTCGGGCGTCAGCGGCCGTTCTGGTAACGGATGATCAGCGGTGACTTGGTTCACGGAGAATTTCGTAAATCCATCCGGCAAGCGACGCCCAAAAAAGACCGATGCCCACGGCGAGAATAACCCATGAGGTGATCAGCCCCCAGAAAAGGAACGTTATTCCCATCGCCAGGCCGGCGGGAAAAAAGTTCGGACGCGGGAGCGTTTCGTGTGGCAACGGCTCCCAGCCTGGGGGCACGTTCGGATGTACTTCGTTTGTCATAAAGATTTGCCTGTGACTGGTGCGCTCGCGACAGGATGCGCGAACCAGCGTGCAAGCTGCGCAATGATCGCTGTCAGGTACACGAGACACATTGGTACCCACATGAGTAGACCGCCGAGTTGCTGGTCTTTGTCCGGAGTGATACCCCAGTTCGCTTGGACCAAATTCAGAAGGCCCAGGCGATCAGAAGCTGGTTGCGCGTAAATCGGACACACGCTCACCGGCGAAAATGTGATAAGGATTCCAAGAATGCTGCACGCCACGCATGCGCTAAAAAGATAAAGGACTGCGCCGGGCGGCGACAGTCGCTCCTCCTCACGCGGCGCAAGAATTTGTCGCCAGAAAATCGCACCTAACAAGAGCAGTGAACAAATTTGTAGCGCGTTAACAAGCTGTGATGAAACAGCAGCATTGCAAAGCGGCCGTGCATGCCACAACCACATTGCGCCCACACCGGCGATCCATCCGACGAACGGATTGGCAATCAGCCATGACCGCGATCCAAGCGAGACCCAGCGCGGCAAACTCATCAAAAGCAACGCAGGCACAATGAGCAACAGCAAGATGTGTTGAAGCATATGCGCGCTGAAAAGGTAGCCTGCTGCCAGGGCATTGAGCGGAGACACCAGCGTGAGCACAAACACGCCGGCGCCCGCCAGGAGATACACAATCCGGTGATTTATGCCGAACGCCCAAACGTACGCGACAAGCGCGGCGGTGGCAGCAATCAGCACCGCCGGATTCCACGTCCACGCTGAAGTGAGAAATTGCTGCGTCGTCATGGGAGTTGGTTTCGCTCCGTGGCGAGTGTGGCCGTCGCTAGCGTCAAAGGCGCAGTGTCACCGTTAGCCTGGGGCAACGCCCCAGGAATTCGATTCAACCAAGTGCAAGCGCTAAAAGCGCGGTTAAATATCCGCAGCATCCAAATGTAAAGGTGCATTCCGCATGAGTTGAGGCGCGCATTCAGCGCTGATGGCTGGATGTTTTCGCAATCCTGGGCCGCTGCCCCAGGCTGTGAAATTGATGTCGCGCTGTTGGCGCTAAATCCACACAGGCGGAAAATAACAAATTGCTGCGTCGTCATCTGAGCAAAGGCCAGAGGTAAACGATCGCGAACACGAGCACCCACACCACATCGACGAAGTGCCAGTAGTAACCGACAGCGCCAAGCGCAGGGAAGTGACCGTTTTTGAAATTACTGACAAGAGCTACACCGAGCACGACCAGTAAGGCAAGCAAACCGAAGCTGACGTGTAATCCGTGGAATCCAGTCAGGGTGAAAAAGGTGGTGGCAAACAGATCCAAGCCGACGGTCACGCCGCTCTGAAAAAGGCTCCAGTATTCCAGTCCCTGGCCGACGATAAAAATGCCTCCGAGCACAATCGTAGCGATGAGCCAGGCCTTCATTTTCCCGAGGTTGTTTGCTCGCAGGCCCACTTCGGACCGCCAGATTGTAAAGCTGCTCGCAAACAAGCAGATGCTGAAGACGGTCGTCTTAAGCACGTCCAACTGCCGCGCCCCGGGCCCGCTTTGCGAAGTCGCATTGTAAAAAAGGTACGCGAGGATCAGCACTCCGAAGAAGCCTGCTTCGGAAATGATGAACGTGATTACGCCGGCTTTGATTTTGTCCGGTCGAAAGGTGTCGATCGCT
>DATFXP010000068.1:0-5483 GCA_035315785.1 Candidatus Udaeobacter sp. | reverse complement strand
ACGTCAGTCGCTCCACTGTCGCGCGGAGCTCCTGATTTTCCTGCGTCAATCGCTGTAGTTCCGTCTTAAGCACTTTAATCGCATCTTTGCGCTCTGCTTCGCGTAGCACTTCCTTGGCCTCGAACTTTTCTTTCTGAACGGCTGCAGTCGGAACGTCGGCAGGACGTTTGCCTATCCATTCACCGACTGTCTTAATCCACCCCGCGAGAAGGCGGCTGGTCGCTTTCAGCACCGACGGGTCATCGTCGAGCAACCAGACCGTGCGAGCAGATTTAGCCACGAATCTCCCTCCGCGGAATAATCCCACCCGCGAGCGCGACTTCGACACCCTTGGCGATTAAACGCTCAGCTGCCTCGGCAACGTTCTTCCCGTATAAGCCCGTGTCTACAAGCGCAGACAAATAGCGGTGCACGAGAGGAGTTGTCGAGACGGTAATTTGAACGGATTTTACCGGGTTGGGTTTTCGTGCCATTCTTTTGCCATAATAATGGCATTAATTTTTTTGCAAAGCTTTTTCTTATGGCCCTTGGGAAAGGGCAACAGAATCGCAACTGACTTGACGCACGAAGCTACAGCCCGGTCTGCAACCGCGACATTACCACTTGGCTACCCCGCCGGTTGCGTGAGAAATGAGCGTAACGTGCGCGCAGAACGTGTCAACGCGATGAGGCGATTCATACACCGGATGTATCGGTGATCAGTGGGCGCTAAAGATTAACGATTTAACGATTTAATTATTTAACGATTATCATGAGCGTATGACTCTGTCTTCTACCGAATTATTTGCTCGCGCGCAGAAACACATTCCTGGCGGAGTCAATTCGCCGGTGCGGGCGTTTCGCAATGTCGGCAGTGACCCTTTTTTCGTTGCGCGCGGGGAAGGCGCACGGATCTGGGATGTGGATGGAAATGAGTACATCGATTACGTGGGCAGTTGGGGACCGGTGATTCTTGGGCATGCGCCGAAAGTTGTAGTCGAAGCGGTTCGCGACGCTGCGACGCGTGGATTGAGTTTTGGAATTCCGAATCCGCTGGAAGTGGAGATGGCGGAATTGATCTGCGATTGGATTCCTTCAATCGACAAGGTACGGATGGTGAACAGCGGCACGGAAGCGACGATGTCATGCATCCGGCTCGCGCGCGCTTTCACCGGGCGCGATAAGATCGTCAAGTTCGACGGCTGTTATCATGGCCATGCGGATGCACTGCTGGTGAAAGCCGGCAGCGGCGCGTTAACGCACGGTCAACCGAGCAGCGCTGGTGTTCCGTCAGCGTTTGCTGATCTCACAATCTCGCTGCCATTTAACAATGCGGAGTTGTTGAGGAAAGCATTTCAGGAAAACAAAAATGAAATCGCGGCGGTAATTGTCGAGCCGATTCCAGCCAACGCGGGTCTTTACTTTCCTAGAGAAAACTTCCTGTCGGTCCTGCGCGAAGAATGTACGAACAACGATGCGCTTCTGATTTTTGACGAGGTGATCACCGGTTTCCGTGTAGCGCGCGGCGGTGCACAGGAGATCCATGGAGTGAAGCCAAACCTGACCGCCCTTGGAAAAATCATTGGCGGCGGACTACCGGTCGGCGCATTTGGCGGCCGTGCCGAAATCATGGACCAACTTTCCCCGGATGGTCGGGTGTATCAGGCGGGAACTTTGTCTGGAAATCCGATCGCAATGGCTGCCGGTCTCGCGCAGTTGCGTGAGCTGGAAAGAATCGATGGCTGGAAATCGCTCGAGGAATTAGGCGCGCAACTAGAAGCGTTGGCGCGTGACGCTATCAAAAGCACAAAGAATGACATTACGTTTCACCGGGTCGGTTCGATGTTCTGTTTGCTTTTTGCTGCTGCACCGATATTCGATCTCGCCGGCGCGCAGCGAACCGATCTGAAAATGTTCACCCGTTTTTTTCACGCTTGTCTGAACCGCGGCGTCTATTGCGCGCCCTCGCAATTTGAGACTGGCTTTATCTCCACAGCGCACAGTGCGGCAGACATCGAGCGCACCGGTGCTGTCGTGCGTGAAGCATTGGCAGCGATATAGGACGCTAGGAAGCGGCACTGCGTGCGCGCCATTCGAATTGCAACTCAGCGCGCAAGGACCGCCTACCCTACCAGACAAACCCGCGGTCGCTTGGAAGGATGCGATCGTTAAAAGCGTCCACGTGAAACAGCTGAAAGGCGAAGTCGCTTGCCCTGCTGGAGCTTTGTGCGAAGGCTGGAGGAGTCTCTCCGTCTAAAGCAAAGAAGACGTCGAGAAATGTCTCGACTCTGCTCGACATGACAGAAGCAACAAACTCCCGCATCCGACCCAAAGCGAAGTTCTTTTTCGACGGAGACAAGAAATTCTTCGTCAAAGGTGTCACGTACGGTCCGTTCAAACCGGGTATAGGTGAAAAATCTTTCGGCGAACCTGAGCAGTTGGATGCCGATCTGGCGCTGATGCGTGAGGCGGGAGTGAATGTTGTGCGGGTTTATCATTCGCCGCCGCGCTGGTTCCTCGATCGCTGTGCTGCTGCGGGGATGCGCGTTCTGGTGACACTCCCTTGGGAAAAGCACATCGAGTTTCTCCGCGAACGATCGACACGTAAACAGATCGCTGAAAACGTCCGCGCTGCTGTTAAGACGCACGTCGGCCATCCGGCAATCTTCGGTTACTTGGTTGGCAACGAAATTTCCAGCACGATGGCGCGTTGGCTCGGTACGCGTCGGGTGACTGAATTTGTCGAGCAGCTAATTGGTATCGGACGCGGAATCGATCCCGCCGCGCTTTTTTCCTACGCGACGTATCCGCCGACTGAGTATCTGCTCCCGCAAAACACCGATTTTTGTTGTTTCAACGTTTACCTTCACAACCAGCGTGAGTTCGAGGGTTATCTGTTGCGGCTACAAAATCTCACCGGCGAGCAACCGCTCATCCTCGGTGAATTCGGTATGGACACCATCCGGCATTCACAAGAGGAGCAAGCGGAGATGCTCGGCTGGCACGTCGACAGTGTGGTGAAATGCGGTCTTGCCGGCACGATTCTTTTCGCCTGGACGGACGAATGGTTTACGGGCGGCCAGGAAGTTATGGACTGGGCGTTCGGCATCGTCACGCGGGAGCGCAAACCGAAGAAGGCGTTCTACACGATTCAAGCAAAGCTTGGTGGAAACAATTCGACTGCGCCTCATCTTCCGTTGCCTAAGACGCCGTTCGTGTCCGTGATTGTTTGCTCGTACAACGGTGCTCGCACTCTTGCTGCCTGCCTAGATTCGTTAGGCAAATTAAATTATCCGGCTTACGAAGTCATTTTGGTCGACGATGGTTCGACAGATGACACAGCGTATGTGGCCGCGCAGTTCCCGTCGGTGCGCTACATTCATCAGACTAATCATGGATTAAGTCACGCCCGCAACACCGGGGCGGCTAATGCCACGGGCGAGGTCTTGGCCTACACCGATTCGGACTGCATGGCGGATGCCGATTGGCTGTACTATCTGATTGGCACGCTTGTCAGTGGCGACTACGCTGGAGTCGGCGGACCAAACATCACGCCACCGGCACAAAACTGGATTCAGGCATGCGTTGCTGCCTCGCCCGGCGGCCCAAATCATGTTCTGCTCACGGATACCGTCGCCGAGCATATTCCCGGTTGTAACATGGCGTTTTACCGTTGGGCCTTCGAAGGTGTAGGCGGATTCGATCCCGAATATCGCAAGGCCGGCGACGACGTGGATTTCTGCTGGCGAATTCAGCAGGCTGGAGGGGCCATTTCTTTCAGCCCGACTGCGATCGTGTGGCATTATCGGCGCTTTACGCTGCGCGCTTTCATGAAACAGCAGGACGGCTACGGCGAAGCGGAATCTTTGCTGCGCTTCAAACATTTAATCTTTTTCGGCCCGACCGGGACAGCAAAATGGCGCGGCCAAATCTACGGCACTACACGCTTCAGCTGGTTTGTTAATCGTCCGGTCATTTATCACGGGATTTTCGGTGAAGGATTTTTCCAATCGATCTATCCCGCGCCGCAATCAGATGTCGCTGCATACCTGAGCAGCATTGAATGGTTTGCGCTGACGATCTTTCTTTTTGGCCTCGGAATTTTTCTGCCCGGCCTGCGGATTGTTCCGTACCTGATGCTGGGCGGTACTTTTTGTGTGGCGCTTTCATACATGGTTCGTGCGCGGATCGAACCGAAGTTCGACACGGTGCACGCGCGCCTGCTAGTAATGATCCTTGCGTTTGTGCAACCGCTCGTCCGCGGATTCTCTCGATATTTCACATGGCTGCGTTTCAAGCGCACACCAGCAAACGTCATCCGGAAACACGAACATTTGCCTGAAGGCGCGCGTTCACGAGGCAGCCTGAGTCGCCGCGCATTTTGGAGCGAGCAGGGGAGGGACCGCCACTTTTTCCTGGGCGAAATGTTCCGGTTGCTCGATGAAGAAGGCTGGCGCTATTCCACCGACAGTGGTTGGAACGACTGGGACATTCAAATCTACGGCAACTTCTGGTGGAGCATTGCGCTTCAAACCGTCACGGAAGATCATGTGGGAGGAAAGTTCTTGACCCGCGTACGTCTTCGCAGCCGGATGGTGACCACAACGATCATTTTCAATTTGGTCGTGATAAGCTTGTTGATTTACCACCAGGTAAACGTTTCTCACATTGATCTGTGGCCCATCGGTTTTTACCTGGCTTTCCTGGGTTTTCTCGGAACGCGGGCGCGCGCATTGAAATCGCGCGTAGCGGAACTGGTTGATCTTGCCGCGTCTCGAGCAGGCCTGCAGCGCGTATCGCGGAAAGGCAAACCGGCCACTCCAGCAACTGAGCCGGAACTGGAAGTTGCGGTGAACGCGACCGATCCGGCATCGCCGCACTTGCCTGGGTGATTGTGGCAGGGACGCCGCGCTGCGGCGTTCGCTCGTCGCAGCGCGACGAGCCTACCATTAGAATTTCAAAACCGTTTTGCCTAATCCGCGCTCGATCCGGCCGATTCGCTTCGCTCTTAAAATCGACATTGCTTTTCGTGCATTCTGCTCCGCGACAATGGCAACCATTCCAACGCCCATATTGAATACTTGATACATCTCCTGAGCATCGACGTTTCCATTTTTCTGCAGGATTTGGAAGATGCTCGGGATGTGCCAGCTTTTCGTTTCAATTACTGCGTCACAATTTCTTGGAAGCACCCGTGGTAAGTTGTCGATCAAGCCGCCGCCAGTGATGTGAGCGAGTCCTTGGAATAGACCAACCGGAACTTTTGCCAGCAGGGGTTGGTAGTTTTTATGCACGCGCAGCAATTCTTCGGCGACCGTGATTCTCGAACCGGGTAGACGCGAACTCGTTTTGAGCCGCATTTTCTGGAACAAAATCTTTCGCGCTAACGAATAACCATTTGTGTGCAGACCATTGGAAGCCAAACCGAGAACTACGTCACCGGGTTTGATCTTGCTGCCATCGATGATTTTTGTTCGATCAACCACGCCAATGATACAGCCTGC
>DATFXP010000067.1:0-12196 GCA_035315785.1 Candidatus Udaeobacter sp. | reverse complement strand
AATCTGGCTTGGTCGCTCCATGGCCGAAAGGCTCCCATTACGCGTAAGGGATTGATAGGAATGCTCGACAAAAGACTTGAACAAGAACAAGCCTCGAGCGTGGACGATCGTCTGGCGAGAGTTGTTCGGATCATTGTTGAGAAATATGACGGGGATGTGAAGGCGTTTGTCGACTCAAACCGTTACAGAATAGAGGTGAATCGGAAAGCTGAGGCCGCGTCGGACCAGGGCGACGAGGCGACGTTGCGTAAATGCCCGTCTACGACAAGGATTATCGAGAGAATTTCGCGCGCTCATTATTCCTGACGGGAAAAATAACGCAGGAGACTGCGTACGCCCTAAGCCCGCGAATAAAAGAGCTCCGGGCCGCGAGCGGAGATCCGATAACCCTTTACATCGACAGCCCAGGGGGATCGTCTGCGGTAGCGGAGGGCATCCGTTTTCTAATTAAGGCTCCGGATCAGGATGGAAGAAGATGCCGATTAATTACTGTCGTGATAGGGACGGCAGCGAGCGCGGCAGCGGATTTGTTGGCGCTGGGTGATTATGCCATCGCGGAACCGCAAGCTGACATTCTATATCACGGGTCCAGACAGGCGTTCGAGCAAATCCTGACCTTTGAGGGGGCAACCTCGGTCGCGGCCAATCTGCAGGAGGCCAACGAAAGGCTTGCCCTTCGCCTGGCGCGTTCTTCGTTCCGAAGGATTATCTGGCGCGTGGTCCAGTTGAAGGATGCAATCGAGAAATTTCGGGATGGACCAGAAGCGCTGGAAGAATTGGTTGAGGCTTTGACGGCCAAATTCACACCGGAAAATGCGAGGTTGCTGAGAGAGGCGATTGCAAAGCAAAAATCACTGCAAGAGGTCCAAACTGCGGCCGATAATTACTTGAAGAAGCGCAAGAACGTCGCGCAGTGGCCAACCAAGCAGTTGGAGCCCGAGTTGGTTCGTGCCATCGTGGACTTCAGAAGCAGACGACATAAGGAAGATGATTGGCTGTTAAGCCGCACGGGAATGCGCGAAGTGGCGAGCGACTTCAATCTCATTCATGATTACGCTTCGCAAACGAAGGACATGGATGCTCAGCTGGAGGTTTATGGCACCCTGTTTCTGACCCACGCGCAAAGCGCCGAATTCAAAAGCAAAAGCGAAGAAGAGCAAAAAGTTTATCTGGAGAGCCATGCGGCAGACAAACTGGAGGTTCTATGGTACTTTGTTGTTTCATTGTGTCGCCTGCTGCAAACGAAAGATTACCAACTCACGCCGGATGAGGCGTATTGGCTCGGAGTGGTTGACGAGGTCACCGGATCCGACCTGCAAAGTGACAGGGAGATGATTGAAATGATCTTGTCGACGGAGTCAGCAATGCGCAAGCCATGACGGACTCGAAAGAGAGAACTCATTCGCATAGCTCCTGCGCCGCTGGCAGTGTTTTCGTTTGAGTTATTTACCACGAGCGCCCCGGCGCCGATTCCTGTGTTAAGGCTGCGCGTAGTGTTGTTTCACAGAGACAAGAACCCGACTGCTGTATATAGGTGCCATCGGTCAGACTAAAGAGAGCCTTCTGGCCCTCCGCCGTATTGCCTCCCGGATAACCTCCGTCCGGCAGCGGAACTACGGCGCGCGCTGGCGGTAATAAGGCGAAGCCGACGACAAGAGAAATGAGAATCAAAGGGAGTATGCTCGGTTTCATGTGTGGAAGTCTGCCTGTTTCGTTTCTGCTCACCGCAATCAAAAGGTCATCTGAGCGATTTACAGAAACGCGTCGGAGGCGACCGTATCAACTCGTCATGTATCACCTTCAGTTGATCTTGCGAATGCCGCGGCAATCACAGTGAAGCGAAGCCAAAAAGGAACTGCTGAGAAAATTTCTCCGATTCCCTCGCGCGCTAACGGTTTTCTGCTCGTGGGCACCATTGTTTAATTGACGAACAGATTGTCACGGCGTAGGCGTCATAAGATCTGGGGCGAGGGGTTATGGGGCGAAAGGGTAATGAGGAGAACAGGGTTGGATTGACCAGCGAGGACGTTTATGAGCTCCGTCTTCGCAAGGATGGAGACGGCTTTGATCTTACCAGCGATAAGTTTCGGTGCGGGCCGATCTGGTATTCAGGACCCGATGCGGTTCGCCACGCCGTTGAGTTCGCGAGGTTTCGGTCACGCAGGCTCGCGCAGGACGCGACGGTTCGAGTACTCGACGCCCACGGCGCCGTGATTCATACGTACAAATCTAGCGACGATTTTCGTGAGTAGAACGCGGCTAATAAATTCGCGTTAAGAGCGGCTCGCTGCTCCCATTCCAGAAACGCGGCCAGATTTTGCTCTGCGCGAACTGCCGAGCTTGGAAGGATTGTGGCAACTCAAACCGGATTCGGACTCAGTTGAACATCCGCACAATGTGGGCCTGCAGAAAGTAAGCGCACAAGTCGAAGTGAACAACCCCGCACCGCAAACCGCCTGCCTGCGCGCTATAGCCTTAAGCGAAGGTGGGAACCATCAGTAAAACTGGGACTGGGAAGGAAAAGCGAGCGCTAGTTGTGTACATAGTTTAGGGCGAGCGGCAACTCGAGGGGGAGGAGTTAGGCGACTTTCGCATGTCAGCGGATTTCGCTTGTAACACGAAGCGGCTCTGACATTGTCCGAAATCACACAAGTTCGCATGACAACTTCCGCATCCGAATCAGCGGAGCGACGAAAAGGAATTGGACGCATTGATCCACTGTTGGCCGCGGCGCTGTTGCTCGCGTTCATTTTTTGTTTGCACGGCATCACCTGGGGGCGCGTCGAATGCTGGAATCCCGATCAAGTGGCGTTACGCGGTCTCCGTGCGTTGCGGCCGGGCAGCTATGGGAAGCCGCCATTTCACACGTATTTGAACCATGCATTCGTTGTCTGGCCGATAGCAGCAGTGTTGAAGATCGCGCGAGTGCCGACGGAAAGAACAAAAATCGCGAATTCAGCAAAATTGGTCGGATCACGGTTACTGACCGCCGCTCTCTATCTCGGCACAATTGCACTCGCTTACAGTCTTGGTTGTGGTTTTTACGGAAGATTTTCTGCCGTTCTGATCGGGTTTGTCTTTGCCACGAGCGCCGGATTTATCGCTTACGCACATTTCCTCACAGCCGATATTCCGCTCGTGTTTTGGATGCTAGCAGCGTTCTGGTTCGCACAGCAGCTCATATCCGTTCCTGCTAGGTGGAATACGGCATGGCTGGCTTTTTGACCGGCATCGCGACCGCGACCAAATATAACGGGCTGGCTGTCGCAATTGCGCTGGTTGTCGCGCACTTCTTCGCCACAAAAGGTGAGAGCGTTCGAAGAATAATTCTTAGTCGGCAACTCGGGATTGGACTAGCCATGATCCCTGTTGGATTTCTCTTCGGATGCCCGACCGCACTTTATGAGCCGCGTAGGTTCTGGAACGATTTCATCTACAATTACACCGTCACGCCACGCTACGGGGGCCAACCGAATCGCACTGCTTATCTTGCCGCTCTTGGCCGCATTCCTGAAATCGTCGGATTTCCGGGCGCTATTTTCATCATCACACTCGCGATTTTGAGCTGCATTCTGATCCTGAAACGACACGACTTCAGCAATGCCGCAACGCGCATCAGCGTCTATTCATGGAATTACCGGGTGCCGAGTGACACCGTGCGCAAATATTACAGCGATCTCCTCCTCGGGAAATTTCCCTATATTATCGTGTTCGACGCCGAGACAGCACCTGTGCCAGCATGGATTTATCCGCGGACCATCGATTTCCTAGCCGGCCGCATCACTATCTTGCAGCGGAAAAATTGAACGCTGTAGTTACTGGGAAGTGGCTAAGTTGTTGTTGCAAAAAGCGCGACTCCAAGTGACCGATAGCATTGCATTGAGCTAGGCAAAATTCCCCGGTCGAGATTGGCGATTTTGCGCATGCACATTTCCCGTTGACGCACGAAAGCGTTTTTGGTAGACGACGAAAGTGCCTTTTCGCCGTCTCTTTCAGATTTTATTCATCGCCTTTTTCGTCGTGGGCTGTGGCGAACTAAGCCATGCTTCCATCTTTTCAGATGGATTCGCCGTCTATGTAGGCGACCGGCCCGATCCGAGTGATTTCGATCCCTACTTCAACCAACCTAAAATCTACCGGCAACCACGCTATTACGAATACACAAGCAAGAAGAGAAAAGGCAATAAAGTGTTCAAGACTACAAAGGTGAAGGACCAACATGGTCGCACGGTTTACAAAAAGACCACTAAAGTGAAGAAAAAGAAGAAATAGCTTTCGGTTATGAAATTTCGTTGCTTTCTCTTTATCCTTCTCCTAACCCTCACAAGCGCATTCGCGAATGATCTCGATTTTACGCTAGTGAACCAGACCGGGCGAAGCTTTGAAGGTCTCTATATCACAGCCTCAGACAACAAGGATTGGGACGCGAATATCCTTCTTGACGGAAAAGTCTTGGCTGCTGGCGGAAAGATCAGCGTCCGTTTCAAAAATGACGCAAAGTCGGAGACCTGGGATTTCAACCTCGTGGACGACGAGGGACTTTCAGTAACCTTCGATAAGGTAAAGCTTGCAGGCGTTGACACGGTCACGTTGAAGGACGTCAACGGCACGATTACCGCGGAGATCGAGTAGGTCGCCAGCAGGTTAACGGGGTTGCTTGCTAGCTTGTTACGCTTCGCTGTCGTAGGCGATGACTAAGTTGTTGCTCGTTAGACGGTTTGCCGATTTCGCTATGAGATATTTTCGCTGTATTCTCGCTGCAACAATAGTCCTCTTATGTGCGTTGTCCGCTGTCGGCGATGAGAAACGCCCCGGCAATAATGATCGCGATGCCCTCATGCCGCTGGAAAATGCGTGGCTGAAGAACGAGCACAATGCGGCGGAACTAGAACACATATTAGCTGCAGATTTCCTGCACCCAGTTGTGACTGGCGACGTTTTAACCAAGGCACAACACATCAAGTTTTCTTCGACACACCTTTCGCCAGCCGATCTTACAAAACACTTCGAAGGTCTTCAGATTCGTGTTTATGGCGATGTTGGTATTGTCAACGGGTTGGTAGTCGCGACGAATAGGGATGGAAACGTAGTACGTAAAACCGTGTTCACTGACGTTTTCGTTTATCGGGACGGACGATGGCAAGCCATCAACGCACAAGAAAACGCGGTGCAATCATCGGAGCATTGATCTAGTTTCCGATTCGTTGCCATTCACTTCATGCTCGAAAAAATCATTCGCGATTTCATGACGATTTGGACCACGGTCGATCCGATCAGCAATCTCGCATTGTTTGCAGGGTTAACTGCTGCCATGCATCGCAAGGAGCGTCGCAGGATCGCATTGCGAGCATCTCTCTACGCCGCGGTAATCCTGGTCGTCGCAGGCATAATTGGCCAAATCGTACTCGATGCGATGGGAATTCGTCTGCGCTCATTGCAAATCGCCGGCGGTCTTATTCTATTCGTTTTCGGTTTACAGATGGTCTTCGGCTGGCTGGACCAGCCCGGCGCCTCCGTCGAGAAAGGTCGGGATCTTGCTGTTTTCCCGCTGGCGGTGCCTGCCATTGCCGGTGCGGGTTCGATCACGGCCGTGATCTTATTGAACGATAACGACGTCTATTCTGTAAGCGAACGCGCCGAAACGGCTGTAGTGCTGCTGGTCGTGTTGGTATTTAATTACATCTTACTTCTTCTGTCCGACGTTATTCTGCGATTCATTGGCCGACAGGGAGCAGCGATTCTCACCCGGGTTATGGGGATAATTTTAACTGCGCTTGCGGTCGAATTCGTACTTACCGGTTTGTCGATCGGTACCTGGGCTGCGCCTCACCACTAGCCTTCATTGGCGCACTGAACGATCACGATTCATTCTGACAGTAGAGTCATCCGTTCTCCGGGTCGCTCACCTCTGTAGTATGTTATTTGAGAACGAGTTTATTTGAAAATCTATTTCGACGATCCTGAGTACGACGGACAATTTCTGCGCACGCTCGATTACGGCCCACTGGGTGCACAGATCGCCGAAGCATGGGCGATTGCAGCAGACATCAAAGCGGGTGACGCTGAGAGCTGGTACAACGCGTGGTCGTCGTACGCCGATCGTTTGTACGATCTCGCCGTCAAATCAGAGGTAGCCGAGAATAGGGTATACGACTCAACGATTATTCTTGGACGCTGCATGTCGGTGCACGGCGGGTGAAAATCGTTATCTGTCAGAGTTTTGTGCATTTGCACACTCTTGCTCCTGGCCCTATCCCCAGCGCGCGGTGAGAAGCAAGATATTTCTCGGGAGCAAGCTAAAGCGTTGGTTTCAGCGCTGAAATGTCAGCAGGCGCGAGATTACTGCCAACCAAGTCTTTTCTGAGTGACCCATCGAAGTGCCTGATAGCGGACGACTTTTAGTTTGTCGTACTGAGCAGATGAGAGAATCGCCTTCAATTGCGGCTCTGACTGCGCCTGTAGGGACTTAACCTCTTGTCTCTTTTGCGCGTCAGAAAGCGAGTTGTTGTTCCTGATCACTATTAACTTCTGTCCTTCATTGGAGAGAATAGGTGCTATTTGGGCACTCTGTTTAGGCGACACGCTTAAGTTTTGTTCTAAGCAGCTTTGATATTCGGACCACCCTGCAGTGCCGGGGCCCGGTACATCGCCGGGGACTTGTGCAAGGACACCTTTGGGGCAGCCATAAAACCACCACGGATGTGTTTGGGATTGAGCGAACGGGGTAAGCGCAGGCAGGACAGTTATGCCTAGCGATACAGCAACTGCGATTCGTGAAATGTAGCTTTTCATTGTTGCTCTCTTTGCGCTCGATTGTAATGGGGGAAGATTACCAACTCAAGTTCGTTGTCGCCAAGTTATCGATTCTGTCTCTTTTGTTCTTCACTCGCCAATGATAAAATAACGTGAATTGCCGGAACAATTGCGCGGCGGGTGCAGGATTCCGGCGATTCATCCCGGCAAGACAGTGCGATGGTAACTTCGTCCATACTTTCGCCCGCAGATTGTAGCCCGCACGCGTTAGCTGATTTTGAGAAGCTGGTCATCGAAGCCGGGACAGTCGATCCGGAAGGCGTAACCCAACGCATTCGCGATGCTTCTCAGTTGTTGTTTTTGAGGGAATCCAATGGGCAACTCGTCGGAATCGGTGCCTTGAAACACCCCTTATTGAGCTATCGGAATAAGGTTTTCGCGAAAGCGGGAATATCCATTCTATCAGACGAATATCCTGTTGAGCTGGGCTGGGTAGCCGTCGCTAAATCACATCAAGGGCGAGGGTTCTCGCGTCGGATCATCGGTCAGTTAATCAATTTGGCTGAAAACGAGAATCTTTTCGCGACGGCCCGTGCTGATGCACGAGCAATGCGCCTTGCGATTGATTACGGGTTTAAGCGGGCCGGTAAACCTTATCCGAGCGGCCACGGCTACGATCTTGTTCTGAATCTTCGTGACGCGAAAGACCAGCGTCAAGCGGATCAATAACGTATTGATATTGATGGCAATTAAGTGTGCAGCGAACGCTAACCGAACGGTAAAACACGCTCGCTCGGAGGTGTATGTGGGCAGAGTTCCGGCTGAGTTATTGCCCCCTTTTGATATCCAGACTGTGAACTGTTCGTTGTAGTTCTTCTCCGCTAACCCGCACAATGTTGTTGGCGGTAGCTTCCGCCGCCCAGGCCCCGCCGTCATCAACTTCAACCCAGCGGCCTGGCAAACGACTTCCCGTAAATGCCGGTATCCAAACCCTATGCATACCCTTCTTTACGGTTACAAATGCGCGCGTTTGAGTTAGATCGAAGTTAAGCTGTGCCGACTCATCTGGTTCGAGCGTTGTATTATTGATGGAAGTCTTTGGCGCGCCGTGCACAACCAATGTCACTCGGTAAGTGCCCGCCGCGAGGCCTTTCGAAGTGTAATGACCATTTAGATCTGTTTTAACGGTCATGAGCACTTTGCCGCCGTTTTTCGATTCAATTTGAACATCCGCACCTTGAACGGGATGTCCCTTGGCATCCTTAACAACACCTTCTAGCACCGAGTTCCCAGCCGCTGCGCTTGCGACGAAGAGCATAACCCCAACGAAAGCAATTCCAATTGATTTGATAAACATAACAATTCAACAACGCGAATGTGGCAAACAGCACAAGGTCCAGTTATCGAGTTTTGATAAGGCCAGTTTGCATCGCATCCGGTTTTGTGCCGGAGATTGGGATGCAAACATGATTCCATTGTTCCTTGATAATAGACAGCCAGACTGCAGAGTAATTCGCGAAACGGGGCGGACTGGGCTATGTCGAGTAGGAAATCGCTTCTGAGAAAAAGACGGCGCCGTTCAATCATCGGGTTCGAAATGATTCGGCTCGATCGCTCTGCGGCCGAACCACTGCACGATCAACTGTACCGCCAAATCCGGGATGAGCTGCGGTCGGGCAGTTTTACTAGCGGCGCATGTCGGGTTCCTTCATCTCGGATCCTTGCTGTTGACTTAGGCATCTCACGACTAACGGTTAACCTCGCATTTTCGAAGCTTCACGCAGAAGGATATCTGCGCTCTAAAGCCAGATCAGGAACTTTTGTGGCGCATCCGCTACCGGAAAACTTTTTGACGGCTGATAAAGCGAAATCATTGCCTCAGATCCCGCATTCACCCCGCATCTCCAACCGGGTAAAGGCGATCCCGGATCAACGCGTCGGCAAACAGTTTGATCTCGGAGCGCTTGACGCTACAGCGGGTGTTTCCTTGGTTCCTGGACTTCCAGCAGTCGATGAATTCCCCATCCACATTTGGGAACGGCTCAGATCGCGGGTGCTCGCACAAAAGGGCGTCCACCTACTGCGGCACGCTTCCAGTCGCGGAGACGCGGATCTGCGGAAAGCAGTTGCCACTTACCTGTGCGATTTTAGAGGCGCACGTTGTCATCCAGACCAAATCCTGATCGTGGGGGGAATGCAGCAGGCAATGCTGATTACGGCAATGGCGCTCCTTGATAAGGGCGAGCCGGTGTGGATTGAAGATCCCGGTTTTCATCAAGCGCGCAGAGTCTTTATCTTAGCCGGCGCAAGAGTTATCGCGAAGTCCCTCGATGAGGAAGGAATCGTGATCGGCCGAACGGCAAATGGAAAGCATCCCAAATTGATCCACGTAACACCTTCGCATCAGTACCCGCTCGGCATGACAATGAGTTTCGAACGCAGGACGGCGCTGCTCGACTTTGCCCGTGCTCACGACGCTTTCATTTTCGAAGACGACTTTTACGCGGAGTTTCGTTTTGCTGGGCCGCCGCTTCCTTGCTTGCAGGGAATCGACAATTTTAGCCGGGTCATTTACGCGGGAACGATGAGCAAAATTCTTTATCCTTCCTTGCGGTTGGGCTACGTCGTTGCGCCGGAGCAGTTAATCGATTCGTTGGTTAAAATCCGAAGCACAATGGACCAACACTCGTCGGCGATCGATCAGGCCACGCTTGCCCGTTTCATTAATGAAGGGTTTTTCCTGAGCCATATCAAGCGCATGCGAAAGCTTTACGCCGAGCGGCGAGAGTTCTTCATGAAAGAATTCAACAGGCTGCTCGGTGATCGATTTACCCTTCAAATTCCGGAAGCAGGACTAAACTTCGTCGCCTGGCTTCGATGCGAAACAGATTTCGCGAGAGTCGCTCAGGTCTGCGCTGACATCGGAATCAAACCCTCACCGCTATCCTTTTATTGTATCGAGGCGAAACTCAAGCCAGCGTTTGTTTTCGGTTTTGCTGCCTGGACACCCGCGCAAATTCGAGAAAGCCTCCTGAGGCTCGCATCTGCACTTAGGTAAGGACGAATTGTTGGGTTAACCTAAACACCCGAAGTGGTGAGTGCACGTCCTCGCCGGGATCGGCTTTACTCTGGATGTTTGCCGTTGGACGGATTCTTGCCGGCAAGTCGCTTCCATTCCACGAAATCTCCTGCTTGTTAGCCAGTATACCTCGTGTTTCAAACCGTAAGTTCCGCGGCGAATTCGGTCAGTGAAAGAGCCGCTAGTCAGCGGCTCAAGAACCTTCGAAATGGTGACATCGCTGCTATCACACGAACCACGACCGAATTCTCAATGGGCGAGCGCACGCCCTTGCCGGGACAACACCCTTTTGGCAACGACAAGGAAGCGTGCGCCCCCAAACTGTAGCGTCTCTAACTTTAGTCCTCAGTAATCAAGCCAAAGAGGCCGTGCGCTTCGCCCGCGATTCCAGCAGTGAAAAAGACTCCGCCCGCCTGCGGGAGAAAATCCCACAAGCCATCAAACTGGAGCGGTGTGCCATCGGCGCGCATCAGCGTCTCGATGAAAGCGCCGGTCATTGGATCGTAAACGTTAATTAATCCGTTGCCGAAATTGCCAACCCAAAGTTCGCCTTCAACCAGAGCGAGTCCCCACGGCGAGTTGAGATTGCCGCGCGAGACCAGCCGTCGAAGGAAGTTACCGCTGGTATCGAACACGTTGACAAAACCATTGCCGGGACCAGCAACGTCATCGTGTTTTGCGTGATCTTGCTTCGCGTAAGTGACGAAGATTTCCCCGTTAAAATTTCGGATCCCGAACGGTGCGTAACCAGCCGGGAGGTTGGGATCCACGAAGCCGTTGGGAGTTACCCGATGAAAATTCTCATCGTAGGTTTCGACCCTCCCGGTATGGAAATTCGATGCGTAAAGAAAATTGTGACCGTTGGCGACGCCCAGCGTTACGCTTTTGTAAACGGCGCGGTTCACGCCAAGATTCGTGCCGTTGTCGACCGCAATAACGGCGTTCGTTGGGTCCACGGTCGGGTTCCAACCTGAAATGGACCCGTCTTCACTGACAAAAATGAAAAAGGCGGGTGCAGAGTGTCCATTTTTTGTCACTTGGAAAAACGCGGTGGTGTTCCTGACTTGTCCAGTGGGGTTGCCCCCGTCTCGGTTCCGCGCAGCCGTGGGAATTGTCACGACCAGCGAACGTGCCGTGCCGTCTTGCCCGTAAAGCGTGGAAACACCGGTGCCGTTGTCGCTGACCCAAATCGTGCCGCCAGGAGACGACACCGACATGCCCCATGGATTGACAAGATTTGCGTCAGTGTGTTGCGCCACACCAGCGATGTCGGATTGGAAGTTTGTCCACGAATATGTGTCCGCGTGCGCAGACGCGACCGTGAACATTGCTGCTGCTAGCGACAGCAGACCGATTTTTGTATAAGCAGGAATAGTTTTCATAGGTTGTTTGTTTTCCTAATACATCGCAGCGGTCGGCTCCGTTTCCGTTTCGGAAAAGTAACGCCGTTGTTACTTTTTACCGCTGGTGCGCCGTATGAGGTAAGAACGCGACTTTGCAAGAGCGTGCGTCACGCCAGAGTTGATGGTTTACAGTTGGGCGGTGTTACAGAAGACCGAGTGAACGGCGCAACGCAACAAGCACGTCCCCAACTGATTATAATCGTGAGCTTTGGCTGCCGCGGACTGAAACCCGCTCGAGCACAAAGAGGGTCTTTATCTCTTTGAAAGCGTGCGAACGTAATTCACCAGGTTCCAGCGATCTGTTTCGGAAATTCTTTTGCCATATGCCGGCATCGGCTTCTTGCCGGTAGTAATTTTCCAGAATAGCGATCCGTCAGATTCGCTCGCCAAATGTGGATTGGAGAGTTTAGCCGGGTGAATGTTGAGCTCGATCACTGCCGGGCCATCCGCATCCCCGGTTTTCCCGTGGCACATAGCGCAGGTTTTCGAATAGATCTTGTGGCCCGCAGCGAGTGAAGATTCGCTTGCGGCAATGGGACTCTTCTTTTGGGCCTCTGCCGCAGGAGTGCTCCATTTTCCCTTCGACTGTTCTTCGCTAAACACCACGAGCGCTGGGGCGATCAAGGCCGTGAGAAATACAGCCACATTCATGCGAAAACGTAGTTGGAGAGTCATAGCAGCCGAGACATAGAGTGTTTGCATGTTAAAAGGTTTTCCAGATCATCACTGGCGTTACTGGGTAGTAAAGGTCCTATCGCTACCCATTCGGGTGCCGCCGCTGTTGCTGGCAACCATCCGGAAATGGTAAGTAGTATGTGGCGCCAAGCCGCTGATGTTAGCAGTGATGGTTCGGTAAGTGTTCCCAGTCTGAGTTTGCATAGGGGTCACGGAGCCGTAACTGGCCGTGAGACCATACTGGAAATAAACAGTCGTACTCAGCCCGTGCGGATCGAGCGAGCCA